>CAZVHW010000271.1:0-2572 GCA_964626835.1 uncultured Enterobacterales bacterium
GGAACCGTATAGGACAGGCCACCGAGGAACCCCGAAAGCGGAGCCCCCATGGACGTGTCGTCGAGCCGCAAACCCAGCAAGTTGCTCCCAGCCAACGCCTACACCAAGCTCGCGCCCGGCGAGGAATACCAGCCCATCGTCGCCGCGACCGACAAGCGCGCCGAGGTCACCGTGTGGTCCGTCACCACCGGCATGATCATGGTGCTGGTGTTCTCCGCGGCGTGCATCTACATGGCACTGCGCGCCGGCAACGCCATCGAGGCATCCATCCCCATCGCGATCCTGGCCATCTTCTTCGGCCGCGAAGGCATCAAGCGAAGCGGGAAGAGCACCATCCTCGAAAACGTGATGGTGCAGTCCATCGGCCAGGCCGCGGGCGTGGTGGCTGCGGGCGCAGCGTTCATCATCCCTGCCCTGTACATCAACCAGCTCGAGGTGGCTTGGTGGCACATCTTCCTGAGCTGCTTCATCGGCGGCACCCTGGGCGTCGTGCTCATCATCCCCCTGCGCAAGTACTTCGTGAAGGACCTGCACGGTGAGCTCCCCTTCCCGGAAGCCACCGCCATCAACGAGATCCTGGTCTCGGGCGAGTCCACCAGCGGCTCTGCTGGCAAGGTCCTGTTCGCCGCCTTCGGCCTCGGGGCGGCTTACGACTTTGTCGTCGAAGCCGTGCACGCCTGGAACCCGGCCATGTCCACCAAGACCCTCATGGGGGGCTTTGGCGAGAAGATGGCCGAGATGCGTTTCGAAGCCTCGCTCAACGGCATCGCTGCACTCTTCGGCCTCGGCTACATCATCGGCATCCGCTACGCGTCCATCATCGCGGCGGGGTCGGTGCTGGCCTATCTGGTCTTCGTGCCCCTGGTCTTCCACTTCGGGTCACAGATGCCCGAGTTCGCATACGCGGGCACCATCTACGACATCTCCAGCATGGACTCCGATGCCATCTTCGGAGCCTTCGTCAAGCCCATCGGCATCGGCGCCATCGCGGTGTCCGGCATCATCGGTATCATCCGCATGGGCAAGATCATCCTCACCTCGGTCTCCCTGGGCTTCAAGGGCCTCAAGGGTGGTGCCGACATGTCCAAGGAACCCCGCACCCAACTCGACATGAGCCCCCGCAACGTCCTGCTCATCCAGCTAGGCTCCGCGGTGCTGTTCGCAGTACTCTTCTTCATCGTCGCCAAGACCACCGCCGACGCCGAGACAGGCGCGCTCTACGGGGTGGGCGAGAGCGTCTGGTACGCCTTCCTGGGTGCCATCGTCGGCTTCGTGCTCTCCTTCCTCTTCACGCCGGTGGCCGCCCGCGCCATCGCCATCGTGGGCGTCAACCCGGTCTCGGGCATGACCCTCATCACCGTCGTGCTCACCATCATCGCGCTGGTGGCCGGTGGCCTCAAGGGCACCGGCGGTATGTTCATCTCCCTCATCGTGGGTTGCGCGGTGTGCACGGCCCTGTCCACGGCGGGGGCCCTGATATCGGACTTCAAGATCGGCTATTGGCTCGGCTCCACGCCCCGAAACCAGGAACTGTGGAAGTTCGCTGGCATCGCCCTTGCGTCCCTGGTCGTGGCGTTCGTCATTCCGATCATGGACTCCGGCTACCACTTCCTCATCGAAAACGACGTGGGCCAGCTGGTGTCCAACACCAAGGTGCTCCCCGCACCCCAGGCCAACATGATGGCGGCGGTCTCCCAGGGCCTGCTGTCCGATCCTGCCAGCCAGCCCTGGCTGCTCTACGGTCTCGGCGGCGTGCTGGCGATCGTCCTCTGGATGGCTGGCGTGCCCATGCTGGCCTTCGCGCTGGGCATCTACCTACCCATCTCCATCAATGTCGCAGTCCTGGCTGGCGCCGCGGTGGCCTGGATCGTCTCCAAGACCGGCGAGACGGACAGGATCCGCAACGCCCGCAAGGAACAAGGCATCCTCATCGCCTCGGGCATGATGGCCGGCGCCGCCATCTTCGGGATCGCGACCGCCATCATGCGGCAGACCGTGCTGGGTGCACCCATCCAGTACATCTCCATCGGCGAGAAGTTCGAGGTCGTCACGGCCGCCTCGGGCGAGGGCTATCTGCAGAGCGAAGCGGCCCATTGGTACGAGGGCGTCGTCGGCCAGGGCATCAGCCTGGTCATGTTCGTCGGCCTGGGCGTTGCCTGCTTCCTGCTCGCCAAGAAGGGTGCCAGCTGGTTCCTGGCCGAAGAGGCCGCATTCGAGGCCAAGCAAGCGAGCCAGGACTAGCGCGCGGCCGAGCTGACACAGCCTGAAACGGAGCCCCCAGATCGGGGGCTCCCGTCGTTGGGTTCGTGGTATCCTCGAGCAACAGGAGGTTTGTCATGGAAGGCAGCGGCAACAGAGTCATGGTCGCTCTGCAGACCAAGGACGGCCTGGCGTTTGGCTACGTCAACGACCTCTCGGGCGAAGAGGTCACGTTCGAGGTGAACTCGAACATCCAGATCGGCGAAGAGCTGGCCTTCCGCATGGAGCTCAAGGGCTACGAAGAGACGGTGATGGGCAACATCAGGGTGACCTGGGGCCAGCCCTCCAAGACCGCCAACTGGCCGCACTACCG
>CAZVHW010000271.1:2582-9854 GCA_964626835.1 uncultured Enterobacterales bacterium
CCTTCGCTGTGTGCGCATACTCCATGATGTGAATCAAGGACGTCCCCGCCGCCGACCGCACCCTGCTCGCAGTCTGGATCGAGGACATGCGGGACGGGGGCTCGTCTCGCCGGGTCGAGCGCAACCCAGACGACTACGTGCGGGACATGTTCGCACAGCGCATGTCCGGCGCCTCCACCTCCGCGACCAAGCTGGTCATCGAGCGCATGAACGAGCGCAGAGCAAGGCGGGACCAGCTCTTCAAGAGGGGCAACGACATCTTCAAGCAGCAGATGAACCTGTCCACCGACGCGGTCATGGGAGCCGCGAAGAAGCAGGAAGACGAGCGCAGCAGAGACGCCATCCGGAGGTCGGTGACCGAAGCGCCGAAGCCGGAGGCGCCGACAGAAGATGCCTTTGACCTCTTCGATCTGGACGAACTCGACTAGGGCCGAGGCAGGTCCACCGCGATCCGCAGGACCCGTCGCGGTCCCCAGGATCCGATCTGGCAGGTCCAAGGATGGCCCCCCATCCTCAGGCCGGATACCCCGCAACCACGAAAAAACGTGTCAGACCGCCGGAGTCCCTCCATGGAGCCATCCCACGAATTTATCCAGAGCCGCGACGGCACCAAGCTGCACGTCGTCAGCTGGACCCCCGAACAGCCGCGGGGCACCGTCCTTGTCACCCATGGTCTTGCCGAGCACGCCGCCCGCTACGATCACGTCGCCGCCACCCTGGTCGAAGCGGGCTACCGAACGGTGGTGCTCGAGCTGCGTGGGCATGGCGATAGCGAAGGCAAGAAAGGTCACGTGGACAGCTGGTTCGACTACGGCGACGACCTGGTGGCGGCCATGGACCACGCAGGTGGTCCCTGCACGATTCTGGCTCACAGCATGGGCGGACTGGTGGTCTTGGACCGGCTGAGAGATCCCGTCCCTCACACCGTTCGCGGCGTAGTGCTCACCAACCCCCTGTTGGGGGTTCGGGTACAGGCTCCAAAGATCAAGATCGCGTTGGCGGGCTTTCTGGCAAAGGTCCTTCCGCGCGTCAACCTGTCCAACGAGCTGAACACCCAACACATCTCGCGCGACCCGGAGGTCGTAAAGGCCTACGAAAAAGACCCGCGCGTGTATTCGACCATCACCCCCCGCTGGTACGTAGAGATGCTCGCGGCCATGGAACGCGTCACCACCGCGGCCCCTGCGCTCGAGATCCCCCTACTCATGGTCACCAGCGACGCCGACCAGATCTGCGATCCGGAAGCCGCGAGGCGACTGGTGGAGTCCTACGGCGGCCGCACCGAAGAGCTCCGCTACGAACAGCTGTTCCACGAGGTACTCAACGAACCCGAGAAAGACCAGGTGCTAGCCGGAATCCTCACCTGGCTGCTGGCGGACGACGAAGAAGCTACCGACTGAACCGCCGACCGGCGGAGGTCAGCAGCGTCAACCCTTGGGACCAGGGACACAGGAACCACCCGAGCCGCGAGCCAGCACGTTTCGGATGCGCTGCTGGTCGGCCCCGGAGATGTCCCCCGTAAACTGAACGCTGCCGTCCCCGCGATAGCGCACGACGCCCGTGATGCCGCTTTCGGTTGCGATATCGAACACTGCGCGCCAACCCGGGGGTGGGAAACCACCCTCGAAGTGGGCGACCTTGCCGTCGCGCAGCTGGACCGCCCACACCACCGGCGTGGAACCCAGAGCGGCTGGCGCCCCACCGAGCATCAACCAAGCCGCAGCGACGACCACGGAGATGATGACCACGACGCCGATGAGTGAGACCATTGGAGCCTCAGAGCCTGCGCTGCTGCACGGTGTCCCGCAAGAACCGGACGTCCGAACGCGGGAAGTCGGTGTTGTAGTGAAGCCCCCGGCTCTCGCGCCTGCGCAGCGCACTCTCGACCACCAGGCTCGCCACGGTCGCCAGGTTTCGCAGCTCTACCAGGTCACCTGTGAGCCGGAAGTCCCAGTAGTAGGTGCGGATCTCTTCACGTACCAGCTTTGCCCGGTGTCTGGCTCTCTTCAGTCGTAGCACCGTCCGCACGATCCCCACGTAGTTCCACATGAAGCGACGAATCTCGTCCCACATGTGGCTGATGACGACTTGCTCGTCGGCGTCCACGGCATCACCGGGATCCCATTCTGGAATGGCCTCGTGGGAAGTGTCTCCCAGGCGAGCGATGGCCGACTGGGCCGCCCGCCGGGAGAAGACCAGGCACTCCAGCAGCGAGTTCGAGGCCAGGCGGTTGGCGCCGTGAAGCCCGGTACAGGAAGCCTCACCGATGGCGTAGAGGTTTCGGATGTTGCTCTCGCCGTTTATGTCGACGGCCACGCCACCGCAGGTGTAGTGGGCGGCGGGAACCACCGGGATGCCCTGGGTCGCGACGTCGATGCCAAGGTCCCGGCAGCGGCCGTAGACGGTGGGAAAGCGCTCCTCGAGGAAGCTTCGCTGGTGATGGGTCATGTCGAGGAACACACACTCGTCACCGCTGCGCTTGAGCTCGGCGTCGATGGCACGGGCGACGATATCGCGGGGCGCCAACTCGCGACGCTCGTCGTAGCGCACCATGAACGGTTCGCCGTCACGATCACGCAGAATGCCCCCTTCGCCCCGCATGGCCTCGGTCACCAGGAAGTTCTTGGCCTTGGGATGAAACAGACAGGTGGGATGGAACTGGATGAACTCCATGTTGGCCACCCGGGCACCACAGCGCCAGCCCATGGCTACGCCGTCCCCCGAGGCGATGTCGGGGTTGGACGTATAGAGGTAGACCTTGCCCGCCCCACCGGTGCAGAGCGCCACGACCTTGGCGGCGACATGGCCCATGTTGCCTGTCCTGACGTCGAGCACATAGGCCCCCCGCACTTGGTCCGGGTACGGGGGGAAGCCACCGCTACGTCTCGCCAGCCAGGAGCCGGTGACCAGGTCGACGGCCATGGCATGCTCGCAGACCTGAATGGATGGGTGCGCGCGCACGGCCTGGGTGAGCACCTCGACGAAGGCGGCCCCTGTCCGATCCTGTACGTGAAGGACGCGCCGGTGCCTGTGGCCGCCTTCGCGACCCAGGACCGCCTGGCCGGTGTCGTCCTGGCTGAACGGTACGCCCAGCTCCGCCAGCTCACGCACCCGGCCAGGACCATAGCGCACGACGAGATCCACCACCTCGCGCCTACAGAGGTCTCCCCATGCGCGCATGGTGTCTTCCGCGTGTGCCTGGGCCGTATCGGGTGGGCGCCACACAGCGGCGATGCCTCCTTGGGCGTAGCGGGTGTTGCTCTCTTCGAGCGCGGTCTTCGTGAGCAGGACGACGGACCCGTGCGCGGCCACCTCGAGGGCGTAGCTCAAGCCCGCCAGGCCGCCGCCGATGACGAGGAAGTCACAGCTCTGCATGGCCACCTCCTTGTTACTCTTCGCCTGCCACGGGGCTTTGGGACTGGGCATCGTCCACGCCGACGGGTTGTTCGTCACGAGCAGCCCGGAGCACCTGGGTGAGGGGCCAGCGGTCCAACTCGGGGGTACCCTCGAGGGACCTGATCCAGCGACGCAGCTGCCGAACCGGCTCCCGCAGGCTGCCATGCGTGACCACCCGGACCGCACCATCGGCGTCGAAGAAGGCAACCTGCTCGATACCCTCCGGCAGAGCGGGTTGGAAGTCCCCCAGAGGCCCCAGCGGCCGCAAGACGAACAGGTGCAGCAACTTGAGGCGCGGTTCGCCCTTGGGGGTCGAGAACCCGTAGTGGCTGACGCCGAGGTCTCGAATCACCTCGAGATCGGTGTCGATGCCCATCTCCTCTTGGAGCTCACGGACGGCCGTGCGGGCAGGGGTCTCGCCTATCTCCGACTTTCCCTTCGCCACTTCCCAAGTGACCCCGCTGCGTCGGCGCACCCGCACCAGGCCAACTTCGATGCCGCCGTTCCGGGCCTTTCGGACCAGGAACCCTCCGGCCGAGGCTTGCACGTCGAAGCCCGGCCGTAGGTTGAGAACGAAACGGGTTGGTAGTGCGGTCGCGGTGTACTGGCCTGACCCGCTGCGCCGAATGGACACCCCGGCTCGGATGGCACGACCCGCTTCGACATAGAGCACCGCGGGACGTCCCCCACCACGGCGATGTGCGGCCACCCACGCTTCCTGCTCTCGGCTCTGCAGTCGGAAGCTCCGCCTTCCAGACAGGGGCAGGCTGGAAAGCTCGAGGGCTTCCTCGAGCTGGGTCTTGGTGGCCGACAGATAGAGGATGTCCGGAACTCGCTGTCGGCCCCGCCGCCTTCCAGGGGAGCCTTTCCGGGCTCGGATGCGGTCCTCGTCGAGCTCGAAGCCGCAGCGAGGATCACTGCGCGCGACCCGCGCTACCTCGAGGGACTCGATCGAGCTTCGGAGCAGCCTCTGCACCGCCCGTGTGACCTGCTGCAGCTCGAACCACCCCTCGGCATCGGCTGTTAGCCGGCCGACGTCGGGGCGGTGTCTAAGCAGGAATGCCAGCGTCTTACGCAGACGCGTTGGGTCGACGGCCAAGATGGCTCTCGAAAACGGAAGTCCCTTCTTAGATGGCCGCTGGTCCTTCGCCTGTCAAGCGGGCCTGGTCTTGCTGTCCATGTCGCCGGCGAAGCGGAACATCCACCAAGGGACCAGGTACCACAGCTGCGATGCCAGCAAGGCGATGCCCGCCAGCCCCCCTCCCCACATGGCACCCGAAGCGATGACGCACACCAAGGACAGAAGGGCCAGGACGCCCGATGTCACCTGGATCGAAGCGAGCGGAAGCAAGCCCTCGCCAACAGGACCAGCGTGGAATCGGGCCGCCTTGCGGCGCTGCCAGGCTCGAAACGCCAGCGAACGGTACGCGAGCCGAGCGGCCGCCAACATCCCCAGGGCACCCGCGAGCGAGAGCGCCAGCGCGGCGACGCGGAGGGTGTACCACTGGCCGTACCATCCGACCCAGGCCCACAGCACAACGAAGGCCAAGACCACCGCATGGACGATCCCTCCGAAGCAGGCGTCGAGCCACCGTGTAGGCAAGGTCGGGACCTTGGCGGCATCGGTGTTTCCCTCGAAGTGACGGCGCTCGCCACCGTCGTCATAGGAGAACTCGATCCGCTCGGGCAACAGCTCGACCAGGTGAAAACGCTGCAGCGTGCTGCCATCGGGCAGCCAAGGCACGATCTCCATGCGTCGCCCGTGTCCCCCAGCGGGCCCTGAGCACACAGCCCGCCCCTTGATGCGAACCGAGTAGTTCTGCTCTCCACCTTGGATGAAGAGTTCCACCTTCGGGTCACGCTCGATCGCCTTCGAGAACGGGGAGCCCGCCGGTAGGAAGAGCGCAAGGATGTCGTCGAACGGAGCCAAGTGCACGGAAGCGGAGACTCTGCGGCGCCCCAACCCGGACGCAACCTGAACGGCACCGTGAAACGCGAGGATGCGCGTCACGGGCTCTGGAATCAGGTTCCGATAGGTTTTTTCCCGCTTGGCCATGGCTGGGAGTCTACACCCGCTGGGCCCACAGTAGCAGCGTGCGACCATCCACCTGCACGCTCGAAGCGTTTGCCGGCGCACTCACCAGCTCGACCGAGAGCGTCTCGTGAGCCACGTAGGACCAGAAGCGCCGAACGGCAGCCAAGAGGGCGGGGTCGCCCCCCAGGCCGAGCCTGATGCGATCGGTGTAGCCCAAGTCCAAGCTCTTTCGCAGGCTCTGGACCCGGTTGACCACCTCACGGCACAGGCCTTCCTCCAGGAGATCGTCGTCCAGCTCGGTGTTCAACGCCACCAGGGCCAAGCGCGAGCCGGCGGCCCGGAAGGTGCCCTTGGGCGTCACCTCGATCTTCACGTCGTCCTCTCCGAGAGTGACCGCGCCGGACGGAAGCTCGAGCGTGACACCGCCCGCGAGCAGCTGTTCCCGAACGAGCGTGCCCGACATGGAGGACAACGCCCGGGCACAGGCCTTCATGTCTTTGCCGAGGCGCCGGCCGAGCACACGGAAGTTCGGCTTGACCTGGAAGTCGACAAAACGCGCGGGATCTTCGGTGAACCGCACCTCGCGCACGTTGAGCTCCTGCTCGAGCAGATGTACCAGCGGCCTGAGTCGCTGCGCTCTGGCGCCATCGGCAAGCACGACCTCAGCCGCTTCGAGCGGCTGCCGCACGCGCACTCCGACCTTGGACCGAGCCGCCAGTCCCAAGCTGGCCAGCTCGCGGATCAGGACCATGTCTTCAGCAAGCTCGGCCGCGGCTCGTTCGGGCCGACGCTCGGGAAGCAGACAGTGGTGGACACTCTCCGGCCCGGACAGGCCAGGTGCCAAGACCAGGGAATGATACAGGCCCTCTGCCATGAAAGGCACGAACGGCGCGATGAGACTCGTGAGCTCCACCAACACCTCGTAGAGCGTGGAGAGAGCGTCTTCGAGGTCGGTGCCCTCGCCCCAGAACCGGGCGCGAGAACGACGCACGTACCAGTTGGACAAGCTGTCCACGAAGTCCTGGATGGCCCTGGCCGCGTCGTAGATCTGCAGATCGTCCATCAGCTCGACGACCCGAGCCTCGAGCCGGTCGAGCTCGTGCAGCACCCAGCGGTCCAGAACACCGCGCTCGAGTGCGCTCCGAGGAGCCGACACGGACGGATCGAAGCCGGCGATGTTGGCATAGATGGTGAAGAACTGGTGGACGTTGCGCAGGCGGATGAGGAACTCGCGTTGGCCGTCTCGCACGGCTCTAAGGGACAGGCGCGTGTTGGTCCAGGCCGGGCTGGCTGCGCAGAAGAGCCAACGGAAGGCGTCGGCGCCCGGCGGTTCGAAGGGCGCGTGCAGCCAGACTCGACCATCGGACACCAGCGCCTGGATGTCGTCGGGGTGCATGTGCACGGCTTCTTTGGTGACGACCTTGGCTTCCACCACCTGGAGGGCTCGCCGTTCGCCATGTTCCAGCGACGAGACCTCGATGCTCGCGCCCTTCTTCAAGTTGAGGCTGCGGACCTGCTCGCCCATCATGCCAAGCTGACCGGGCGTCAAGGTTTGATCCGCCAGGGCGTTCAGGCGCGTCCGGCCCAAGATGACGAGATCCGGGGGCACGTAGTTGCCCTTGGACTTGGACTCCTTGCGACCTTCGGTGTCGCAGACATGACCCAGGACGATGCAGGAGCGGTACGGGTGCGGGAACGGCTGGTGCTCGAGCCCGTAGCGGTCGCAGGTCTCCTCGTCGAAGAGCAGCGTGGAGATCATGAGCAGCGCATAGAACCACCCGCGCGTCTGATCGACCGCTTCGGAGATGAAGTCGGCTGGGAAGCTGCCTGCGAACTTCTCG
>CAZVHW010000272.1:0-1200 GCA_964626835.1 uncultured Enterobacterales bacterium
TGTCCCAGGTGGATGCCGCCACGGAAGAGCAACTCCAAGACTACACGCGTCAGCTTCGCGCTGCCGGCGTGGCCCAGGTCTACCTCCTCTCGGCTGTCGCTGGCCGCGGGCTGCCACCCCTGCTCGACGCCATCTGGCTCGCGCTTCGGGCGGACGAAACGTGAGACGGTCGTTGTCAGCGTGGCTCGGCGTGTCGCTGTTGTCGTTTGGCTGTGACAGCGGCCCGCCGCCCGAGCAGGAGCTGGTCCAGGCCTCGTCCGAGGTGAGCTTTGGCGACATCGCAAACCTGGGGCCCCACCGTCTCGAGGCTTCCATCTCGCGGGCGGTCGTGGTGAACGGCGAGCGTAGCGACCAGGGGCAGGAGCAGATCCAGCTGGTCTGGAGCGACTGGGACAACTTCCAGATCGCGCGCCGCCAGCGGGGGGTCATCATTTCCCAGGTTCACGTCCAAGATGGCTCCGCTCGCACCCGGCGGGCCGATGCACAGTGGGCCTCGGTCGCGGACGTCGAGCCGCATCGCGTCGAGTTGCGCATGGCCTGGGACGTCTGGGCACATGGCCTCTCCGTGTTCCAGGATCACGTCGCCTTCGAGCACCTGGGCGACGCCCCGCTCGATGGACGTGTGGCCAGTCAGTACGGCATCTCGCTGCAGCCGGGTGCCGATCAGGTCCACGGGCGTGCCGTGCCCGAGAGCCTGTCGGGTACCGTTTGGATCGACGAGGCCACGGCCGTGCGCCTGATGGCCGAGGTCGAAGGGCGCTGGCACCAGCTTGGACGCACCAGCATCGTCAACGAAGTGGAGGTCATCTTGGTACGGACCGATTTCGGTCTGGTGATGGGCAAAGGTGCCTGGAGCCCATGACCACTCTCACCTTGGTACCTCCCAACCCTTGCGACCGACACCGGGTCGCAGTACCGTGAGCAGGAAGAACATGGAGGATCAGACCATCAGCGCAGTGGAACTCTCTCGGCGGGCAGCCCTGTCCGCGCTGGGCAAGAAGGCCGAAGAGCTCGTCATCCTGGATGTTCGTGAGCTCGTTTCCTACGCCCAGTTTTTCGTCATCTGCCATGGAACCAACACCCGCCAGGTGGCGGCCATCGCCGAGGCGGTGCGCCGCGACATCAAGGACGAGCTCGGAGATGTCCCGCTGGGCATCGAGGGCCAGCGGAGCGCCCGCTGGGTATTGGTGGACTACGGTG
>CAZVHW010000272.1:1210-9813 GCA_964626835.1 uncultured Enterobacterales bacterium
CGAGGAACACCAGCGGCCGTTCTACGATCTCGAGGGTCTCTGGGTGGACGCCCCGCGGCTGCCGCTGCCCCAGGACGAGCGAACCAGTCCGGCGCCGCCCGCCCGTCCGGCCATGTAGCCGCCGCCTGTTCCATGCAGCTGCTGGTCCTGGAGGTGACCAAGGGCCGCACGCCCTGGGCAGACCAGGCCGCGGCGCTCTATACAAAGCGGATCGCCCGCTTCACCCGCGTGGAGGAACGTCAGCTGAAGCCCTCGGGGAGAGGCTCGCAGCCCGAACGGGCCGCGCTTGACGAGTCCAAGCGCCTGTGGGCTGGCGCGAAGCGGCGGGACTTTGTCGTCGTTGTCGACGAGCGAGGGATGGGCCTGGACACCATGGGATTCCGCGACCTGCTGGCTCGCGGTGAGCGAGGGCAATTCGAGCGACTGGTGTTCATGTTGGGTGGCGCCTTTGGCCACCACGCTTCCTCTCGAGATCGCGCGGACCTCGTGCTCTCCTTGGCTCCCATGGTGCTCAACCACCAGGTGGCTCGGGTGGTGCTGCTCGAGCAGCTCTATCGAGCGTTCACCTTGCTTCGGGGCATCCCCTACCACCACTGAGGCGCTCCATGGGCCTGGTGCGAGACCTGTTGGACGTGCTGCTCCCAACGCCCTGTGCGGCGTGCGGGGAGTTGGCCGGCGACGGACGGTTGGTGCGGCTCTGTGCGGCCTGTGAGGCCCTGCTACCTCGCCAGGCATGGCCGCTGTCGAGCGCCATCCCGGGAGTGGCCAGCGCGTGGTACCTGGCGCCATATCAGGGCATGGCCGGAGACCTGGTGCGCCACGGCAAGTACGGTTTGCGCGAGGAGCTGTTGGCCGAGCTCGCCGGGATCGCTGCGCGGGCCGCTCTCGGACGCTTGCCCCCAGCGGATGCGGTGGTCTCCGTGCCGTCGCCGCTCGGGCGCCGCGTGGCTCGGGGATTTTCTCCCCCCGGTTTGCTCGCGGATGCCCTGTCGGCTGAGCTCGAGATTCCCCACCTGCGAGCCTTGGCGCGGCGGGGCGGACGCCGCCAGGTCGGCCTTCAGGACGAGGAGCGGTGGCGAAACGTGGCTGGGACCGTGCGCTTGGCGTGCGAGCTGCCGGGTGAACCCAGGCTGCTGTTGGTGGACGATGTCGTGACGACCGGAGCCACCGCCGCGGCCTGCGCCGAGGTGCTGCTCGTCGGAGGTGCTCGGAGTGTCCACCTCTACGCGTTCGCCTCGGCGTTGCGCTGAATCGCTGCATCCCTTCTGGGACCCGAACCCGCGATCTGTATGTCAGGATCGCTCGAGCCCGAGGAAGGTCAACAGGATGCGCGACAAAGTTTTACATCGAGTCTGTAAGATCCAGCCCGATTGATGTGTACGTCTAGAGCAGGAGGATCGCCGACTCCACGCGCTCCAGGGCGCCCCCGGTCGGCAGCTTCCTCGAACCTCGACATGTCTTGACGCCGTCTTGGCACGACACGTGCTCTGATGTCGTCAGGACTGAACGGAGCGGGTCTCTCGAGGACCCTGGAATGAAGGAGGCAGCATGCAACGCAACGAAGTCACCTTGGGCGACCTCATCTCTCTCTTCTACGAAGAGTATCTGGCCCTGTACGGCGACGAAGAGCTGGCTTCGGTTGCGGCCGCTGCCACCATCAACGAGCTGCTTGCCGAACGCGCTGAGTGCCCTGAAGACGCGGAAGAAGCGGCCTGATCCCGACGGCGGCCCCTCGCGGCGCCGCTCGGTACGTTCCTTGGGCTTCATCGGATTTCTCTGCCTCGACCCGCTCTCGCGAGCGGGTTTCTTTTTTGCTCCCCCCTCGAGCGCTTGGGGCGCTGCGCTCCCCTGACCGGTCCGGTGCTTTCCCCGCTGGGCGTCAGGGGGTACAATGTGGAACCTCCCCGCTGGCGGTGCGCGGTCCTCTCTTCGGACCGCCCCCCATGCTGGTCCCCCCCTCAACCAGCCCACACCACGGCTCTCCATGTCTGGCATTCCCACCGATCCTCGGCGGCTGCGGCAGGTGGTCACTGTCGAGCTGGCCTGGAAGCTCCACCAGGCTCGCATCCGCGTGGTGGACGCTCTCGTCGACGAAGTCCGCGAGCACGTCATGCTCTCCCTGCCCTCGGGGTTGGCGCCTCCGGATGTGGGACCATGGACCCGAAGGCTGGTGGCGGACTATCTCGGGCGCGTGCTCGAGCATTCCTACCGGGGGCCCCAGCCCGAGGAACGTGGCCTGCCCCGAGTGGACGAGACCTGGCGCCAGGCCATCGAGGTTGCTTGCGATCCCTTGACCCTGGCAGTCCTGCGCCTGCGCTACGGCGACGGGCTGCCCGCCGCCCAGGTGGCTCGACACTGCCGCCTCGATCCATCGTCCTTGCAGGCCATCATCGAGGGCCTTCGCGAGCTCATGCGCTCGGAAGCCCGGGCTCGGACCGACGATGGCGTGCAGCAAGGTGTGGCCTGGATCGACGCGTTGCTCGAGAAAGTCGCCGGTGCGGCAGGCGCCAGCTGCCCCGACGCCTCCGTCCTCGTAGGTGTGCTCCATGGGTCGCAGCCCACCTCGCGAATGGAGCAGCGGCAGCACGACCATGTCGACGGCTGTCCCCACTGCGCCCGAGGTGTGCGCTTGTTGCGGGCGGGTATCCTGCTGCCCGACCAGCTGCTGGAGCCTCCAGAGTCCGACAAGCCGCCAGCTACGGTCGATCTGTTGGCGATCCATGTACATCCCCATGCCCGCCAGCACGTAAAGGCCCTCGCGGGAGCGTTCGGCCGCGCCGTACTGCTGGTGGGGGAGGACTCCCTGCTTGTCGATACCTCCCGGGCGAAGGACTGGAAGGCCTTGCTGGCTGAGCGCGCGCGCATGGGTCTCCCTTCGCGTGATCAGGTTCGCGGTGCCGTGTTCGGCGGCCCTGGACGCTGGACCGCCAGGGTGGCCATCGGTCCGGCACCGGTTCATGCCCTCGAGCTGTCTCGCGCCCGCCCTTGGGGCGAGGTGGACGGCATCCCTGCGCTGCCAGAACCGCTTCCCCCTCCTCCCAGCGTCGCGCGTTGGTGGACCGGAGCCGTGGGTGTGGGCGCGGTGGCGGTTCTCGTGGGCGGCTGGGTGCTGCTCGAGCGGGAACAGCACGCCACCTTCCCCATCTCGGCGGAGCTACGCGCCGGCGGTGGCGCCATCGTGGCCCGGTTCGACGTCGATGACCGGGCCTATGTCAACGCCTACACCATCGGGACCGGTGGCGTGGCCACCGAGCTCGAGAGCCGCAGCGCCGCCGACAAGGCTTCCATGGCGACCGGCGACGGAGACTTCGAGCTGGTGACCCTCGAGTCGGGGCTGGTCATCGTCTCCGCTCCCGCCCCGCTCGACGATCTGGAACAGCTCTTTGGGAGCCGGGATCTGCTGTCTCGTGGTCCCCAGGGCATCCGTGAACGTATCCAAGCCCTACACCCCGATAGCGACGTGGCGGTCTTCCTGGCCGGCGATTAGTCCAGACGGCCAAAGGAGTTCTAGGGAGAACCTCCCTTCGCGGTTTCCCGAGCGCTCCCAGCGTACGTCGTCACAGGAGGCCCGCCATGCGTGTCACCCCACTGGACATCATCCAGAAGGACTTCGACCGAGTCCGGCGCGGCTTCGATCCCGATGCGGTGCGCCAGTTCCTCGACGAGGTTCGCGAGAGCCTCGAGGAAGTCCTCGAGAAGAACCAGCAGCTCAAGGACATGGTGTTCACGCGCGAGGAAGAGATCGCGACGCTGCGGGAAAGCGAGCTGGGCATCAAGGACACGCTGCTCCTGGCTCGGCAGCTGGCTGCAGATGTGCGTCGCGCTGCCCACAAGGAAGCTGACGTGATCGTGGGCGAGGCTCGCATCGAGGCCGAACAGATCTTGGCCACGGCTCATGACGAGCACCGCGGCACGATGGAACAGATCATGCGGCTGCGGGCGATCCGCCTGCACTACTTCTCGAACATGCGCGCACTGGTGGACAGTCAGGCCAAGGTTCTCACCGATCTCGAGGCCCAGTCCGCGGCGCTCGCCCTTCCCGTCCAGGCTGACGGGATCGATGCCCTCGAGCCGCCTGCCGACTCTTGACCTCCGTTCGTTTGTTTTCACCCTTCTCCAAGGCAGCATCCATGTCCGTCGTCGAGACCTTTTTCAACGAAACCCTTCCCCAGAAGCTCCAAGACAACGAAGTGCTTGCCGAGACCATCGGAGCCGCCATCCAGTTCGACATCGAGGGTGCCGGCACCTGGACTCTCGATTGTCGCGATGGCGGCAAGGTCGTCCAGGGTTCCGTCGACGATCCCGGTTGCGTGGTCGCGACCAAGGCCGAGAACTGGGAGCAGATCCTCGAGAACCCCATGATGGCTACGCAGCTCTTCATGATGGGCGAGCTCACCGCGACCGATCTCGGCCTGGCGATGCAGCTGCAGAACATTCTCGACTAGTGCTGGCGATCGTGCAACCGGAGGCGGTCGCCTCGCCAGAGCCCCTGCGGCGTATCGCCAAGCTCGTGCCGGATAGTACGCCGCCTGCCGGGTCGGTCTGGTTCCTGGCTACGCGGGCAGGTCTGCGAACTTGTTCTTTGCCAGCGCGAAGGACTTGCGGTGCGCGCGGTCTTCTTCGGCGAGGCGGGAGAACAGCTCTTCGAGCTCGGGGTAGAGGAAGGAAAACTGCGAGCGCCCGTGGACCTCTGCACCTTCACTCTCGATCTGCAGTGCCAACTCGATGGCTTGAGCGGGGGTGCGCGGGTTGCCGGCCAGGTCGGCGTGCATGCTGGCGAGCTCACCGAGTAGACGCTTGGCCTCCGCGACTTCGATGGGGAGGGTTGCTTCGTCCACGTCCTGATCGGTCTGCGTCGTCGCTTCATGGATGCGAATGGTCGCGGCGTGGTACCGCTCGGCTTCGGCCGAGAGTCGCCAGAAGGTCGAGAACTCTACGTGGTGGGCGAATTGCTGGGCGAAGTGGTCGTAGATGGCGGCCACGGCGAGCTCGATGTCGGCGGCGAGGGTGATGAATTCCCTTAGCAGTATCTCGACCTCGGCAGACTGGGGGATTGGCATGGGTAACCCGTTGCGGTGGCTCGAGGCGATGGAGTTACCAGTGCCTGGAGTGTCCATAGGTTGGAGATTTCCGGTCATGAGCTTCGTCAGATTCCTCGGGCGGTTTATTCCGCTTGCCTCGTTCGTTTTCGTTGCGAAGACCGCCCAGGCTGTCGAGCTCCCGGTCGAGAAGCACGAGCTGTCGAACGGTCTGACCGTGGTGGTGCACGAGGATCACTCGGTTCCCATGATCACCTTCCAGATATTTTACCAATGTGGCGCCCGGGACGAAGTAGTGGGCGCTACCGGAATCTCGCATCTGCTCGAACACATGATGTTCAACGGATCCGAGCACTACCCTCCCAAGGCCTTCGACCGCCTGCTCGAGGCCGCCGGAGGTAGCTCCAACGGCTACACCTGGAAGGACCTCACCGCGTACATGGAGACCTTCCCTCCTGCCGCGCTCGATCTCGTGCTCGACATGGAATCCGATCGCATGCGTGCGCTCTCCATCACCGCGGACAACCTCGCGCAGGAGCGTGGCGTGGTGGCCGAAGAACGGCGATACGCCGTGGACAACGACAACGACGGCGCCCAGTGGGAGGCGCTGGTGTCGTTGATGTTCCAGGCACACCCCTACCGCGACCCGGTGGTAGGCTGGATGGACGACATCCAGTCCATCACGCTGGAGCAGGTGCAGGGCTGGTACGACGCCTGCTACGCTCCGGCCAATGCCTTGATCGTGCTGGCTGGCGACGTCCAACCCGCCCTGGTGCTCGAGAAGCTCGAGGCGGAGTTCGGTGAGCTGGAAGCGGGGGTGGCGAAGGAGCACCCGCCGTGGAACGAACCGGAGCAGTACGGCTTGCGCCAGGCCGAGCTTCACCGGCCCGCGGGGCAGGTCTCGGTGGTGGTGGGTTGGGTCGGTCCTGGTGGCATCGATCCCCAGCTGGAGGCCCTGGAGTTGCTCGACCACGCCCTGTCCACCGGCCGCTCCAGCTTGCTGGTGGACTCGCTGGTCTACGAGCAGGAGCTGTTTACCGACGTCTCCATCAGCTTTCTCCCGTTGGATCAGGCCAGTATGTTCCTCGTCTATGGCACTCCCGCCGAGGGTGTGGACGTGGGCGAGGCTCTGGACGCCCTGGATGCGGTGGTGGGTCAAACGCGCGCTGGGCCCCTCGAGGACAGCCGGATCGAGCGGGCCCGGCGACAGGCGGAGCTGTTCCTGTACGACGAGCTCGAGACCATTGAAGGCAGGGCCGACGCGCTCGGCACCTGGGAGCTGTTCCACGGCGGTACGGAGCGGTTGTTGTCCCGTCCCCAGCGCTGGGCGTCCCTGACGGCCGTGGACATCCAGCAAGCCGCGGCTCGATGGTTGGCACCCGAGCGCCGAAGCGTCGTGGTGCTTTACCCGCTCGAGGAAGAGGAGCCTGCCCAGACCGAGGCTTCCGAGCAGGAAGGAGGTGTGGAATGACACGCCTCGTGATCGCCCTGGTTGCCATGCTCGCCCTCCTCTGTCCGTCCGAGGGCTTCGCCGCGACCGACGCGCTCGTGCCCAAGGATTCAACCCTCGGCACGGGCTTGGATGTCCGGGTCATCGAGGACTCCAACCTCCCCCTCGTGGCCGTGGTGCTCATGGTACCCGCGGGCGCCATGCACGATGAGGACGGGAAGCAGGGCACCGCGACCCTCACGGCCTGGCTGCTGAGCGAGGGCACCGAGGATCGGTCCGCCTTCGAGCTGGCGGAGGCCATCGAGAACCTCGGCGCCGAGCTCGCCGTGGACGCAGGAACGGCCTTCACGACCGTCTCCGCCAGCTTCCTTTCCCGCGACCTGCCCGAGGGTCTGGCCTTGCTTGCCGAGGTGGTGGACCGTCCGCTCCTGTCGGCCGAGGATCTGGAGCTCGAGCGCGGACGCGCTCAGGCGTCGCTGTCAGAGAACCTCGCCTACGCGCCGTTCGTCGCATCCCGAGTGGTCTACGGGGAGCTCTATCCCCAGCACCCGTTTGGCTGGCCCGAGAGTGGCACGCAGGCCACCCTCGAGGCCATTACCATCGATGATATCCGTGCCCTCCACGACACACGTTTTCGCCCTCGGGGTTCGGTACTCTGCATCGTGGGCGACGTGAAGAGCAGGGCCGTCACCCGCCAGGCGGAGCTCGCCTTCTCCGGTTGGCGTGGCAGGGCTCCGGTGTCCGAGCCGCCCGAGCTGCCGGCGGCCTGGGACGGCGTCCGCAAGCTGTTGGTGCACGTACCGGAGCAATCGCAGGTTCAGATCCGTGTCGCCCGCCGTACCATCCAGCGTACCCATCCCGACCACGTGGCCCTGCGGCAGGCAAACGCCGTGGTGGGCGGGGGCTTCACCAGCCGGCTCATGCAGCAGATTCGCGTCGAGCGTTCCCTAGCCTATGGTGCCAGCTCCAGCGTGTGGAGCTTTGACCGCGACGCCGTCTTCCACGCCCGCACCTTCACCGCGAACGACACGGCCCGCGAAGCCCTGGACGTGATGTGGGAGGTCCTGGGTGACTGGCGCGCCGGAGATTGGCCCGAGGAGGAGTACGATCGGGCGATCAACTACACCCTGGGCGCGCTCCCGCAGGTCCTCGAGACTCGCCTGTCCCGCGCCTGGCATCTCGCCCTCATGACCTACCACGGCCTGCCCGATGACGATCTGTCCCGTCGCGCGGAGGTGATCCGGGCCGTCGACCGCGCGACCGCCGAAGCTGCCGCCATCCAGCATCTGGACGGCGACGGTTGGATGGTGCTGGTGGTGGGCGATCTGGACGCGGTGCGCACAGGGCTCGAGGACTTCGATGGCGGTGGCTGGGAAGTGGTCGAGGTGGAGTAGGGGGCTTCCTACAGCTTTCTCCGCCGCAACCACGTCCACAACGCCGCAGCGACGGCCAGGCCGGGGACCCCAATCAGGCAGAGGAACCACATCAGCAGTGCCTGGAGCAGGTCGTAGTCCAGCAGGTTCGAAGCGGCCTCGTTGGGGCGGATGGAGATCTGATCTTCCTCGTCGGCCAGCCAGGCGATGCTGTTCAGAAACAGGTCCTGGTTGAGACCCTCGAGTAGGTGGTCGTTGGTAGCGAAGCCTGCGTCGCCGAACACTACGAGCTTGCCTCCGGCGATGGGCTCGGCCGTCTCGAGTTGGGTGGTGGGCGGTGCCTCGGGGTCGGTGGGTTCCAGTTCGATGGACTCGGGCGCCTCGGCCTGGGTGGCTGCCTCGTTCCCTCCGGGAATCTCCATCCCCACCAGGTCGTGTCCACGCATCGGCACCACGCGCACGTCCGCGATCTCCACCGCTGCGGCCAGGCCGATGTTGCCGACGAGGTCGAGCTCTTCGGTCGGCTGCAGCACGTCGTCTTCGTCCAGACTCGTCTCGCCCCACGCACCTGGGCCTGCGCGCAGGAAGACCTGGACGTTCAGCCCGAGAGACACGGCGGCGGCCTTGCTCACCGAGCGCGCCAGCTGCAGGTAGACCACGGAGTCGAGCTTGCTGGTGACCGGATGAAAGTCCATCTGGTCTGGCGAGATCTGGAGGTGCGAGGGATCGAAGCCCAGCTGG
>CAZVHW010000273.1:0-8318 GCA_964626835.1 uncultured Enterobacterales bacterium
TGGGGTAGCACCTGGGGCTACAACTCGGTGCTCTTCCTCGTCGCCTGGCACTTCATGCTCTACATGGCGGCCGAGGCGCTCGAGTTCTCGCCCACCGTCGCACAGTGGCTGGGTATGGAGCGCATCAAGAAGGTGCTCAAGGGGCTCACCATCGGCGCGGTGATCTTCGGCGTCTGCCTGAGCTTCCTGCACCAGTCCGGCCTCGGCGCGCTGTTCCTGCTCGCCAAGGGCAAGATCCATCCCCTCTGGTACAACGAGTTCATCCCGCTGCTGTTCCTGGTCTCGTCGGTGTTCTCGGGGCTCTCGGTGGTCATCCTCGAGGGCACGATCAGCCACAAGATCTTCCACCACCTCATCCCCAGGAACCACGAAAAACAGCACAACGACATCATGTTCGGCCTGGCTCGGATCGCCGTGGGCGCCATGTTCGTCTACCTCGGCATGCAAGGCGCCGTGCTGTGGCACAACGACCACAACGTGCACCTGCTGGGTACGGGCTGGGGTGCCTGGTGGATGCTCGAGATCTTCGGGTTCGTGCTGGTGCCCATGCTGATGTTCGGCTGGGGCATCAAGAAGCGCAACCTGGTGGCCATCCGCACGGCCGCGATCATGGCGCTGCTGGGCATCATGCTCAACCGACTGAACATCAGCGTCATCGCCTACAAGTGGTACATCCCCTTCGGCGGTGGCCACTACGTGCCCTCGCTGGGCGAGATCGTCGTCACCCTCACCGTCATCTTCACGGAGCTCTGGATCTTCCGATGGATCATCCTGCGGATGCCCGTGCTCGACGATGGTGAACACCAGCACGAACCGGCCACCCCCACCAGGGCCGTGCCCGCCGCTGTGGAGGCCAAGTAGCCATGGGTGAGTTCACCTTCGTCAACATCTTCACGACCAAGGGCGTCGAGTACCTCTGGATCGTCGCCTATCTGATGCTGCTCGCGGCTCTCCTGCCCGTGCTTCACCGCCTCGGAACCAGCAGCACGGACACCTCCGACTCCGAGCCTACCGGTAAGGAAGGAGGTGAAGGATGAGGCCCTGCGTGCGCTTCCTCGTGATCTTCTTCGCCGCCGTCATCCTGGTGGTGCTGCTCCCCATGGCGCGCTCCTGTGTCGAGCCGCATGCCATCGCGACCACCGGTCCCCACGTGCTCGAAGCTCCCGCCGAGCCCATCGTGCCCGTGCTCAATCCAGAGCGCGGTCCGGGCACGGGGGCGGCCGATCTACCCGAGGATCCGGCCCTGGCCGTCGAGGCGCAGATGATCTTCTCGCAGCGTGCCGCGAACATGGCGGCTGCGCAGTTCGGCCACCTGCAGCATGCATCGCGCGATCAACTCAACGTCGCTTGTACCGACTGTCACCACAAGAGCGAGGGCACCGAAGTGAAGTTCGGCTGCAGCATGTGCCATCGGATGGCCCACAGCGGCACCATGTTCTCGGCCAAGGCGGCCCAGCACAAGAGCTGTCTGGGCTGTCACCTCGAGGCCAACTCCTCACCCGAGGGCGCTCGTGATGCCCCCGTGGCCTGCGAGGGCTGTCATATCGAGTAAGCACCTGAGCTCGAGGGTTTGGGGCCCAGGCCTCTCGCCCGTTGTCTAGTGGTCAGGATGATCACGATGCTGCTGATAGAGGTCGCCTACGCTGCCGAACCCGAGGTGTCCTGGGGATGCTTCGGGACCGGCAATGCCGTGGGCTATCTGTTGCTGGTGTTCATGCTGCTGCTGCTGCTCTTGCTGCGTGTGCACCACCGCGGGGAAAAAAAGGTCAGTCAGCTGGTGGCTCGGCCCAGCCCCGAGACCCTCGACCAGCTTGGCAAGCACCTGTTCATCGCCATCGAGAAGATGGATGCGTCGAGGTATCGCAACCTGTTCCTCGTCGGCAGCGAGGTCACTCGCGCGCTCGGCACCGGGGCGGACGACTACCTGGCTGGGCGTGTTCAGCGAGAGCGTCGCTGAAACACGTCGCTGGGTGGCTACTTGCCGTCACCCGCCCAGTTGTCGTCGAGTTCGCCCAGGGCTTGGACTTCTTCGTCAGCGCGTTGTTGCCCCCGGCGAACGAGCTTCTTCCCCGCGTCCATGATGTCCTGCAACGATCCCAGGACGCGGTAGACCTCGTCGAGGTGCTGGGGCATGCGGTGGGCAAGGGCTAGCAGTTCCTTGATGCTGCGGCCGATGGCCACCTCCGAGTTCTTCTAGGTGTCCGCGTCTTTCAGCACGAGATCGCGGTTTGCGAGCACGATGGCGCGGAAGGTCTCGAGGGCTTTGTGGTCCGGTGCGGCGCCCGTGGGCGCGGCGACCGCAGCACGCTCCGCAGGTTCGTGGGCGGCCTCGAGCATGCCCTCGAGCAAGGCGATCTGCGTGGCTTGTTGCTGGATTTCGTCCTGGAGCGCGGCCTCGGCCTGCTCGTCCGCGGGGCTGGGAGTCGCCGCGACGGGAGCGGCGCGGAGGGCCTCGATCTCGGCCGTGGCCTGTGCGAGTCTTTCCTCGGTCCGGTCGGTGTTTTCCTGCACGGTCATCATCTGTTGGTGTGCGTCGATGGCCTGTGCCCGGAACGTGGAGAAAGCCTCGGCCAGCTCGCGACGGAGTTTATCGGCGTCGGCCTGGGACTCTCGGCTCTGGCTCTTTGCCTCTTTCAGCTGGCTCCGCGCTTGTTTCAGTTGGTCGGCGAGTGCTCCCGCCGTCGTGGCACTCCGCTCGGCTTGCTCTGTGAGTGAACGCACCGTGCGGGCATCGGCTCCGGCCTGTTCTGCCTCGGCTCTCGACAGCTCGGCGGCGGTCCGGGCTTGCTCGGCGTCTGCGACCGCCGCTCGTGTCCGCTCCTCGGCGAGCTTGGCTTCTTCTTCGGCCTTGTCCGCTTGGTCTCGAAGCTAGCGTGCCATCGACTCGGCGGCTTCTCGCCCGGCCTTGTCTTGCTGGCTGGCGTCGTGGGCGTTTTCAGCCTGTGTTCTGGCCTCCAGGGTGTCTTGCTGGGCTTGTTCGGCACGCGCGTCGGCAGCCTGCGTGGCCTCTACGGCCTGCTCGGCTTGCGTCGTGGCCCGCTCGATCTTCGCGAGTAGATCTGCCTGTTCAGCCAGGGCTTCGCGTTCAATGGCCTTCGCCCGGGCGGCCTGTTCTCGAACCTCCGTCAGCTGGTCGGCGACATCAAGCTGACTCTGCTCGGCGTTGGCTTCCAGGGCTTTCGCGCGTTCGCGTGCGGCTTCTGCGTCGTCCTTGGCCTGTTCGGATTCGCGCTGGGACCGTTGGGCTTGCTCGAGCGCTTCTTCGAGTTGCTGGCGGAGCCGCTCGACCTCGGCTGCACTTTGCTCGGCGTCGGTCTCGCCTTGTTGTCGTTGGAGATCGGCCTGGCTGTCCGCGAGGCGAGCTTGTTCCTGCGCCGCTTCGAGCTGCTGGCGTAGTTGCTCGGAGTCGGCCGCGCGTTCATCGCGCGCTTGGGCGGTCTGGGCCTCGGCGTGGCGAGCTTGCTCCTGCGCCGCTTCGAGCTGCTGGCGTAGTTGCTCGGAGTCGGCTGCGCCTCCTTCGCGCGCCTGGGCGGTCTGGGCCTCGGCTTGGCGGGCTTGTTCCCGCGCTTCCTCGAGCTGCTGGTGCAGTTGTCCGGAGTCTGCCGCGGTCTGCTCGCGGGCTTGCGTCGCCTCGTCTTCGGCCAAGCGGGCACTCTTCTCTGCGTCCTCGATCTTCTGCAGCAGATCATCCGCCAGCTCCCGCTCCCGTGAGATCTGTTGCTCGAGCTCGACGGTCAGCTGCACCAGGCGTTCGTGCTGCTCGAGGGCGAGTTCGGCCCGTTCCTGCTGGCCTCGGGCGCTTTCCTGGGCTGCGATCCGCGCCTGCTCGCTGGCATCTCGCTGTTGCGAGAGCTCCGCCGAAGCGGCGAAGGCGGCATCCAGCTCACCCTTGACGTCGGCTAGTTGCTGCTCGAATCCGCGGCGAGTTCGGCCGCGTCGGCAGCGCACCCAGTGGCAGAGGCGAGCTCCTCTCGTGCTCGAACCGCTTGGTCTGCGGCGTGCTCGACGTCGAGCTCGAGGGCCTTGACCTGACCCCGAGCATCTTCGAGCGCACTGTGGCGCTCGTCGAGGTTGGCGCGAACCTCGGCCAAGGCGAGCTCGAGGGCTTCGGTGTGCTCACGCGCGTGGGCGGCGCTCTTGTCAGCCTGTGTGGTTTTTTCTTCGAGCTCCGCACGGGCCAGCTTGGCGGCTTCGAGCTCGGCTTCGAGAGCCTGATGGGAGCGCTGGGCCTCCTCGAGCTCTTCTCGAGCGCTCTGCGCCTCGTGTTCGGCCGTCGCGGTCGCGTCGTCGGCCTGCTCGACCCGTGCCGTCAGCGCTTCGACCTCGCCGCGTACGTCGCGTAGGGCGACACCCGACTCCTCGGCCTCGGCCTGCGCACGCTCGGCCTCCTCTTGGGCCGAGAGGGCTTCGTCCTGGGCCTGTTGGGCCCGCTCCTCGGCGGACTCTGCCCTGGTGTTGAGCTCCGGGATCTGGTCCTGGAGCTCGAATGCTCGTTGCTCGGCTTCGGTGAGAGTTTGTTCGAGCTCCGCCAATCGGAGCTGTGTGGCGGCGACCTGATCTCTCGCTGCGCACGTCTCCGCGTGCGCTTCGGTGGTCTCCAGCCTCGCGGATTGGGTACTCTCGCGCTGTGCTCGAGCCTCTTGTTGGGCTCGCTCGGCTTCGAGGAGGGCTTTCTCTGCTTCGCCCTTGGCCTGCTCCGCGCGCGCCTCGGCTTCTCCTGACAGTTTTTCGGCGCGAGACTGCTCCGTCAGCGCCGCCTCGGCTGCGGAGAGGGCAGCGTCCATTTCGGTGCGAGCTTGCGCGGCGTCGTCCACCGCCCTCGTGGTCTGCTCGTCTGCCCGGTCCGCTCGCTCGATGGCCTGGTCCCTCTCTCGGCGGAGCAGATCGGCGGCTTCCGTGGCTTGTGTTCGGGCGTGCTCGGCGGCTTCGGCGGCCCGGCCAGCCTTGTCGGCGTCGTTGACGGCCTCCAAGGCGACCGTGTGAGAGATTTCCTTTTCCTGGTTGGCTTGTGCTGCTGCGTCCAGAGCCTCCCGTGCTTCGCTGCGGGCGGCGTCGGTGTCGGCCTGGGCCTGGTCGGCTTCTTCTCTCGCGCGGTGGGCTTCCTCGCGGGCCTGGTCTGCCTGCTCGCGCGCTTGGTGGGCTTCGTCGCGCGCGTGGTCGGCGGCCTCGCTCGCCTGGAGCGCTTCGTCGCGGGCGTGCTCCACGGTCTCGTTGGCCGCTTCGCGGGCTCGGTCTATGTCTTGTTCGGCCTGAGTACGCGCCTCTTCGATCGTCTCCGTGGCTAGAGCGAGGGCTTGCTCCGCTTCCATGCCGGCCTGCGCGGTGAGTTCGTTCGCACTCTGGAGCTGTGCCTGGGTGTCGGCCAGTTCTCCGCGGAACTGCTCGAGCTCGGCGAGGGCCAGCTCGTTCTCGCTGCTTGCATCCATTGCGGAGCTGCGCTCGGCCTCGGTTGCGGCTCGAGCTTGTTCGAGGGCCTGGTTGGCTTCCTCGAGCTTGGCTTCCGCGTCCACTCGGGCCTGCTCGGTGTCTTGTTCCGAACTCTGCAGACGGGCCTGGGCGTCGGCCAGTTCACCGCGGACCTGCTCGAGCTCGGAGATGGCCAGCTCGTTCTCGCTGCTTGCATCCATTGCGGAGCTGCGCTCGGCCTCGGTAGCGGAACGTGCTTGTTCGAGGGCCTGGTTGGCTTCCTCGAGCTTGGCCTCCGCGTCGATGCGCGCCTGCTCGAGGGCCTGGTTGGCTTCCTCGCACCTCGCCTCGGCATCCAGGTTCGTCTCCTCGAGCTGCTGGATGTTCTCACGGGCGCTCGAGAGCTGCCCTTCGAGGGCTTCGATGACTCCCCGGGTTTCACCGGCGGCTTGGTCGACCGACGCCTGGACCAGCTCGCGGGCGGCGGAGGTCTCGTCTCGTGCTTCGGATAGCTCCTTTTCCAGATCCGCCACGGTCGCCTGGGCCTGCGAGACCCGTTCTTCGGCATCGCGCACCTCGATGCCCAGGTCTGTCGCTCGTTCGCGTAT
Organism: uncultured Enterobacterales bacterium; assembly: GCA_964626835.1. Classification (GTDB taxonomy): domain Bacteria; phylum Myxococcota_A; class UBA796; order UBA796; family JAFGLY01; genus CALDOK01. Next base: position 6,015 of record CAZVHW010000273.1, read on the forward strand.
TTCGCCGGCCTCGACGCGATGCCCCTCGAGTTGTTCGAGCGCTTGGTTCCGCTCGGCCAGGGCGTGTTCGAGCGCCGCCGTCGCGTTGGTGGTTGCGGACTGCTGATCCTCCAGACGGGCCTCGAGATCCCCATGGGCTGCTTGGGCGTTCTCCGCGATCAACGTGACATGGGCGAGCTGATCTTCGAGCTGCTGGAGGGCCGTCGTGCTGACGCCGGCATCTGTGGTGTGTTCGCCGTCGCTCGACATGTCCTGGGCTGCGAGGCGGGCTCGGGCGGCGGACAGCTCGGACTCGAGTTGGCGCTTCAACTCCAGGGTCTGCTGGGCCATGCCCTGGACCGAGACCAACTCGGCTTGGAGCGTGGTGAGCTCGACCATGGCGTCTTTGGCTTCTTCGAACGCCGCCTCTCGCTCCAAGGCAGCTTCGGTCACCAGCTTGCGGGTCTGTTCCAGCTCGGTTTGGAGCGCTTCCTGGGCCTGCGTGGCGTCCTGTTCTGCCTGTTCGGCCTGATCGCGCGCGGCCTCGGCGTCCTGTCTGTGGCCCTTGTGCTCATTGAGCTCTTTGCGGATGCGATCGTACTCCCGCCGGGTGACCAGCAGCTCGGAGTTGATCTTTCTGAACTTCTCGCGCAGCTCGTCCATCTCGGTGGTGGCTGGACGGCTGACGGAAGACGTACTCTCGACGGGGATATCGTCGAAGAGGGACGCCTGGTCCAGATCCTCGGCCTCGTCGGGTGGAGGGGGGGCGGGAGGGGGCTCGTCTTCGACGTGGAGGCGTTCGGCGAGCCATGTGAGCAGAGGCTGTTCGTCCGGGGGGTTGGTGAGGTAGAGGTCGGCTCTTCGAGGGGTGAACCAGTGCTCGACCAAGCGCGAGGTGGCGCGGGTCGAGCCCAGGAGGACCACGCCGAGATCGTCGAGATCGCTACGCCCTCGGATGCTGTTGCAGTTGTCGACCGCAGCGGGCTGGTCTGCGTCGAGGAAGACGAGGACGGTGTCATCGCGGCCGGCTCGCTCGAGGAGGTCCGTTCGCTCGCTGATGACCTCGAGCTGGACCGCGTGGGAAGACAGCCACTCGCGGAGGATCTGCGCGAGCTGTGTGTCGTCGTGACGGAGCAGGGCGGTTCGTGTGTTGGGCTGGGCTTGCATCAGTCCGACTTCCTGGGCCAGAAACGGAGACCACCGCCGCTCGTGCGGCGGGAGGAGGTCGGGAGAGCATCGCTCGCGAGGACCTCGAGGGCCCAGGCGTTCTGCTTGTCCACCACCAGGAGGCGGTCGATGCGCTCCCGTACCCCGTCGTGGTCCCCACGCTCGAACGCGATGCGCGCGTGATACTCGAGGGCCTTCGGGTGGTCCGGTGCAAAGGTGAGTGCGAGTGCCACGAAGTCCTCGGGGTCGTTCTCGCCCTTCGCGGCTCGGCCCTTGGCCTTCCAGAGCGCCCAACCCAGCTCCGACAGCACGTCTGGCGACGATGGTTGTTTTCGGCGTAGGCGCTCGAGCAGCTTGGTGGCCGGCAGGAATGCCCCGCGGGCGATGAGCGTGCGGGCGGTGTCGAGGTCATCACCCTCGCCTTCGGGCGTGATCGGGGTGACGGAGACGCGGGAGGTGTCGGCGGGCAGCGCGGTCTCGAGACCCTGGCGGATGTCGGCTACCCGGGGTGCGTGCCCCTGCTCGAGCCGTCGGTCGTATTCGGTCTTGCGCTCGCCGTGGGTGAGGGTCTGATAGACGATCTGCAGCCCATGGAGCAGCTGTGCGAGCTGTCGCTCGCCTTCGGGGTCGAGCTCGAGCTCCTTGGCGGACTGCCAGCGATTGAGCATGTGCTTGCAGCGCCGGTTCACCACGTCGCGAGGGCAGCCGGCCTTGAGGCCCAGGAAGCCGTAGAAGTCCCGGCCCATGCGCTTGCCGTGGTCGGCAGCGACGCGGGCCGGGGTCATGGGCCGTTCGCCGCCGCGACGCCCCTGGAGGCGGGCCTGGGTGGTGGAGGACACCGGGTCGCGCGCGGTGCGCGGTGCAGTGGAGAGGGGAGCGGTTCTTTCGACGCTGTCGCTGGTGGGGCTCCCTGGTTAGACCGGCTGGACCGTGATGGGTGGACGGGACTGGGGATCGGGGTCCGCGGTGACGCTTGGGGGAGGGAGCTTCTCGTCGCGCACCCAGGCCAGCAGCGTGCGGGCGCACCCTGGCTCCTGGGCGGCTTCGCTCGCGTCGAGCAATCTCTGCTGGATGTTGTGGTCCGGCAGCTTGTCCTGGCGCAGCAGCAGGCCTCCGCACTCGAGCATCCACACGAGCTTGAGCAGGTTGCCGCTGCGA
>CAZVHW010000273.1:8328-9806 GCA_964626835.1 uncultured Enterobacterales bacterium
CATCGCAGATGCCGTCGCCGATGGCTTCCCCCAGGAAGGCGAGGGTGGGGTCGAGCTCCATGGCAGGCAAGAGATCCCGCAGGCCTTCGGCCACCAACAGGGAACCCAGGCTCGGATCGGTGACCTCGGGGAGGATCTTGTCGACGGCCACGTGTTGTCGGACCCCCTGCCAGAGGGCACCGATGCTCGAGAGCTCCGGCCGGAGGCCGGGGGAGATCGTGGCCGCATCCAGCCCCGGGCTGGGCTCGAAGACCCAGGTGCCCCGGCTGGCCCGCAGGGGTGCCGCGATGCCTTGGCGGATGCGGGTGAGGTCGTGCTCCTCGAGCTGCGCGGGGGTGAGCGCGCAGGAAGCGAGCAGGGCCGTTTCGATGTGCTCGTTGGGCTCGAGGCGTTCCTCGAACCATTGGATGCGGGCCTTGGGTACCAGGCCGGCCGTGGAGAGCGTTCGGCCGATCTGATCCTGGGTGAAGCTGCTGGTGAAGCCGACCACCTCGCCATCGAGGAAGTAGAGGCGGCGCCAGCCTCTGCGGTTGCCCGTCTCCAGCATGCCATCGAGCCGCCGTTGCTGGATGGCCAGGAAGACGGTGACGTAGTTGGAGGTGTCGTGGGTGCCGCGGGCCGAGGGGACCTCGGGGCGGCTCTCTTGGGACGCGGTGGTCTGTCGAGTCACGGCTGCTTCCGGTTCTGGGTCGAAGAGGCCCTGCTGCCGGGCCGGTACTCAGCCCAGCATACCTTTTCCGACCCCGCGATTGGAGCCCGCCTTTCAGGCCGACACCCGGCGATGGCAGAGACGAGCGCTCCATCCGACGCTCCGCGTGGGTGGCAGGTGTCAGCCCTGCTCGCGACCTTGCGGTGCTTTCGAAGTGCCGTCTCGCGCCAACAGTCCTACGAGCGCGCCCGCGAGTCCACCCCCGAGTACGGTGGTCAGCTGGAGGGAGAGCCAGGTGGCGAAGATGCCCAGCTCGTGGGACAGCGGTCTCCCCGAGGCGGCGGAAATCGCGCGCGCGCCAGGGTGCGCAACCCAGGCAAGGGCGCGCCCTAGGGGGCCGGCTGCCAGCTCTGGGGCCGCCGAGAACAAGGTGTGCAGCCCCATGGCCAGAATCGCGCCTACGCAGCAGCCGATCATGAAGCCAAGCGCGACGCGTCTCATGCGGTGCCTTTCTCGGGGGCGGCGCCCGGGCGGTTGGCGCGGGCGTGGGCTTCCATGGCGTCCACGAGCCGAGGCCACACCACGGGGGGTAGGTCGTGTCCCCATCCGGGCAGGGTGAGCAGGCGCGCGCCGTCGATGGCGTGCGCCGTCGCACGGCCGCCTTCCACCGGTATCAGCGGGTCGGCTTCGCCGTGCAGCACCAGGGTGGGGATCCGCAGCTCCGCCAGTCGTCGTCGCCTGCTGCCCGAGGCGAGGATCGCGGCCGCTTGCCGCCCTGCGCCCACGGGGTTGTAGCCGCGCTCCCAGGACGCCGTGGCGAGGGCTCGTA
>CAZVHW010000274.1:0-4251 GCA_964626835.1 uncultured Enterobacterales bacterium
TCCGGAGCCCTTTTTCGGAGCCAACACGGACTCTGGGCTGGTACGCCGCTGGAAAATGCTGGTTCCACCGTCCCCCAGACAAGGTACAGGTCGCCGGGTGATCAAAAGTCACCGACATAGGTCGCCCTCCGATCAATTCTCGGGGGCATAGGTCCCGCCGCGAGGCCTATCTCCGCCCTCTGGAAGGCCCCAGGGTCCTCACCTGCTCCAGTTCGTCCAAGGTCTTGGGCCAGTCCTTCTTGAGCAGCCGCGACAGCGCGCGATCGGCCAGCAGGCGGCCAGCGTTCTGGCAGACGGCGCAGTAGTTGCACTCGTTCTGGGCGTAGACGATGCGCTGGATGGGCTTGCCACAGGCGGGACAGGCCTTGCGGTAGCGGCCGTGCACGGCCATGTCGTCGCGGAACGCGGTGACCTTGTCGGGGAAACCATCCCCCACTTCGGCGCGAAGGCGTTCGGTGAAGGTGGTGAGCACGTGGCGGCAGGCGTGGTACAGGCGCTCCTGCTCGCCGGGGTCGAGCCGGGAGGTGAGCTTCATGGGTGACAGGCGAGCCGCGAACAGGATCTCGTCGCTGTAGGCGTTGCCGATGCCCGAAAACAGCCGGGGATCGGTCAGGGCGCGCTTGAGGGTGCGGTTTTCGCGCAGCAGTGCTTCCTGGAACGCCGGCAGGTCGGCGTCCAGCACCTCGAGGCCGCCACGATGGAAGGGCTCGAGGCCGTCGCGGCCCGCCACGACGTGCAGCGAGGCACGCTTCTTCTTGCTGGCTTCGGTCAGCAGCAGGGTTCCGTCGGCGAAGTCGAAGGCGGCCAGGCCCATGCGGCCCGGGATGCCGGCGCCGGGCTTTCTCCAGCGCAGCCGTCCGGCCACCATCAGGTGCAGCACCAGGAACAGCTCGTCCTCGAAGCCGAACACGATGCGCTTGCCCAGCCGCTCGATCCCGACGATGCGCCGGCCATGAAGCGCGCCGAGGCCGGGCTCGACCGTGCGCAACAGAAACGGGCTCTTGTTGCGGATGCGCTCGAGCTGCTGCCCCTCGACCTTGGCCTCGAGCCGCTCCACGTAGACGGTGACGTCGGGAAGCTCGGGCATGGCGGCCTTAGGCCTCGAAGTGGTCGCGTCGAACCAGGTCGTCGTACACCACCACCATGGCTCCGATGTAGGCCATGCTGCCCACGAAGGGGCCCACGATGGGAACATAGGAGAGGATCATGATCACGGCGAAGAGCGCGAAGATCAGGACGATGATCTCGAGGAACCGCGGCTTCACCAGCTCCCACGACGCTTTCATGGCCTCGATGGCTCCCAGATCCCGGTCCACCATGGCGGGAATGGAGAACATCAACGCAGCGGATACGATCAGGGCCGGGAAGTAGCAGAGCATGGCCGCGCCGAAGCCCAGCACCGCCTGAAGCAACATGAGCAGCATGACCTGGCCGATGTTGCGCACCCCCCAGAACATGTCGGCCTTGTCGGGGGGCTCGCCCCGGTGCGCCCGCAACACCACCCGCACGTACCCGATGTAGATCGGCATCAGCAGGAAGCTCAGGACCACCGTGAACAGGATGCAGAGCCCGAAGAGCACCACCACCATCAACAGGGTCGCCAGGCCGCTCTCGGTCGCGCCCGCCACGATGCTGACGAAGATGCCGCTACACATGAACAGGGCCGTGAGCACCAGGCCGATCACCATGCCGCCCGCGAAGACGATGAGCAGGGGCACCAGGTGCACCTGCCAGTGCTTCACCAGGTGGTCCTTGGTTGCCTGCAGCCAGGGGACGATGTTGTTCACGGATTTCTCCGAAGGTCATCGTAGATCACCACGGCCCCGGTCATGCCCGACCCGAGCACCAGCGCGGGCCCCACGATGGGGATTACCATAACGAACAGCGACAGGAAGCCCCAGCCCACCACCAGCAAGAGCAGCGGCCCATACACGCGCCCAGCGACGCCCCAAGCCCGCCCCATGGCCCGCAGAACGCCGCGATCCCCTTCGGCCAGCGAGGGAAGCGACAGCCACATCCAGCCACCCAGGAACACCAGGGGCAGGTACAGCAACCCGGCCGAGGCGAAGAACACCACGAACAGCAGGAACAGCAGGCCGCAGGAGCGCACCGGGTTGCGCAGGCCCCAGAGCAGATCGCGCCAGGTCACGACATGGCCCTGCTGCATGCGCAGCGCGAACCTGGCGTAGCGCACCGGCCGCGTGGAAGCACAGCATGGTCAGCTACCCAGGGCGGCGAAGCCGAAGAAGGCCACCATGGCGAGGGTCTCCTGCTCCAGAGCCGCCATCAGGATGGTGCCGCCAAAGACGAGCGCGTAGAACAGCAGCAGCGTCCAGCCGAACACCATCATGCCGGCGAGGAAGGTCAGCAACGGAATCAGGTGCTGCTTCCAGTGCTGGCCGAGGTGATCCCCGATCAGCCGAAACCAGTACCCGAGCCGATCCACGGCGTGCTAGCCCTTGCCCTGCTGGCGTTGCCGTTCGATGCGCGCCCAGCTGTCGCGCAGGGCGATGGTGCGGTTGAGCAGGAGCCCGCCTTCGCTCGAGGCCGCGCTCTCCACACAGAAGTAGCCCAGCCGCTCGAGCTGCCAGCGGCTCTCCGCAGTCGCACTGGCCATGCTGGGTTCGATCCAGCACCGGTCCAGCACCGTCAGCGAGTCGGGGTTGAGGTTCTCGAGCCAGTCCTGGCCTTCCTCGACGTCCCGTGGCGCGGGCACGGAGAACAGCCTGTCGTACAGCCGGACCTCGGCGGGCAAGGCGTGGCGGGCCGATACCCAGTGCAGCGTGCCCTTGACCTTGCGGCCGTCGGGGGACCGGCCACCGCGGGATTCGGGGTCCCAGCTGCAGCGCAACTCCACCACCTCGCCGCTGTCGTCCTTGATGACCTCGTCGCAGGTGATCAGGCAGGCGTAGCGCAGGCGCACTTCCTTGCCGGGCGCCAGCCTGCGCCACTTGCGGAAGGGCACCTCGCGGAAGTCGTCGCGCTCCACCCACAGCTCGCGGCAGAAGGGCACCGGCCGGCTACCGGCGCTGGGATCGTCGGGCATGTAGGGGGCGTCGAAGACCTCTTCATCGTCCTCGGGGTAGTTGGTGATGACCAGCTTCAAGGGGTTGAGCACCCCCATGACCCGCAGAGAGTTGGCGTTGAGATCGTCGCGCAGCGCGTGCTCGAGCAGGGAGACATCCACCACGCCATCGCGCTTGGACACACCAACCCGGTCGCAGAAGTTGCGGAGGCTGGCCGGAGAGTAGCCACGACGGCGCATGCCGCAGATGGTGGGCATGCGGGGGTCGTCCCAGCCGGCCACCAAGCCCTTGTCGACCAGCAGCATCAACCACCGCTTGGACAGCACCGTGTAGCTGATGTTGAGGCGCCCGTACTCGTACTGATGCGGGGGGTCCTCGATCTCGAGGGCCTGCACGAACCAGTCGTAGAGCGGCCGGTGCACGTCGAACTCGAGGGAGCAGGTGGAGTGGGTGACGCCCTCGATGGCGTCGGACTCACCGTGGGCCCAGTCGTACATGGGGTAGATGGGCCAGTCCGTGCCGGTGCGGTGGTGGGATGCCCGCAGGATGCGGTACATCACCGGGTCGCGCAGCAGGGGGTTGGGGCTGCTCAGGTCGATCTTGGCGCGCAGCACGCGAGAGCCGCTGTGAAACTCGCCGGCCCGCATGCGCGCGAACAGGTCGAGGTTCTCCTCGACGGCGCGGTCCCGGTAGGGGCTGGCCCGATCGGGCTGGTCCGAGCCGCTGCGGAGGGCGCGCATCTCGTCCAGCGACAGATCGTCCACGTAGGCCAGGCCTTTGTCGATGAGATCGACGGCCCACAGATACAGCTGCTCGAAGTAGTCCGACGCGAAGAACAGGTTGTCGCCCCAGTCGAAGCCGAGCCAGCTGATGTCGCCCTTGATGGCCTCGACGTACTCGGTGTCCTCCGTCGCCGGGTTGGTGTCATCGAAGCGCAGGTTGCACTGCCCGCCGTACTTGGCGGCCATGCCGAAGGCCAGGTTGATGCCCATGGCGTGGCCGATGTGCAGGTAGCCGTTGGGCTCGGGCGGAAAACGCGTGACCACCTGGCCGCCGTGCACACCCGCAGCCACGTCGGCAGCGATGATCTCGTCGATGAAGTTCGTGGAGCGGGTCTCTTCGGAGGTGCTCATGGCGCCCATCCTGGTCTCGAGGTGCGGATGTCGCCAGGGCTAGCTCGAAGCGGAGGGGGGGGCAAGAGCCGGGACGCCGTTCGGCGGCTGAT
>CAZVHW010000274.1:4261-9791 GCA_964626835.1 uncultured Enterobacterales bacterium
CTGATGTCGATGCGCTCGTGACGGGCGGGTATAAAACACCCGTTACGGCCCCTACATCGGAGGCCCCCCATGTGTAGGGGAGGGGTTCACCCCCTACCGCTGCCGCACCGGTACCCATGAAGTTCCAGCACGAGCAATCCGCCCACAAGCTGCGCGGGGGCTATTACACCCCTCCCGCCATCGCGGACTTCCTCGTTCGCTGGGGGCTGGGCTGCCAGCCTCGGGACGTCCTGGAGCCCTCCTGCGGAGATGGGGCCTTCCTCGAGGCCCTCGCGCGCCACCCGGGCCTCACGCCCCCGGTGACGGCGGTGGAGCTGCTCCCCGAAGAAGCCTCCAAGGCCGACGCGGCGCTGGGCCGCTACCGCGCGAGCGGAGGCGATGGCACCGTGCTGCGGGCCGACTACCTGCGCCACGCACTTCACGACGAGCAGCGCTACGACCTGGTGCTCGGCAACCCACCCTACGTCCGCTACCAGTACCTGGGAGCGAGCCAAATCCAGGCAGCCCAGGCCCTCCTGACCCGCTGGGGCCTGCCTCTGCCGCGACATGCCAGCTCGTGGGCCCCCTTCGTGGTGGACGGCGCCAGCCGCTTGCGGCCAGGGGGCCGCCTGGCCATGGTGGTGCCCGCCGAGCTGCTCCAGGTCCGGTACACGGCCCCCCTCCGCAGCTGGCTGGCGGACCAGGGGTTGCTCCGCATCCTGCGCTTTCGGCGGCTGGTCTTCCCGGATGTCCAGCAGGAAGTCGTGCTGCTGCTGCTCGAGCGATCCCACACTCGTGGCGCCCGTGTCGTGGACCTCGAAGACATCGACTCGCTCGCCGATCTGGAAGTGGACGCCGTGTCCTTCGCCGAGCCCGAGGCCCTCCCCCCGGGGGCCAAGTGGACCGGCTACGCCCTGGAACCTCCAGCGCTGGCCCAGCTCCGCACCGCCTGGGAGCACCCCGGAGTGCGGCCATTCCATGAGCAGGCCGAGGTCTGCGTGGGCGTGGTCACCGGGGCGAACCGCTTCTTCTGCGTCGACGACGCCACGGTGGCCGCGCACGCGCTGCAACCCGCGACCCTGCCCATGTTTGGCCGCAGCGCCGAAGCCACCGGCCTGACCTTCACCACCGCCGATCACGCCCACAACCGAGCCGAAGGCCGCCGCGCCTGGCTGCTGGACCTCCCGGCCCGCCCACTGGTCGATCTCCCCGTGCCCTGGCAGCTCTACCTGGCCTCGGGGGTCGAGCAGGGCCTACCCGACCGCTACAAGTGCCGCATCCGCGAGCCCTGGTGGGCCATTCCCTCCATCCACGCCGCACCCCTGGCCCTGTTCAAGCGCTGCCACACGTTCACCCGACTGATCCACAACGAAGCCGGGGCCCACACCACCGACACGGTCTACCGAGTCACACCTCGCCCAGGCGTCGCCCCCCGCGCCTTGGTGCTGGGCTTCCTCAACAGCCTGACCATGCTGGGCGTGGAGCTGTGCGGACGTTCCTACGGTGGCGGCGTGCTCGAGCTCATCCCCAGCGAGATCCGCCAGCTGCCGGTGCCCAGGATCCAGGCCGACGATCGAGCCTTCGAGCGGCTCGACGGGCTGCTGCGGGGTGGCGCCCCGGTGGAAGAAGTTCTCGACGAAGGTGACCGCTGGGTGCTCGATGACGCCCTGGGGCTCGACGCCGCCACGCGGGCCGGCCTGAGGGAGAGCTGGCGCACGCTGATGGGGCGAAGGATGGCGCGCCGCGAAGCCTGATGGGGAGCCCTATTCCCCCAGAATCTGCACGTGATCGGGGGGTAGGTTGAGCCGTGTGCAGCCCCGGTGCGCCGCCTCCTTCTCGATGATCCGACCCGCGATGCCGTGCTTCTTGAAGATCGCGCGGGTGTTGTAGATCAAGCTCGAGAACACGGTGCGGCTCTTGTCCGCCGCCGCGCCACCCCAGAACCAGTCCTTGAGTTCCCGGTCGTCCACCCACTCGCCCGGGCGGCGCGCCAGCAGGACCAGCAGCTCGAAGGACTGCCCCGCGCGCTCGGTCCAGAGCGCGCCACCCTGGCGCACACGGATCGCGCCGCTCTCGGGCCCTTCCCACTCGAGCTCCAGACTCAGGTCGGCAGACGATCCTGGTTCAGGGTCAGGCGCGCCCCTCCGGAGGCGACGCCGCTCGGATCGGCCAGCCGGACCACGCGCCATGACGACACGCCGCCGAAGCGCAGCAACGTCCCCTGCTCGATGCCTCGCCAGCGCTGCAAGCGGCGGCCGTTCACCGTCGTGCCGTTGGTGGAACCCAGGTCCTGGATCCTCCAGCTCCCCTCCTTGACGACGATGGCAGCGTGGTAGCCGCTGACCTCGGGGAAGGGCAGCAGCAGGTCGTTGGCTGAGTGCCGGCCCACCAGCAGCTCGCCGCCAAACTCGACCCGCTCGCCGCTGTCGGTGTTCTCGATGCAGGACTCGGTCATCGGCAAACCCTCTCCTCGAGAGTCCAACGTACCTCATCCGAATCGGCCACGGTTGACCCTCACTTGAGCCTTGATTGAGGCGACCACCAGGCTGATTCCACCGACAAGCATGTTGAACGCGGAAACGAAACGAACCATCCGCCGCCGGGACCCAGAGGAGAAAAACTCATGCAACGTCGGCCCTTCCTGCATCTTCTCGTCGCCATCACGGTCGCCTCCTCCGCCTGCGCCGGCCCGACCTTCGGAGAGTTGGACCTCGCTGGACTCGATTCCCTCTGCCCCGAAGCCGCCATGACCGGTGACCTGTCCTCCTGCAACGGCACCTACTACGGGGTCATGACCATCGAGGCCACCCGCGCCGAAGGCGCGCTGAACAGCACCTGCACCGGTGAGATGACGGTCACCATCGACGCCGACGCGACGCCCGCCGTCCAGGGCCACGGCGAGTGCGAGTTCGACGGGCTGCTCTCCAGCATGGGCGTCCAGGAAGGGCTGGTAGACGGCCGCCTGGACAGCTCGGACCTGCTGGCCGGCGAAGTCTGGGTGGGTCGCGACCTGCGCACCCAGTGGGACGGTGGCTGGAGCAGCGAGGGCGCCCTGCGGGCGAGCTTCCAGGGTGACCACGAGGTCTCCGGAATCGAGCTCGAGTACCGCGGTACCTTCGAGGTCTGGCGCTGATATACTTCTCTGCTCGGGATGTTCTCCTCCAACGCGGGACAAACGATGGCCAGCTTCGTCATCATCGAGCCGGGACACTCCGAGAGGGTGTTCAACATCGACCGGCGGGAGGTCACCATCGGGCGAGAGCCCTCCTGCATGCTCCGCCTGTCCAACGTCTCCGTCAGCCGTCAGCACGCCCAGGTGGTCATCTCCGACGATGGCGGCGTGGACATCAAGGATCTGGGTAGCCAGAACGGCACCCTCATCAACGGCCGCAAGCTCGTGCACAGCCACCGCATGGGCACCGGTGACCGAGTGCAGGTCGGCAAGTTCGTCCTGGTCTTCTACGGCGACGAGCGCACCAGCCTCAAGCACCAGTACGAGGGCAAGCCCCTCTCGGACGTCCCCTTGGCCTACGGCCTGCAGACCGGGGCGATGAAGCAGACCGCGACGTTCCAGATGTCACCGGCGCTGCTCAAGCGCCTGCAGGCCGCGGCCGAGCGCATGCAGGGCAGCCGCGTGGCGGCCGAAGGAACCATGACCCGCCACTGGGACCCAGGAAAAGACGGCCTCGTCTTCGGTGTGGGGGTCGATGTCCCCGCCAAGGGCTTCCCCTGGTGGGGACGCAAGGCCGCGGTGGCTTGGAACGGCAACCGCCACGTCCTTCGACGCCTCTCGCGCCTGGCGAAGGTCGAGGTGAACGGCAACGCCGTTGTGGAAAAGATGCTGTCGGACGGAGACCGGTTCCGCGTGGGCGGCTCGTACTTCCGCTACGAGATCGACGAAGAGCGCCGCAAGCACGCGGAGATCCCCTTCGACATGTAGGGATCAGTAGCCCTCGAGGAAGCCTGCCCGGATCTCGTCCTCGTACCGGAAGGCCACCACCAGCTCGCCGTTGTCGGTGACGGCTACCGCGCATTCCTCTGCAGCGTCCGAGGTGCCGTCGTCGAAGCTGATCTCGAGGAACGATCCGCTGGCCATCGCATCCGCGAGCAGCACCCACGCTCGCCCCGAGTCGGAGACCACGCAGATGGCGGCTTCGCCCGTGGAGGTCCCCGCTACGTCGATGTCCGCCATGTCGTAGCCAGGGATGTCGATGGGGAGGGAGGCCGAGCCGCCTGAGTCGTAGGAGGAGAGGTAGACCGCGTAGTCGCTCTTGCCGTCGGACATGCAGCCGTACCAGCTGTAGTCGTCGCAGGCGACGGCCATGTGGCTGTAGCCCGAGGCGCTGCTGATCTCGATGTCGCTGACGCCCCAGTAGTAGCTCCAGCGGCTGCGCTGGCTCAGCGAGCTCCCCGAGGGACCGTACGCGTCGAGGTAGGGCGGGTAGTACAGACCCACGTACAGGTAGCTGCTGCCGGGGTCGTGCTCGCAGCGAAAGCTGGTCTGGCTGGGGTTGTAGGCACCGTAGGAGTGCTGGCCCGTGTAGCTGGTGGCGGTCCCCGAGCCGCTGACGACGCTCGACGCGCTCTGGCCGGTCCAGAACAGGTTGGGACCGGTGGTCGACACGCAGCCCACGGCGGTGACGACCCCGGAGTCCTCGTCGGCCGTCAGCTGGATCTGCTCGAGCACGGCGCTGGTGCTCACGGTGCTCGTGAGCCGGCCCGAGGAGCCGCTGTCCGAGTCCACCACGTCGATATGAATCTGTTGGGACCCCGACTCAACGGCGGTAGCCCAGGCCCAGTACTCGTCCGCCATGGCGAAGTCGAAGCTGGCGTTCATGGTGCCGGAGGAGGAGCTGTCGCCGTCGGCCCACGCATCCACCAGGGGTAGTCCATCCTCGGTGGGATCGAACACCAGGCCCAACCGGCCCTCGAAGAGCTCGTCTTCCCCGTCCTCGAAGCTCTCGGCAGCCCAAGCGAGGACGAGCATGTCGTCGTTGACGGCCAGCCGCGGCCCGGCCACGCCCTCTGAGTCGGACAGGTCGATCTCGGCCAGCTGGTCCTCGTCGCCATCGCAGTCGTCGTCCACGCCGTTGTCCAGGTTCTCGAGTCGACCGGGGTACACCGAGTCGTCGTCGTCGTCGCAGTCGGTGTCGTCTTCCACGTACCCGCTGGGCTGGAAGCAGGCCGACAGCGTGGAATCCTCGTCGCCGTACCCGTCTCCGTCGGCATCTTCGTACCAGGTGCTGCCACCCGAGACGTCGCCGTCCTCGTCGTCGACGAGATCGTCGCAGTCGTTGTCGATCTCGTCGCAGACCTCCTGGGCGTCGGGGTTGACGGCGGCGTCCCCATCGTCGCAGTCCGTGCCGTCCTCCACGGTTCCGGTGGGTTGGTCGCACGCGGTGCTGGCGCTGTCGGGATCGCCGAAGCCGTCCTCGTCTGCATCCTCGTACCAAGTGGGGGTGTCGGCGAGGTCAGGATCCTCCTGATCGGTCAGGCTGTCGCAGTCGTCGTCGATGTCGTTGCAGGTCTCGTCGGCCGCAGGGTTCACGTC
>CAZVHW010000275.1:0-7804 GCA_964626835.1 uncultured Enterobacterales bacterium
CCTCAGCGCGGGCGCGTTTCCCACGGTCAGGTGCAAGTCGCTGGCCTCGGCGCGAAGGGCGTCGGCGACAAGCTGCTCGAACAGGGTGGTCATGGGACCTCCAGGGGGTCTTCGGGTGCCAGGTCGGCGTCTTCCGGCCAGCGCAGGGGGACCGTGGACAGGCCCTCGCGGACACGATGCGTGATTCGGCCGACCACGAGATCCGCCGGGACCAGCGAGATGTGCAGCGTGGTGTCGTCCGGGTATGGGATCCAGTCCCAGACCGCCACGTGCCCAGGCGGCACGACGTTGTCGCGCAGGTCGAGGCCCAGGGGCCAGCGGGACCAGCTGGTGATCGGCACCGCGGTGCTCGGAGCACCGTCCACGAGCAGCACCGCCTGACCGTGCTGGAGTAGCTGACCCTCCACGGCCACGACGGGCGAGGCGAAAGCATCGTACGAATCCAGGGACCGCCGATAGCGGTCCAGGTACCGATGCACGCTTTCGGCCGCGGGCGGCTGGGCAACCTCGCCCGCCGCCACCAGGACGCCGGCGCCTAGCAGAGCGCCGAGCCGCGTCACCCGATGCTCCACGTCGGAGCGTTCGAAGACCACCAACTCCCCTGCCTGCAAGGTCTCCAGCTCCGCCCGCTCCACCTCGAAGCGACGCCCCGGCAGCACGCTCCCGTTGCCGGTAAAGAAGAACACCGGCGGCTGCAGCTGACCGATAGCCGCGGCCAGGCCGAAGGTGAACAGCGCCACGGGACCCAGGGTCAGCCAGAACGCCACCAAGGCACGATGCGGCTCGGGGGTGTCCATGCTCCGGCGAGCTTCCTGGAACGGCGAGAGGCTCCATCCCGCAGCCACCAGGAAACCGGAGGAACCCAGCGCGTCCACGCCACCACCGAGCAACAAGACGGCGATGGGAACGAAGAAGGCTGCCAGCTGGATGCCCGCGGCCCGACGCTCCCGACGCAGCGCGGGCATCAACCCCGGGATGGTGCCGCGCACGACGCCGAACATGCCCTCGATAAAGGCATGCCAAGGCAGGTGGCGCATGCGCCCCACGTGAGCGAAGGGGCGAAAGCCGTGCACGTGGATGAGAGGATCACGGGGCGGCTTCGCCCGCTTCTCGCGCAGGGGGTTGGCCACGCAGACGTCTGGGACCAAGGCTTGCGGCACCTCGGGCTCGGCGTCCATGTCCTGGCCGCAGTCCACGCAGTCCACGCAGGCCGGCAGGCCCGGAAGGTTGGGGGCGCCGCAGCGTGGGCAGTCCATGGGCCGCGCCTCTTAGCCGCGCCCCAGCAGGGCCTTCAGGCGTTGGCCCAGGCCCTGGCGGACCTGTTGATAGAACTCTGGGGTGTGCTCCCGCTCGGTGACATCACCCCGGAGGATCTCCAGCAGGACAGCCTCGAGCTGCTCGCAGGCAGGCCCGGGCAGCCCCGAAACGTGGAAGCTCACAGAGCCATCGGGCCGGATGGAGAGATCGATGACAGCACGCTCGAGATCCATGTCAGTTGCCACGCAACCACCTCCCAATTCTGGCCTGGGTGAGCTCCCACCAGCTGCGTTTTCGAAGATCGCGCAAGGCCAAGGTCGCCGAGGTCAAGCCGGGCTCGAGAGTCAGCGCACGCTGGAGCTCGCCCTGGGCCAGCTCGATGCGACCCTCCCTCTCCCAGTAGATTCCCAGACGCAGCGCCACCAGCGGACACTCGGGCTGCCGGGCCCGGGCTCGCTCGAGCCAGGTCCGTGCGCGAGGCAGGTCGCCGGCACCCAGGGCGACCTCGCCACTACGCCGGGCCGCGGGTCCTCCGGGATCGCGCTCTTGGGCCTTGTCCAGACAGCGGCTGGCGGCCACGTCCTGGGCCTGGGTGTAGAGCACCTCGGCGCGGGCCAGCCACACCTCGGGCTCGTCGGTACCCAAGCGCATGGCCTTGTCGGCCCAGGCGAGGGCCTCGTCGGCCTTGCCCAGGCGGGCACTGGCGATGGCCCGCAGGGCGTGGAAGTCCGCCCGCTCGCCGGCCACGCGCACGGCCTGCTCGAGCCAGGTGAAGCTCTCACCCGCCTGGCCCATCTCGAGCAGGGCGCGAGCCTGCCCCGCCCAAGCCTCCCCGCGCTGCCGATCCTGCTCGAGGGCGCGACCGTAGTAGCGCAGCGCAGACTCGTACCGGCCGCGGCGCATGGCCCCTTCGGCCTGGTCCAGGTAGTGCTGGCAGCCGAAGCCGTCGTCCGCCGCGGCGGCCGAGCTCTCGTCCGCCTCCGGGGCGATGTGGTCGAAGCGACCCATGTCAGCGCTTCTTCGCGATGCGCACCTTCACGGTGCCGTCCTCGAGGCGGGCCTCGTTGGTGACGTCCAGGCCGTAGGCCCTCATGCGCGTGACGACCTCCCGGTACGCTATCTGCTGCTGCAGCAGGCCCAGGAAACGTTCCGCACGCTCGGCGACCTCTTCGCGACTCATCCCGTCGCCGTGGGCGCGAACCGTGAGCTTGCCGCGCAGGTCTCGGGTGAGACTGAGCTGGAACTGCTCGTCTCCGAAGTGCAGCTCGCAGCGCTCCGCAACCAGCTCCTGCATCGCAGCGCTCTGGGCCGTGCTCAGCTCGACCGTCGCCAGGTCATCGTGCATCTGCTGGACGGTCTGCTCGAGCCTCTCGCGGGCTTCTTCGCGCTGGATCGCCCTCTCACGCGCTCGCGAGCTGCTTCAAACCCATGACGGTGGCAGTGCTCGCAGCGACACTGGTGAGGACGCCCGCCGCCACGTAGGTGACACTGGCAGCAGCGACGGTGCAGACAACAGACATCGTTCAGTTCGCCCTCCTGGCGCGACCCCGCGCCCAGGCTCGGAGCTTGTCTATCGCCTCGGACCGGGTGCGGGACAGAGGTGGAGAGGCCGAGAGCGCCGCCAGCAGGTGGCGGCCCTCGAGGTGTTCATCGGCGGCCAGGGCCGCGAACGCGCCCTCGACGACCGCGGCCGCTATCTCGGCACCGGAGTAGCCCTCGGAGAACTCCGACAGCCCCGCGATGTCGATCCGATCGAGCAGCAAGGCGTCCTTGCCGAGCCTGGCGCGGTAGCCCAGGTGGATGCGCCAGATCTCGTCTCGCTGGGCCCTGTCGGGCAGGTCCACGAAGAAGATCTCGTCGAAACGACCCTTTCGCAACATCTCCGGCGGCAGCGAGTCGATGTTGTTGGCGGTGGCTAGCACGAACACCGGGGCGTCCTTCTCCTGCATCCAGGTGAGCATGGTGCCGAACATCCTGGCGATGGTGCCCCCATCACTGTTGGCCTCCATGCCGGTGAAGCCCTTCTCGATCTCGTCTATCCACATGACACAGGGAGCGATGCGACCCGCCAGATCCAAGGCGTGTCGCAGGTTGCGCTCGGAGGCGCCCACCAAGCCCTCCATCAAGGCGCCGACATCCAGGCGCAACAGGGGCTGCTTCCACAAGCCCGCCACGGCCTTGGCACTCAAGGACTTGCCGCAGCCCTGTACGCCGACCAGCAGCGCGCCCCGGGGAAAGGGCAGCCCGTGCTCGCGCGCTTGGGGTGAGAATCCCAAGGACCGCTGCCGCATCCACGCCTTCATCTCTCCGAGCCCGCCGACGTCCTCCAAGCCAGCGGTTTCCACGAACTCCAGATATCCACTGCCGCGCACGATGCGGGCCTTCTCCGCCAAGAGCTGGTCCACGTCGGCCGCCGTGAAGCGCCCACCCGCAGCGCGGATACGCGCCCAGATGTTCTCGGCCTGCTCGAGGGTCAGCCCCAGACAGGCGGTGGACAACATCGCCGCAGCGCTCGCTTCCACCGGGATCTTCATCTGGGCCGCCACGCGCAGCAGCAGCTCTTCGTGGTCACCCTGGTCGGGGAGCGCGAGGCGGTGCAACGCAGCGGGGCCCTCGAGGTCTCCCGGCAAGCGGTGGTTGTGGCCCACCACCACGATGACCGAGCCGAGGTCGCGCAACACCCGGGCGGTGTCCCGCAACGCGCGCACTACCATGGGGCCACTGCCGGAAGGAGACATCGCCCCAATGTCCAGCAACACCCAGACCATGCGCCGTTTTTCCTGGCGCATGTGCGCGAGAAGCTTCAACGGATCGGTGTGGGGCCCCTTGCGGGCGGCTCCCGGCAGATCGTGCAGCCCCCAGGTGAGGGACCAGCCCGCAACCGGATCGCCCATGGCGCGGGCACTGCGGCAGACCAGATCCACCGCCCGCTCCTCTTCCGGCGTGTCGAGCCAGATCAGCGGGTAGCGGGCGCGCAGCAAGAGGTCGACTCAACGGGCATGGCGGTCCAGGTAGGCGAGACGTGGACGGAGCGCGGGATGACGCTCGCAGAGCCAGGGTAGCAAAGCGGCGGTGACGAAGGGCACGAACACGCGCCCTTCCACATCGATCTCGATGGACACGGGAGGATCGACCGCGGTTTCGGACCATCTGTCAACAAGTGTCGAGGGCCGCACCATGGGCCGGCGCACCGACGCGGGGAGCACACGCGCGGCCAACGCGCGTTCCTCGGCGTTCAAGGGCCTATTCAGCGCTGGAATCGACTGCGCTTAGCCCACGGGGGCGTAGTTGAGCATGACCCTGGCCCGCAGGTCACCCGAGAGGTCCCCAACCCACGCCGCCAATGGCAGCACGCAGCAGTTCAGGTGCCCGGGGAGCGCGAGGACACGGAGGAGCATCCGCCCCCCCGCGGCGAGCAGGGACTCGACCGCGGCCATCGCCTGTTCCGGGTAGGCGCACGGGGCGCCGAGGACCTCGGCACAGCCAGGGCCGTGGTAACGAAGCGTGCCCACCACCCAGTCGAAGCTCGCGGCAAACTCCTGCGCCAATGCGGAATCCCAGCACAGTGCCGTGTTCAACACGGCTTCAACGTCGGGCAGGCTGCGCCGCAGCGCGGGCAGGAACTCCCGGATCCAGTCCAGATGGAGGGTGGGCTCACCCCCGACCAGCGCCACGGACCGGAAGGGGGGATGATCTCTCGTCACGAGGTCGCGCACCAGGTCCCGAGGCAGGATGCGCTCCCCGTCTTCGGGGCACCGAGATGCGCTCGGGACAGCGCAGTAGGGACAACGCAAGGGGCAACCCGCCAGATAGACCTCGTAGGTCGGCGCGATCTCGTACTCCTCCAGCAGCGTGACCCCACGCCAGTGGACGCGGGGTTGTTCGATGGGGATGGAGTCGGTTCTCGGCATGCCTGCGACAGCATGACACGTGGGTGCGGGTTTTACACCCGCCCGTCAGCGCGCACGCATTGCGGCGGGTAGAGGCTCCATGACACGGGCGCGCTCCATCCACCGCTCGACATCCGCCTTGGTGGGCGTGCGGTCCGCCCCCTGCAGAGCCTGCCCGCCTTCGGCACGCGTGAGCACGAAGCTGCGGTTTCGCAGGTACTCCGTGGGTTCGCCATCTTCGGCCTGGATGAAGGTCAGGTCGTAGTAGCTGCCGTCGATGTTCACGTAGTGGATGTCGCTCGACACGGAGTAGAGTTCGTCGTCGACCGTGTACCCATACTGCTCGAGGGTGGGCATGCTGATGGTCAGGGTGTCGCCACTCAGCCCCACGGTGGCCTCACCCACGTTCCACTCGTCCACGTAGTCACCCACGTGATACGTGTATCGCGATGTGTCGATCGTGTACTCGACCGGTTCTACGGGGGCCGGCAGGTCGTCCACCAGGGTGGTCATGGCCGTGTACACGCTGTCGGTAAAGTCCGTGCCGTAGCCGCTGCTCAGGATGGAGATAGCGAAGCCGTGCTCGGGCAGCACCCAGAAGGCCGAGGTGAAGGCGAGGGTGTTGCCCCCGTGGGTCCAGACCGGCACCTCGTAGTAGTCGTCGCCCACCTCGAAGCCGTGGTTGACCATCAGGCCGTGGCCGTAGTGCATCTCGTCGTAGAGGTAGAGCGTGTTGACGTGCTCGTCGTGCATCGCCTGTACGTGGGTGTCACCCAACACATCCGCATTGCCGCTCATCAGGAAGTCCGCGAACAACACCTGCTGGCTGGCCGTGGACCAAGCCAAGCCCGCAGGGCGGGTCCAGGCGTGGTCCGCGATGCTGTCCATCTCCCGGGTCTCGTACTGGTAGCTGACCGGGGAGAGGCCGTACCCCACCGCATAGTCGCCGTCCGCGATCACCTCGGACTTGCGCAGATAGGTGCGGTCCATGCCGAGGGGACGATACACGTCCTCGACCATGATATCGGGCCAGGCGCGGGTGTCGAGCTCTTCGGTGATCAGGCCAGCCAGAGAGAAGTTGGGGTTGGAGTAGTTCCAGAACTCTCCCGGCGGATTCATGAGAAACCAGGAGTCGGCGAACTCACCGTAGGTCCAGCTGGCCAGCAGGTCGTCGTCCTCACCGGTTTCCCAGATGGCGTAGTCGTAGAACGCTCCCTGATGACTCAACAGATGCTCCAGGGCCACCTGGTCGTTCCACTGTTCACCCCAACGAAACTCGAGCTCGGGCAGCGCCTGGGCCAAGGTGTCGTCCAGCGACACCAGCCCCTGCTCCACCTTCTGGAGCAGGCCCACGGCGGTCTGCTTCTTGGTGTCCGAACCGATCTGAAACAACGTGTCGGTGGTGATGGTCACGTCGTTGTCGGGATGTCCGGACCCAAAGGCTCGGGCGAAGGTCACCCGGCCGTCCTCGAGCACCGCTACCGACACACCGGGCGCCGAAGACGCCTCGAGGTCGGCCAACACGGCGTCCACCAATGCATCGAAGCGGGGATCCCAACCGGTGTCGGCGGGCCCCGTGCCGATAGGGCCTGTGTCGTCCTTGACGTCGCTATCGCGGGTGCAAGCGAAGAAAGAGAACACGAGGAGAGCGAGCATGGGATTCCTCCTGCGATGGAAGGTATCCCGGCGGCCCCGGCTGTTGACATTCGAACCTAGAACTTCAGGCCCAACGTACCGGACAGGACCAGGGCGGCGGGGGTGTAGTAGCGCTCCACCAACACATCCTCGCCGGAGCTGCCCACTACGGTCTCGTCGTCTAGAACGAAGTCACCGGTTGCCGCGGTGAAGCTGGCCCTGAGGCCGGCGATCATGCGCAGCCGGTTCGCGCCGACGTCGAAGCCCAAGCCGCCGAAGAAGCGGGGGCCGGCGTGCAGGCCCAGCGCCTGGTCCTGGTGATCGGACAGCTCGATCAGCTCCGCCCCGATGCCCGCTTCCCACCAAGGATGGACCACCACCGTTCCCTGGAGGCCCTGACGGTAGGCCAGGTCGAGGTAGAGCTGGTTCAACCTGCCCAGGTCGACGGCTGCGCTGCGCGCACCGAGGCCGACCAGCAGCGAACGCGGCAGGTCCTTGCCGATGCCGAAGCCCAGATCGGCCCGGGCTCCAACGCTGATGGGCAGGCCATGCGCCACCTCTTCCCCCGAGTAACGGGCGATGGGAGAGTGAAGGATGGGTGCCTCGGCCGAGAGTCCCAGGCTGACGCCTGCCAGGGCGGGTGCTGGCAGGACGACCAGAAGGACGCCGAGTGCGAGTGCTAGATCCTCGAGTGGGCGCAAAGCTGCCTCCAGGCCGTTCCACGTTTCACTCCCTATCCGGCCCGCTTCGAGCCCGCTGGATAGAGCCATCCCATGTCACGCTGCTTCTTCGTTTCGGACCTACACGGCTCGGTGGCCCGCTATCGGGCACTGTGGGACCGCGCCAGGGCCGAACGACCGGCGGCGATCCTGCTGGGCGGCGACCTGCTGCCTGGAGGCTTGCTCCACGGAGCACGCCAGGCTGGATACCGAGGGGACTTCATCGAGGACTTCATGGCCGGTGGCTTCCTCGAGCTCCGCCACGCCCTCGGAGCCGCTGCCCCGAAGGTCCTGTTGGTGCTC
>CAZVHW010000275.1:7814-9769 GCA_964626835.1 uncultured Enterobacterales bacterium
CCCGGCCTTCGAACGCGCGGCTGCGCGAGGAGCGTGGGAGCACGTCCACTTCGAGCGCGTCGAGATCGAAGGGCGACCGGTCTACGGCTACGCCTGCGTTCCCCCCACCCCGTTCGCCCTCAAGGACTGGGAGCGGTACGACGTCTCCCGCTACGTGAACCCGATGGCGGTCTCCCCAGAGGATGGCTGGCGCTCGGTTCCCATACCCCCTCACCAGCTCCGCTCCCGCACTATCCAGCGCGAGCTGGACGAGCTCACGGGGGTCGCGGACCTGTCTCGAGCGGTCATCCTCCTACACACCCCGCCCCACGACACCGACCTGGATCACGCGGGCCGGGCGGGTCACGTCGGCAGCATCGCGGTGCGACGGCTCATCCAGGGACGCCAGCCGTGGCTCACCCTGCACGGTCACGTGCACGGATCGTGGCGTCGCACCGGTGCCTGGAAGCAGAGGTTGGGCCGCACCACCATGATCAGCGCCGCCCACGGGGGCATGGAGCTCGCGCTGGTGCGCCTGGACCTGAACGAACCTTGGAACGCGCAGCGGGAGCTGGTACCGACCTAGCTGAATCCGTTCTAGCTGGCCTGATGCCGTTGCCAGGCCTTGGTCTCCATGGCGTGGATGGCGGCTTGGTCCAGACCCAGGCCCGAGGCCATGGCGTAGATACGATTGCGCTCTTGCTCGTCGGCCTGCCCATCGGCCCAGGCCGTGTCGAAGAGCAGGTCGATCACGTACTCGCGCGCGACGTGCGAGGCCTGTTGTGCCTGGCTGCCGCCCAGCCCGAGCCCGACGGCGAAGGCCGCCAAGCGCTCGTTTTCCGAGTGCTCGAGTTCCTCGTCCGCGAATGCGACGGCCCACGCGAGCGTAAGCATGGCCTGGCGAACGGGCTGGCTGACAGACTGCAGGTCGTTCGGGGACAGCGCCGGGTACTGCATCAGATCCTCGACGCTGCCCAGGTCGCCGCCGGTGAACGCCGCCACCAGGTCGCGCTCGCCTTCGTCCACGTAGCCGTCCGCAACGGCGATCTCGGCCAACATCCTGGCCATCACAAGGCGGTCGAACGGCTCGATGATGCTCACACCACCCATGAGCTGGGCAAACGCGGTCTGCTGCTCGGGCTTGGCGCTCGCATGGACCCAGCCCCCGCGAGCCACATCCCAGCAGAACTGGGACTGCACTTTTGCGAAGGCCTCCACCACGGCCGCCTGGGTCTCTCCCTGGGTCGGGGCGCGGGCCCCGGACGTGGTACCCGAGGTGGCTTCGTGCACCATGGTGGAGCCAGTGCGACCCAGGTACCCACCGCCCAGCGCGGAGCGAACCATGTTGGCCAGAGACCAACGCAGCTGGGACATGGCGCGGCCTTTCATGCCCTGTAGAAAGGCCGAGGCCTTGCCCTTGCGCACCGGCCCGGTGCTGGACTCGTGTTCGCCCGTGACCGGGCACTGGAAGACCACGTGTACCGTGGAACCCTGCAGCTGCTGCTGGGCGACCAGAGGCTGGATCTGGGCGTAGGTGGGGGTGGGCACGGGACACCTCGTTGAAACTGGGGGGTCCTCCTAATCCGAACGAGAGGGCTCTAGTCGCTCCGCTCCTCGATCCAGAAGTCCACCCGACGGTTCTCGGACCAGGCGGCCTCGACCTCGCGGGAATCCAGAGGCTTGGTCTCGCCGTAGCCGATGCTGGACAGCCGCTTGGCCGCCACGCCCTTGTCCACCAGGTAGGCCCGCACGGACGCAGCGCGCTCCTGGGACAGCTTCAGGTTGTAGGCGTCGTCGCCCCGGCTGTCGGTGTGCCCCTCGATGCGCACCCGACGGACCTCCGGGTGGGAATCGAGCAGATCGGCGATCTGATCCAACAGGGGGTAGCTGGTGGCCTTGATCGCGGCCCTTGCCGTCTCGAAGTAGACGGAGTCCTCAATCTCGATGCGTTCGCGGGTGAGCTGCACGAGCTCAGG
>CAZVHW010000276.1:0-8836 GCA_964626835.1 uncultured Enterobacterales bacterium
ACGACTGCGACGGCGTGGTCGATCACGTCACCGTGGACGCAGCCACTGGCTTCATGAGAGGAGAAGCCGAGGACTACCTGGGGTACCGCCGCTCCCTGTCCCTGGGCGAGCTGAACGGCGACGGCGTCCTCGACGTGATCGCGGGCGGCATGCTCCTCGGGCAGCAGGGCGCCTGGCAAGGGGGGGTAGCCCTGGTGAGCGGTGAAGGCTTCGCAGACTGGCAGGGCGAGATCCAGGGCTACACCTTTGCCCAGGTCACCGGCGATGCCGAGCAGAACTACCTCGGCTGGATGGACTCCCGCCAGGGGGACATCGACGGTGACGGTTCGGACGACGTCATGCTTCTCGCCAGCGACAACCACTACTCGTCCGACGGCAACACGGCGGGGTGCATCTTTTTCTCCCCGTTGATCGGCAACCAGCTGGCCAGCGAGGCCGACGTCGTCTTCACCGGCAGTCAGTCCCAGTACAGCTTCTCCGGCTTGGATCGCCTCGATGTCGACGGCGACGGCCTGAACGAGGTCTTCTACGGGGACTGGATGCAGTCGTACTTCTTCCCCGGCTGGGTACTCGGCTTCGCGGGTGGCAACCTCGCGGATGGAGGCGAGCGCAACCTGTACTGGGACAGCGACCGGTCCTGGTACGGAGGAAGCGACGGCGACGCGCTGGGCAGCGCCATGGGAGGCGGCGACATCGACCAGGACGGCTACGACGACCTGTTCATGACAGCCCCATACGCAGACGTGGGGGGGCTGAACACGGGCTCGCTGTACCTCTTCTACGGGGGCCTGGACTTCGACGGGACCGGCCCGGCGGACCAGGACTACGCCCTACAGATCCACGGTGACTCCAGCCAGGATCTGCTGGGCTTCCAGAGCACCCCACAGCTGGCGGACTTCGATGGCGACGGTGACCTCGACCTGGCGGTGGGCGCGCCTCCCATCGGCACGGTCTACCTCTGGCTCGACGTGGCGAGCCTCACGGGCCTCGAAGGGGCCAGCAGCGCCGACACGACCTTCCGAAGCGAGGGCGCAGCGTGGTTCGGGCAGACCCTGGCTACAGGGGACCTCGACGGCGACGGCGTGGACGATCTCGTCGTAGGCGCGCCCGATCACGACCTGCTGACAAACGCCGACACCTACGCCGATCAACCCGGCGAGATCTACGTCTTTTCGGGTGCCACCATCGAAGCAGGCACCATCAGCTCCGGCCAGGCCAGTCAGTCCATCGCGGGTCCCAGCGACGCCGACCTGTTCGGAATCACCATCGCCCTGGGCGACCTCTCGGGCAACGGGGTGGACGAACTCCTGGTGGCCGCACCTCGCGCTGGTGGCAGCCACGAAGGCTACGTCTGGGTGTTCGACAACCTCTGAGAGTCAGTAGGGGCCGCTGGTACCATCGTCGCAGCTGTAGGATCCTTCGCCTTGGGCGTCCCACTCGTACCAACACGTCAACTCGGTGCCGTCGACCCCTTCGCCCACGACCTCACCCTGCCCGCTGCCATCGTAGTGAAGCAGCCACCACAGATGCAGCACCAGCCAGTCCCCCTCTTCGGGGTGGCGGTCGAAGGTGTACGCCCGCGTACCGGCGAGGTCGCGCACATACCCACCGTCTTCGGTTCCGCC
The DNA here is from genome assembly GCA_964626835.1 of uncultured Enterobacterales bacterium. GTDB lineage: Bacteria > Myxococcota_A > UBA796 > UBA796 > JAFGLY01 > CALDOK01. The sequence continues at coordinate 1,626 of CAZVHW010000276.1, forward strand.
GTCGTAGCGCAGATGGAAGCTCGCGCTGCGCGTGCCATCCCCCGGCTCGGTCACCTCGTACCAGCTCTCGCCGTCCAGCCCCTCGTAGGACGACAGGACACTGGCATCGGAGCGATGAAGTGCGGTGACGTCGAACTCGCTGGCTTCGCTCGTGCTCGCCACCCACACGGTGTCGGCATCCTGGATGGTCGCGACGGTGTAGACGAATCCCCGGCTCCCCTCGCCCCAGGGCTCGGTCCGGCGCGTCAGCTCACAGCCGCAGCGCTCCTCGTCCACCTCCGCCCCGGTCACTTCTCCGAGAACGTCCAACCGCTCCCAGCTCCAGACGAAGCCGAAGTCACCATCGGGCTCGATCGAACCGTCCCCTCCGGCCTGCTCGCTGACGAGGAAGTAGCCGTCCACATACTCGGTCACCGCCTCCCACCCCCCCAGCAGCTCGTCCCAACTACCGGACACCCCCGCCACCACCACCGCCTGGGTGGCGTAGCCGAAGTCGCCACCGGCCCCCGCGTACACCACGTGCCGCGCGGGGCTGTCGAACCACCCATCCACCTCGAAGAGGCAGGCTGGCTCGGGCTCGGGTTGCCGGCAGGCGACCACGAGGAGGATTGGGAGGAGGGACCGCACGACACCTCCATGGTACCCCGTCCGCCTCGGTGCTCGCGCTCGAACCGAGCCCACTGGACATCACCCTGGCCCCCTCCTCTCCGATTCGCTAGGCTTCCCCTGGCTCAGTCCCAGAGATCCGAGTGTCCATCCCCATCCACCGGCGCGTCCTGTACACCTCCTTCGTCTTGGCCCTCTTCCTGGTCCTGCTCGAGGCTGTGCTGGCGGTCGCACCCGCCCTGCTCACCCCCAGCGAAGACACCCTCGGTGATGCCGAGGTGGAGCTGGTCTGCGTCGGGGACTCGGTCACCGCGGGCAGCGGAGTGTCGCACGAGCAGACCTGGCCCAGCATCCTCGCCGCCCAGCTGGGTGAGCGGGGTGTAGAGCGGGTGCACGTCTCCAACATCTCGGATCTCGGAGCCGGCGGAGGCATCCTGCACGGCCGTGCCCAACCGGCAATCAGCCACCTCTCGTCCGACAGCCGACCCCTGGTACTGGTGATGCTGGGACACAACGACTTCGTCTGGTGGGGAGAGGAAGGAGCCAAGGGAATCCGAGGGCGACTGCGGGACAACGCGGGCCGGATGCAGAGCGGTGATCTCCCCAGCTGGCAGCCACGGATCCTGCGAGTGCTGCGGTGGAGCCTGGGCACCGCGCGACGGGAGGTGCCCATCGAACACCTCGACGCCTCGCTGCTCGCGATGTTCGAGCAGGACTTGCGCGACACCCGAGATCTGGTCCTCGGCCACGGCGGCTCGATGTACCTCCTGACCTACCTGGTCCCAGGCGAACCCACCCCCGACATGGACAGCTACGCGGCCCAGGTCATCGCCGCCACGCACCGAGGCCAGCCCGCGGTCAACGGCACGCTGCGGAACATCGCCCACCGCCAGGAGATCCCCCTGATCGACCTCGAGGCCATCGCCAGGACCCCGCCCAGCTGGGATCCCGCCTGGTTCGTCGATCACATTCACCTGAACGAGCACGGGGCCGGTGTCGTGGCCACGGCCGTGCGCCGCTACCTGGCCCTGGCTGGCGAGCTACCAGCCACTTCCCTCGCTGAGTAGCGACGGCACCCATGTCCAGCCAACCGCCCGCATCACCTCCGAGCCACCCACCAGGCACCCAGCCCTGGGTGCCCAGCGATCTCGTCGTCGCCGTGGTGCTGGCCATGGTGGCGGTGCTTGTCGGCGAGCTGGTCCGCCAGCTGCTTCACCCCGGGCCACCGATCGGCCAGGACCTGGACATCTGGAGCTTCGCTGCTGCGAACCTGAGCGTCTGGGAGCCCCCCGTCTACCCGCGCTGGCGTTGCTCTCGGAGTCCCGGCACGTGCTGGTGGTGGTCCCCGTCGCGGTCGCGCTGGCCGCCGCCGGTTCTCGGCGCCTTGCGGGCGGTCTGCGCGTAGCCTGGATGCTAGTCTGCAGCGCCCTGGTCGTGGCCGCTCCCTGGCACGACCTCCCGCACGAGGTACAGCGCGCCCAGTGGCTGGCCGAGCTGGCCGAAGACCTCGAGAGCCTCGGTGCCGAGCTGTGCTCACTCACCGATGGCGGGCAGGCCTTCTGGGCAGGCGAGATGCGCCCCTTCACCTTCTGCCCCATGCCCCACTACGTCATCGAGGGTCCACCGGGTCCCGCTATGTGGAAGGTCGTCAACGCCTCCCTCGGCAACCTCGGAGACGAATGGGAGGTGTTGCCCATCGAACACGAGCTGTACATCTTCGGTCGGATCCCTTGGCACGAAGCCGAGCGCCCTTGTGCGGACTCCGGCCCCGTGGCCAGCTCCGCCTTCTTCAACACACGGGGGCTGCCCGCCGAACTCGAACCATCCTGCGACTTCCTACCTCCCGATCTGGGCATGGGTCCCGAACCCATCAAGCCACCCCCGACCTGGTTGGACTAGCCGGTCGACTGGTTCATCCCCAGCTCCGTCACCTTCGGCCGCCCGCTGGCGTCGGCGACGTGGCCCAAGGTCTGCAGGCGCCGCCAGGACACAGGGTCCAACCCCCAGGCCTCCGCCAGGGATAGGGAAGGCTTATCCAACCAGCGGACGGGGACCGGAAGCGCTCGCAGATCGCGTGGGTACAAGTCCATCCGCATCCCCCGCTCGAGCAGCAGCACCGCCCGCACCGCATCGCAGGTGAGCCAGCGAGCCAGCACCTCCAACGGGACACGCCCGTCGCGCGGGCGCACGACGTTCACCGTGTGCCCGACCCAGAGGCCACCGCGATCGATCCAGGCTCGCACGGCGCCACCGGCCACGACCCGTGGTACCAACAACTTGGGAGGAGCGAACAGGCTTTCGCGCTTGGCCCGGTGCATGAGCGCGGGCTGATAATCCAGCCAGCGTCGACGGCCCGCGCGCAGATCACGCGCATCGGCATAGGGCACCAGACCCGGCGCGGGTTCGTCGTGCACCAGGTCCTCCCGGCGATGGCTTGCCCCGTGGACCACCACGCCGGTGTCGATCTCGCACAGGTCGCCCAGAGCCATGGACGCAGCGCGTATCGCCGCGACGATGGCGTCATCTCCCGGCTGGCGGTGCCTAAGCAGGGGCACGTCGGGGAGGGCCAAGAGCTCCTCGGCGGGGATCCCGTGAGGAGGGACGGCCGCCGGACCGGCGTTCGCCTCGAAGGCCACCAAACAGACCTTCACACGGGCGCCGGGAAATTCCTCGGCTTCGCCAAGCTCTGTCAGGCGGTGCCGCTCGAGCCACCGACGACGGAGCTCACGGCCGTAGGGCTGCACCAGCAACGGTGCGGGCAGCACCAGGCACAGGCCCCCACCATCGCGCAGACGCTCGGATGCCAACCACGCGAACGGAACGGCGAGGTCGAAGCGCCCGTGAAGCCATGGAAGTCTCGCTCGCAGCTCCGCACGAGCAGCCTTGTCCTGTCGCTCTGGAGGTACGAAGGGGGGATTACCGACCACGACGTCGGCGGAGGGCCCAGGAAGGGTACCGTCCCGTTGGTGCAGCTGCGCCGCTGGGACGACGACCCGGGCGACAGCGAGCGCGGCGGGGTCCAGATCCTCACCGCGCAGATCGCCGATCCCCGCCTGCTCCAGGGCCAAGAGGAACGTACCCGTGCCGCAGCCCGGGTCCAGCCCTCGCTGCACGGCACCTCGGGTCGACCGAAGCGCACACGCCACCGCGCGGTGCGCCATTGCCTCGGGTGTGTCAAAGGCCCCCCTCGCCTTGCGACCAACCGGATCCCGCAGTGGAAAGGGTGCTCCCGCTGGCACGATGGCCACGACCCCACCATGGTGGGGGGCCCGGACCACCAGACGCTCGTCCAAGCCCATGTCGCGCAGGGCGACTCCGATCCGCGCCCGCGCCAGCGGTGTAGCCGCCGCCAGGGCCTCCCAAGGATCGGGACCTGCCGCCCGAGCGGCGGCGGCACAGGCCTGGGGTTGAGACAGCCCATCCGCACTGGCAGCCAACCACGCGACGAGAGCGCGAGACGGAGCGCTAGACGAGGGCAAAACCCTCGCGTCCGGCAAGAGCGACGCAGGCGTCGACCACATCGGGATCGTAGCGCGTTCCCTTTTGACGCGTGATCTCCTCGAGGGCACGCGTGATGCCCAGAGAGGGCCGGTACGGGCGATGGGACGCCATGGCCTCGACCACGTCGGCCACCGCGATGATGCGCGCCTCGAGCCGGATCACGTCACCACGCAATCCGTTGGGATACCCCGAGCCATCCAAGCGCTCGTGGTGCTGAAGCGCCACGTCGGACACGGGCCACGGAAAGGTCAGCTTCGAGAGAATGTCGAAGCCCACCTGCGGGTGCATCTTCATGATGTCGAACTCGAGACGGGTGAGGCGTCCAGGCTTGGTGAGGATCTCGGAGGGCACCGCGACCTTGCCCAGGTCGTGGATGATGGCGGCCATGCGAAGGCCCGCAACCTGGTCCTCCGCCAGACCCATCTCGAGGGCGATGGCGCTGGCGAGATCGGCCACGCGCTGCTGGTGGCCAGCCGTGTAGGGATCGCGGGTGGCGAGCATCTCGGCTAGGGCATGGATGACGGCTCCCATGGCGCGCTCGAGCTCGCCCCGGCTCTCCAAGGCCATGCGAGCGGCCTGCTTTTGCTCGGTGATGTCCTGCAGACAGAGCAGCACCATGCGGCTGGTGCCGATGCGAACCGGAGTGGTGGTGACCAGGAAGTCGCGCTCGTGCTTGCGTCTCTCGAGAACCACCGGGATGCGCACGTCCACCTTTTCGTGCGTGATGTTGTTCATCAAGGTGTTCTCGGCCTGGCGACAGATGGTGCACTGGCGGCAGTCGGCCATCAGTCGCGAGCGCCCGCCCCCCGGGTCGCGCTTGATGGCCAAGGCGCAGTTCAGCGCCCGTGCCACCGGCTTGCCGAGGAGCGAACGTTTGTCCCGACGTACGAAGTGGGTCACCGCGCGGTTGGCTTTCCGGATGCGGAGCTTGCGGTCGAGCAGCACCATGAGGAAGGGGGCGTGGTCGAAGACGACCGCCAGCTCGTGCTCGCTGGACTGCAGCGCCATCTCCGCCTTCTTGCGGGCCGTGATGTCCTCGAGGCTGCCCTCGTAGTACAGGATCAACCCATCTTCTTCCCGCACGGCGTGGGTGTTCTCCCGCACCCAGATACGCTCGCCATCCGGGCGCTTGAACTCCGCCACGAAGTCCTTGACCACGTCGTTGGCGTCCAACTCGGCCAGCCACTCGGCGCGGCGCCGCGGGTCCATGTAGACCTGCTGGGTGTCGAGCGTGGCCAGGTTGGTTTCGGCGGGCAGCCGCAGCAGCTGGACCATCGCCGGGTTCGCCTCGAGCAGCCGGCCACCTGGCGTGGCGCGGTACAGCCCCAACGGCAGACCGTCGAACAGTCGGCGGTAGCGGCTCTCGGCCTCGCGGGCCTGACGCTGCTGCTGCCGCTGCTCGATCACGCGCCTCAGCACCGCCGGTAGGCGGATGAAGTGGCGCGGGTGCTTGACCACGTAGTCCTCGAGGCCGAGCTTCATGGCCTCGACGGCGACTTCCTCCGAGCCGGCACCGGTGAACATGATTACCGGGCACTGGGGCCAGCGCTCGTGGACCCGACGCAGGACATGGATGCCATCGGCGAAGAGAAGGTGGTAGTCGGTGATGACGGCGTCGAAGGGCTTTCCCAGGAGGGCGATCTCGAGCCGCTCGGCATCCCAGACCTGTGTGACCCGCAGCTTGGGGAACTCCTTCTTGAGGACACGCACAGCCAGGGCTCTGTCGTCGGGGTCCTCGTCCACCAGCAGCAACCTGAGCTTCATGTCGGCGAGATCAACGGCCTCGATGCCCGACAGCGCCACCGGTTGGGCTGTATGAAGCGGGGACGGAGGCGTCACGCCAGGGGGGCTGGGGGAATCGTCGAGCAAGCTGCCCAAGCTGGGGTCACTGTGCAGTGCCTCACTACCAGGATCGGCCACCGCGGAGGACGGATCGGTCTCTAGTGCCGCGGCGTCGTGGAACAGCGTACGCTGGGCTTCCGCCCCTTGCCGCGGCGGGGTCGCTTCCGTTCCTCGCGCTCTTGAAGGAGGCGCAGGACGGCACTGGGATCCACGGAGACGGGGTCCATGGAGGGTCCTCGGAGGGAGGCTTGCGCAGGAGGGAATGCAGAGTACTCTTCGGTTCAGCGTAGCGGGAATTGAAGGAAATTGCCCGTCCGATGACCTGAGGAGACACGCACGTGCGCGCTCCTCCTCCTCAACCCAACCACGTCGCTACCAGCCCTTCAACCTGGGCATCCAGCGTATGGCCCCTCTCACGCAGCCTGCCTGGCCCACCCCTGCCTCGCCGTGCGCGCTCTTCCGGAGCGCCTGCCGCCTGTTCCAGCGCATCCACGAGGCCATCCTCGTCCTCGGGGGGGACCAGCCAGCCCACCTCGTCATCCACGAGCTCCGGGATCCCACTCACCGGGGTGGTCAGCACGGGGAGTCCTGCCGAAAGGGCTTCCATGAGCACCACCGGGATGCCGTCCTGATCGCCATCCTCCGCCCGCCGACACGGTAGAGCGAACAGACCTGCACGCGCCAGTTCCGCTCTCAGCGCTGCCTGGGGCAGCAAGCCCAGCCTGTCCACGTGGGGCGAGCTGAACTCGTCAGGCGCATCCGAGACCAGCCGCAACCTCACTCGACCCTCGAGCCGATCCACCGCCCGCACCAGGAGGTCGAGCCCCTTCTTGGGAACCCAGCGACCCACCGCGACCACCACGAGGGGCTGCCTGTCGGCCTCGACCTCGGGGCCGGCCCAGGGAGGCACGCCGCAGCGCAGCAGCCTGGCCCGAACGCCGTGCCGATCCGCCAACATCTCCTGGTTGTACCGAGAGATGGTGAAGACCTGCTGTGCACCCGCGAGCACCTCCGGCAGCGCTGGCCGAGGCTTGAACAAGTCCACGGCATGGACGGTCAGGGTGTAGGGGACGCCATGGAGCCGCCGAGCCGCCAGCGCCCACTCGGCAGCTTCGCCTGCGAAGTGCACGTGCACGCGATCGAAGTCCACGGCCCGATCGGCCAGCCAGAGGGCCTTGATCGCGTCCTTGTCACGCATTCCACGCCTAAGCCAGGCCAAGATCTCGCGCCCCGGGGCCCGGGCCAGCACCGGCCCCAACCCC
>CAZVHW010000276.1:8846-9768 GCA_964626835.1 uncultured Enterobacterales bacterium
CAGTACGGGTAGATAGGCAGGTCGCGTGGGCGGCATGATCACCGGGACCTCCGGCAGATCGTCCTGCAGCGCACCATCGGCCCGAGCACCCATCGTACCCACGGCGAGGGTCGCCCCGCGCCGCGTCAGCTCGTTCATCTCCCGGTAGACGAAGGTCTCCGTCAACGTGGGGTAGTAGCGGAGCAGATACAGGACCCGAAGCCCGTCGAGGCGGCCGTCGTTCATGGAAGATCTGCCAGGAAGGCTTCGATCTCCGCCGCGCGATCGTCCCAGCTCCGCACCACGGGCTGTCCACGACCGAGAGCGGCCGCAGCTTCGATGGCCTGGGCCAACGATGCAGCGTCGCCGGGAAGGTACGGGACGAACGCATCCCCGCAGATGGTGCGGACCGAGGGAAGATCGGGCGCGACAACTGGGAGGCCCGTGGCCAGATAGTCCCAGAGCTTGAGGGGTGACGCCAACCGCCTGCCGTACAGGTCGTCGGCCAGGGAGAGCACCAGGACGTCCAGACCTGCGAGTACCTCGGGAACCATGGCGTAGGGCACCGCGGGGCTGACCGTCGTCCGGGACCCAGCCAAGGCTCGCGCACGCTCGAGCTCGGCCTGACCGGGACGACCGCCCACCAGGCGAAGCCGGAAGGTCTCAGGCAGCAGCTCCGCCGCCTCGAGCATCGTGTGGATGTTCTTGTACGCACGCAGCGAGCCGACGTAGCCCGCCACCACGTCACCATGCCGCAGCCCACACCGCTGGCGAGAGGGATCCGTCCCGTTGTGGATCGCCCTCCGAAGTGCGGGAACGGCGGGTCCATGGACCTCCTGGAGTACCTCGAGGGTCCCCTCGCAGTTGGTCACCAAGGCATCGCAACCCTCCAGCACGCGGCGCTCCAGCTGTAGGGCCGCATGGTTGTCTTCGCCCCGCTCCG
>CAZVHW010000277.1:0-9765 GCA_964626835.1 uncultured Enterobacterales bacterium
CGGGCTTGGCGACCGCGGGCAACCGCTGGGCCAGCATCGCCGCGTTCCGGTTCGCCTGGACCGGTGAGGGCCGCATCTACTTCGAGCGGGGGCCGTCGGATCAGGAGCTGCGCTGGGAGCGCGAGAGCATCTACGAGATGATCGAGTGGGTCAACGCCCACGACGTCCGGGTCATCAACGCCAGCCTGGGCTTCACGGTCGAGTACCAGGAGGCGGCCCTGTCCAAGGAACGGGACGTCTTCGATCCCGAGTACCCGGCTTACGCCCTGCGCGACGATGACGGCAACCGCACCCACGAGCTGGACCTCGAGGCCATGCACGATCGGGCCGTGTTGATCCAGGAACATCGCCGGGAGAGCTGGCGGTTGCTGTTCGATGGCTGTCCCGACACCCTCTTCGTGCTCGCCGCTGGCAACGCCGACCACAGCATCACGGAGTTCATGGACGTGCCCACCACCATCTCCGTGGAGCACGACAACCTGCTCATCGTCGGCGCCGTGGATTCCTACGGCGAGTGGGCTCGGTTCACCAACTTCGAGACCGAGCTGGTGCAGGTCTACGATCTCGGCGTCTTCGTGTGGAGTACGTCCCCCACCGGGCGCATGATCCCCATGTCGGGGACATCCATGGCTGCCCCCAACGCCACCAACACGGTGGCCAAGGTCTTCAGCTTGTACCCGGAGCTGTCACCGTCTCAGGTCAAGCATGCCATCATCGACACCGCCGACCGGCTGCCCAAGCCGTTTTCCGGCGGTATCGTGGACGAGCCCGGGGCCGTGGAGGCGGCGGGGAAGTTGTAGATGCCCGTGCGCCTCGAGTTGGACTTCCATGCCTCGAGGGGGCGAATTCAGGCGGTGCTGCGTGAAGGCCCGGCCTTGCTCGAGATCACGATGCAGGGCATCGGAACCGACGCGGGTCTCGAGGCCTTCCTCGATTTTCTGGACCGGGCCGACGCATCGCTGGCGCCGGGCGAGACGGTGCGCGTTCAGGCCGACATCTCCGCCCTGACTCGCGCTCCCCTGCGCACCCCCTTGTCGTTGGGGAGGTGGCTCCTGGCCCACAGGCATCGACTGGGTCAGGGAACCGTCGTCGTGGGGAGTGCGACGCTGCGGGCCATTTCCGAGGCCGTGTTTCACATCGCAGGGCTTCAGTCGGTCCAGATCGTGTCGGGCTGAGGGGAGGCCCTGCCTGGCAATCCGGGCTCTGCGGAGGGCGGGCCCTACTGGACCGGGTACTCCGCGCAGCCCGAGGCGCTTTGTCCGTGGAGGTCCTACGCAGCTCGGACCAGGTTCAGGGTGCGTTCGGCCCGGCGCACGTCCACCTCGCGGGCCCAGCCGAACTCGATGCGGTCTTCCTCGATGCCGTCGCCGAAGACCACGCCGCCTTCGTTCATCTCGGAGCGAACCAGCAGGCCGCCGCGTTTTCCGATGATGCCCTCGGTGAGCGTGCAGCCCGTGGCGCGGCTGGGGAAGGCCTCTCGTACGAAGAATGTCAGCTGGGAGTCGGTGGGCAGGGGCAGCGTCAGCTTCGAGCGGTGACAGCGGTGGATGCTCCGTGCCCAGCCCGTCGAACCCGTACCCGTGGAGACGATGAGGCCCGAGCTCGAGTGGCGTTCGTGTCGCTCGCCGTAGCGCAGCAGATAGCGCGCGCTCTGGTGCGAGCTGTGCCCGATGAAGATCTCGTTCAGTGCTCGCAGCCGCTGGCCGTCGTCGCTGCGGGCCTCGACCATGGTGCGGTGCTCGATCTCCACCTCGTCGCGTGCGGTGCGCAGCAACATGGTCGTGGCGGCTTCCGGAGCGTGGGGCACCAGCACGCCATCGTACAGTGCAGGAGCGGGATTGATCCCCAGCACCGGCTGGCCGTCCAGGTACTTTGCGACGTTGGCCACCAGCCCGTCCTGGCCCACTGCCACCACGATGTCGCCTGGCTCGAACAGGAAGCGGTCCAGGTCGGGACGCAGGATCTGTGTGCGTCGCCACGTGGGAGGGATGGCGCGTAGCACCGTGTCCTGGGCGGCTACCTGGACGTGGTGCTGGGCCACGACCAGGTCGATGTCCTGGTCGCGGCTGCGCAGGAAGAAGGCCGCCTGGCCGTGGGTGGCGTGGACCCGCAGCAGCTCCTCGTAGGGGCTGTGCCGCCGCACCACCACGACCCGGGGTTCCATGGCTAGCCTTCCTGCAGGTGCTGTGCGCCCGCTTCTGCCAGGCGCGTGATGGCGCCGCTCAACAGGTCCGGCCCCAGGCTTAGGTGCTCGATGGGGGGCAGCTGGCCGGCCAGTTCGCGGGCGGCGAGACCCAGCATCACGCCCTGGGGAAGGTCGCGGTAGATGCCGATGCGCTCGCGCTCGGACTCGACCTTGGCGCCCTCGACCTGGCGGATGGACTCCGCGGTGGCCTCGGCCTGCAGGCGCTCTCGCTTGACCCGGCCTTCGACCTCGATGCGGGATGCCTCGGCCTCGAGGCTCACCCGGCGGCGCTCGTTGTCGCCCCGTTGGGCGATGAGGTCTTCCTCGCGCTTGGCCAGCTCGATCTGGTTCTGCAGCTCGTTCTCGGCGATGGCACGCTCGCGCTCTACCGCCAGGGCCCGCCGCTCGAAGGTGGCCTTGTCGGCATCCTGCTGGATGGCCTCGCGGGTGGGCAGCTGCAGGGCCTTTTCGATCTCGGAGGTGGGGCTGACGTCGCTGATGCGCACCGAGGCCACCTCGACGCCCATGGCGGACAGGCCTTCGTCCGCCCGAAGGCCGGACAGCACCGTGGCGCGGATCTCACGGGCACCCGCGACCAATGCGTTGGGCAGGGGCTGGTGGGACACCCAATCCCAGGCCAGCTGCTGGGCCAGCTGGGTGAGCAGCAATGCGACCTTCTCGAGGGGCTGCTCCAGCCACTTGCCGTTCTTCGTGTCGATGCCGAAGTCGATGCGGTCGCCCAGCACCTTTGCATCCGTGACCCGCCAGGTGATCACGCCCTGGACCGTCACGTCCTGGAAGTCGGCGGTGCGGCCGTGGAAGATCACCTGCAGCTCGCGGTCGTCCATGGGTAGCTCGGCGATGCTGGCCGTCAGGGGCAGGAACCAGAACTGCAGACCCCGGCCCGAGCGCACGAGCTTGTCGCCCTTGTGCTGGAGCACGAAGCTCGCGTTGTCGCCGCGTAGGTGTCGCAGGAACAGGAAGCGGGTGATGTCGGCCATGGCGTCCTCCTCTCAGAGGGGCTGGTTGGTGGGCTGTTGGGCCCGGGTGAAGCGGTAGAGCGCAGCGGGGCGATGCCCGACGTCCGCCTGGCGGTCGCCGGTAGGTGCGACATCCCCCGAGGCGAGCACGCGGCGTCGGAACGAGTCCTTGTTGAGCGGCTGTCCCAGGATGCCTTCGTGCACCAGGCGCAGTTCCCTCAGCGTGAAGGCGGGGGGTAGCAGCTCGAAGCCGATGTCGGTGTAGGGCAGCTTGCCCCGGATGCGCTTGACCGCCATGCCCAGGATGTCGGCGTGGTCGAAGGCCAGCGGCAGCACGACATCGCTGTCGTCGCGGGGGATGACCGGCCCGCCCTCTTCGCCCTGCCAGGGGACGTCCAGAGGAGCCAGCACGGTGCCACCGTTGATGCCGGCCAGCTCCTTGGCGGGGACCAGGGCGTAGTGGGCCACCGTGATGACGCGCATGCGGGGATCGCGCGCCGGTTGCCCGAAGGTGTACAGCTGCTCGAGGAAGACTCCACCGAGGCCGACCTTCGTTTGCATGATGCGGGACGCCGCGTCGTCGAGCGACTCCTTGATGCCCACGAAGCCGCCAGGGAGGGCCCAGTGGTCCTTGGAGGGGTGTTCGTCCCGCTGTCGCAGCAGCGCCCAGAGCTGCCCTTCGGCGACGGTGAGGATGACGACGTCTACCGCCAGGGAGGGGCGCTCCCAGGCGGATGGATCGTAGGTGTCGAGAAAGGCCTGTTCGTCGGCGGTGCGGGACATGAACTCTCCTTAGATACACAATGCATATATGCACGATGCATCTATGGTGTCAAGCCCAAGGACATGTCGGGACAGGAGCGCGATCGAGCAGCTCGTCCCTCAGCCCTGCTCGTAGACCACGCCGGTCCCCCCGGGGGGGTAGCGGAAACGGATGGCTCGAGCGGTGCACACTTGGTCGCAGGCACCGCACTCGAGGCAGCGCTGCCGGTAATCGGCAGCCAGCTGGGCCCGGATGGCCCGGATCTCGTCTCCGTAGACCGCACCTGGCAGTGGGATGACCTTGTCCTCGATGAACGGGAGTGCCGGGGGAGCGTAGGCCTGCAGCCGGTTGCCCACCTGCTGCATGCGCATGGCGTGGTGTTCGGACCAGTCGAAGATGCCCCCCAGCAGCTCCGCCGTCATGGGCACGAACCAGCTCGTGTTTTTCTGCGGGCTGAAGGGCAGCGCCCGCCACAGGGCCGCCAGCTCGGCTCCCGCCTCGAACTCCTGGCCCACCGAAGTGGCGCGCCAGCGTTGTTCGTAGCGAGCCACGAAGGCCTCGGACGGATCGGCGGAGGACAGGGCCTCGGCCGCGATCTCGGCGGCGATGCGGCCCGTCTCCATGGCTTGGTAGACCCCTTCGGCCTCGAGGGGGCAGGGGAAGCCGCCTGCGTCGCCGACCAGCATGGTGCCCCGGCCGCCGGCCTCGCTCGAAGACCAGGGTGCGCAGCCCGGCCTGCGCGGCCGTGAGGGCGGCCACCGATCCTCCGGGGCCCGCGCCCACGATGATCAGGTCGTAGCCAGGCATGGGGCTCCTTTCGGGGCGAAAGGAAGCCTGTCACCGACCAAGGGCAGACCTCGAGGCGATGCCTGCGTGTCGGCATCGAAAGGTGGTGGCGGCGCCCCGAATCGTGCTCGGACACAATAATCGTGATCACCGCCCGTTCTCAGTGGCGTACCTCGGAGAGCTCCCTTGTTCGCTTTTGTCCAAGCCCAGCCCGATCTGTCCGCCCAGCAAGCGGAGCTGTTGGGCTTCTTCCGAAAGCGGAGGCCCGAAGACGCCGAGGAGCTGGCTCAGGAAACCTGGACCCGTGTGCTCGCCGCGGCGCCCGATTGCAAAGATGGCGGCGCGCTGCGCGCCTACCTCTTCACCGTGGCCCGTCGGGTCCTGGTCGACCGCCACCGCAGGTGCGCCCGTCGTGTTCCGCTTCACCTGCTCGGCGACGGCGATCCGCCATCGAGCTCGCGCGTGAGCCCTGCCCAGCCGGATCAGCAGGTCCAGGCCTCGCAGACCGCTGCGGCCATCCAGCGGGAGCTTGCGGACATGGCCCCGGAGATGGCCCAAGTCTTCCGCTGGAGGGTCCACAGCGACCTTCCGTTCCGAGAGATCGCCCAGCGCCAGGGGGTGCCGTTGGGCACCGCGCTCGCGCGCATGCATCGGGCGGTCAAGCGCATCCGAGCCGCCCTCGACGAAGCCGGTCACGGAGGAACGCCATGAGTTCATGTCCCCACGCCCAGACAACCACCTTGCAGTGGATCTGGGGCGAAGGCCCTGAAGATCACCTCCGCCACCTCGCGAGCTGTGCCGAATGCCAGCAGGTCCTCGAAGATCACGAGCGGGTGCTCGCTGCCGTCGCTGGGGTCAGCGAGCTCGAGGACAGCGGTGTAGCAGGCCCGACCCTGGGCGCAGCACGCCGGGTGGGTCCGCAACGGCGCGCTGTCCTGATCGCTTCCGCCGTGGCCCTGGCGGCCGCTGTCTTGCTGGTCTTTCGCCCCCCCGACGTCGTCGGGCCGGAAGAACCGCTGGCTCCGGATACCGGTACCGGAGTTCCGATCACCGCCTTGGACGGCGAGGGGCTCTTTGCGGACTCCCTTGACGACGATCTCGCCAGCCTCGACCTCGCCCTGTCCTGGATGGCGGTCGAGCTCGAACCCGGCCAACCCCTGGAGGAACCATGATCTCGACGCTCCGTCTCCTGCTTCTTGCCAGCGCTCTCTGCCTACCCGCCGTCGCCACAGCCAAGGGCAAGGCGGCCGCATCGGCCGATGCCGCCGAGCTCACCCTCACCCCCGAGGAGGAGGAAGCGCTCATGCTACACCTCGAGGAGCATGCCAACGATCGTTACCGCAAGGCCCTCGAGCTCCGCGACCAGGACCCGGAGGCGTACCAGGCCATGCTGGCCAAGGTGGCTCGCCACATGGAGTCTTCCGACCCCGAGCGTTTCGCCCAGAAGCAGCGCCTGAAGGAGGCCAAGGGGGAGCTCCACGGCCTCGTCGAGGCCTATCCAACGCTCGACGGCGGCGCGCAGCGGGAGCAGCGCGAGGTCATCGCGGTGCTCTGCGACGAGATCTTCGAGCTCCGCCAGGCGCAGCGCCGGTATCAGCTCGAGGCCATGTCGGAGAAGCTCCAGAACCTGACCTCCGAGATCGACGAGCGTGATCGCCGCAAGCAGGAGATCCTCGACGAGTTCGTGGCTGAACTGCTCGGGGAGCGACCGAAGATCGAGGGGCTGTAGGTCGCGGTTCTGGGTGACCGAAGCTCGGCGCCGTGGGTGTCGAGGTGAAGCGGGGGGAGGCCGGGCCCGGACCCGGTTCGTCGGAGGGTGGCAGACGCTGAACGTGATACTCGGCCGCACTCAGGAGGAACCGCGCTCCGGATCCTCCGGGAAGGAGAGTTTCCATGGCGAGCAAGAAACGCCTCGTGGGTTGCACTCTCGGCTGTCTCGTGCTCTTGGTCGTGGGTGCGTGCGTCGTCCTGGCAGCCGGAGTCGCCGGTGGTGGGGCCTGGTGGTTCCTGGGCGCTCAGCAGGACGACATCGGGCTCGAAGACCGATCCGCGCAGGTCTCCGCGCCCTCCGACGTCCTCCCAGCCGACGACGGGGTGGCCGCGGCCGAGCCGGTGCCTTCGCTGGAGCCTGCCCCCGTTGACGACGAAGATCTCGAGGAGGCCGAGGGCAATGCTACCGACTCCGTTGACGGCTCGGCCGAAGACGGGGTTGGTGGCGAAGCCGACGCGGAAGAGGCTCAGCCCGAGTCCGTCCCCGAGCAAGTGCTCGCGCCTGTCCCCGAGCCTGCGCCCGCCCCCGAGCCCGAGCCGAAGCCCGTGCGCGCTCCTCCGCCAACCTCGTCCTCGGGCGGCGCGAACGTCAGCGTGAGCGGTGATGCCACCGTGGTGCTGCTCTCCGGCGGCTTACGTTACGAGGTCCCGGGGCGTGTCCCAGCGGGCAAGTACGACATCGAGGCCACCTTCCCGGGGGCAGCGGGCGTGGTCGTGGGTTCGACCACCGTGTCGGCCGGTGGCAGCTACGACATCGTCTGCCATCCGCGCTTCCAGAACTGTCGGGTGCACTAGGCCCCAATCAAGGGCAGTGCAGCGAGCCTGGCCGAGCTTGTTTGGGGACTAGAGCGCGGCCGCCACCTTGGTGCCTTGCTCGATGGCCCGCTTTGCGTCCAGCTCGGCGGCCCTTTCCGCTCCTCCGACTACGCTCACCGGGATCTGCGCAACGCGCAGCGGCGCGACGAGCTCGTCACGCGGCTCTTGGCCAGCACAGATCACCACCTGGTCCACTTCCAGCAGGCGCGGCTCACCGCCGACCGAGACGTGCAGGCCTGCGTCGTCGATGCGCTCGTACAGCACGCCGCCGAGCATCTCGACCCCGCGCATGCCGAGCGTGGCGCGGTGGATCCATCCCGTGGTCTTGCCCAGGCCGGCCCCCAGCTTGCCGGTCTTCCGTTGCAGCAGGACCACCTCGCGAGCGGCCGGGTGGGGCTTGGGGCCCTCGGGCAGCAGGCCGCCTGGGTGGGTCAGCGTGTCGTCTATCCCCCACGTGCGCCGCCACACCGCCAGGTCGTCGTCGCGCACCGAGGGGTCGTGGGTCAGGAACTCGGCCACGTCGAAGCCGATGCCGCCCGCGCCGATGATCGCCACCCTGGGACCGACCTCGGCCCCATTCCGCAGCACGTCGATGTAGCTCAGCACCTTGGGGTGGTCGATGCCGGGGATGCCGGGAATGCGCGGGCTCACGCCGGTGGCCACGATGACGTGGTCGTATGCGCCGGTGGTTAGCTCCTGCGCGCTCACCTGGTGGCTCAGTCGTAGCTCCACGCCCAGCTGGTCGAGGCGCCGGCCGAAGTAGCTCAGCGTGCCGTCGAACTCCGACTTGCCCGGCACCGTTCGGGCCATGTCGAGCTGCCCGCCGATGGCCTTGGCGGCCTCGAACAGGGTCACCCGATGGCCCCGTTCGGCGGCCGTGATCGCCGCGGCCATCCCCCCCGGCCCGGCGCCGACGATCGCCACGTTCTTGGGCGTGTCGGTGGGCTCGATGCGTAGCTCGGTCTCGAAGCCCGCGCGCGGGTTGACGAGGCAGGAGGCGACCTTCCGCTCGAACACGTGGTCCAGGCAAGCCTGGTTGCAGGCGATGCACGGGTTGATGTCCTCGGCGCGCCCGTCTCTGGTCTTGCGCACGAAGTCCGCGTCCGCCAGCAGCGGACGCGCCATCGACACCATGTCGGCCTGTCCAGCGGCCAGCACCCGTTCGGCTACTTGCGGTGTGTTGATGCGATTCGAGGCGATGACCGGTAGCCCGACCTCGCGCCGTAGCCGCTCGGTGACCCACGTGAAGGCGGCCCGCGGCACCGAGGCGGCGATGGTCGGCACCCGCGCCTCGTGCCACCCAATGCCCGAGTTGATGATCGACGCGCCGGCGTCCTCCACCCGGTGGGCCAACTCGAGCACCTCGTCCCAGCGGCAGCCGGGTTGGACCAGATCGAGCAACGACAGCCGGTAGATCAGGATGAAGTCGGGGCCCGTCTCCAGGCGCACGCGGCGCACGACTTCCGTGGCGAAGCGCAGCCGCTTTTCGGTGGAACCGCCCCACGCGTCGTCGCGGCGATTGGTGCGGGGGCTCATGAACTGGTTGATCAGGTAGCCCTCCGAGCCCATGATCTCGACGCCGTCGTAGCCGGCCTCGCGAGCGCGGACGGCGGTGCGGGCGAACGCGTTCAGCGTGCGCTCGATGCGGCGCGCGCCGAGCTGTCGCGGCCTGAACGGGCTGATGGGGGACTTGATGGCGCTGGGCGCCACGACCAGCGGGTGGTAGCCGTAGCGACCGGCGTGCAGGATCTGCAGCGCGATGCGGCCGCCATGGGCATGGACCGCTTCGGTGACCAGGCGGTGCTTGTGCACGTGGCGGCTGTTGGCCAGCCTGGCGCCGAAGGGGCCCAGCCAGCCCTCCCGGTTTGGGGCCACCCCGCCCGTGACGATCAGGGCGACGCCGCCACGGGCCCGTTCGGCGTAGAAGGCCGCCAGCCGCTCGAAGCCGCGGCGTTTTTCCTCGAGCCCCGTGTGCATCGAGCCCATCAACACTCGGTTGGGCAGGGTGACGAAGCCCAGGTCGAGGGGGGACAGCAGGTGCGGGAACTCGGTCACTCGGGCCTCGATCTCAGAAGCGATCCGAACAGCGCCAGGAGCCTCATGTGGCCCAGGCGGTGCTGGGGAATGCGAGCAGCAAGGGCAGGGCGGCAGTGAGGCGCACGGGGATTCCGGGCGAGGGTCGGTCCGCAGCATATCCGACCGTCGGACCGGACAGGATTCGCGGCCAGAGCCCAGCACCTATGCCAATACGGGGGTGCGGACCCTCTTTGGCGTAGGACAGCGAGGAGCATGTCTGTTTGTCGAACAAGGGATTGCCGAAGGCGAGAAAACACTGCTACACGTTGTCTGGAGCCGCCGTTCCGGTGGACCCGGCGGTCACGCGGGAGGCCTGTTGACCGTCACTTGCGTCGTCTGGCGAGACCATGGCTGTTGAGATCCATCGGTGGGGCTTTTCGAGCCCGCCC
>CAZVHW010000278.1:0-9761 GCA_964626835.1 uncultured Enterobacterales bacterium
GCTCGATCGCGCGTCGCAGGCTGGAGCTGGGGGCGGCCAGGGCCTGGAGCTGGGTCTGGACGTCGAGGTCGAGGACTCGGTGCCTCCACTGGGAGGTGGCGTGATCCCCCAGGGCGGAGGCCATGGAGGCCGTGGGCGAGGACCGAGGCGGGGTCGGATCGAGGGGCACCCAGCCCCGACCGGGAAGCCAGGCCTCCACCCAAGCATGGGCGTCCGAGTGGCGAACCAACCAATAATGGCCGACCGGGTTCCACTCGCCTCCCAGGAAACCGTTGACCACGCGGGTGGGGATGTCTACGGCGCGGAGCATCACGGCCAGCGCCGTGGCGAACAGCTCGCAGTGGCCAGATCGTGTGTTCAGCAGGAAGGCATCGAGGGGTGCCGTACCCATGGGGGCGGTGGGCAGCCGCTGGTACTCGTAGCCTCTCTGCAGGTGGGTCAAGATCGCCTGGGCTCGGCGAGGGTCGTCGTCGAAGGGCTCCGCGATGTCCTGCGCCATCTCGAGGATGCGTGGATCCAGTGCGGTTGGGAGATGGACGAAGACTGGATCCTGGGGCCGCTCGGCGTCGTCGTCGGTCGGGGGCTGGTCGAGATCGAGGTGCCAAGCGGCCGGGAGGCTCCAGGCCTTGTAGCCGTGGAGGCTGGGGCCTATGCGGTGAAGCAAGGTGCCGCTCGGTGCAAGCTCGAGCTCGTCCAGAGGTACCGAAAGAGCAGCCAGCTGTGGGATGCCGACCAGTATGGGCGGTGCCGTGGGCTCGAATCGATAGCTCTGCTCGAGGGGGTAGCTGGCGTGGCTGGCGATGGTTGGGGCGGGTCCGGGTTCGGCCTCGGCCGACCAGGTCTGGCCGTCAAAGCTATCGAGCGCGACCCCCCTGAAGTGGTGGGGGCCGGGCACGTGGTTGCCGTCGGTGTCGGTCACCCTCACTCGGAAGAGCGGAGTGGGATCCCAGAGGGCGCCGGCCAGCTCGCCGATACGCACCTGGTCGGAGTACCCCAGGAGCTTGTGCGTGGGGACGGTCGAACGCGGGGCGTGGTCCGGGTGCCTGGGGATGGCCACGAAGATCAGGGCTGCGAGGACCACGATCGTGCCCATCAGTCCTACCCCGAGCAGGCCGTGGCGTGGATGGGCCACCGGCAGGCTGCGCTCGGCTCCGCTGGACTGCTGGCAGAGATTTCCGAGGAGCAGGGAGCTGGCGGTAGACACGAGGGCCAGCAGCAGCAGGGGAGCGAGCAGCGGCGTGGAGGTCAGGGTGCAGGCCAGCAGGGCGGCGAAGAGAACGTAGAGAGGGACACGGCCAGGGCCATTGGAGTGAGCACCCGAGAGCAACTCGCAGACCAGCAACGCCGCCAGGACCGCCACGACCGAGCTGGCGGGCGGCAGTGGCGTGAGCCACGCCAGCAGCAGGACCACCAGCGCCCCGGCGGTGGGAGCGTGGCGAAGCGTGGCTACCCGGAGCTGGGCGGAGAAAGGCGCCGCGACCAGGAGCGTGGTGAGTGCGGCGAGGCCGGCCCAGCCCGCCGTGTCGGGAACCATCGCCAGCAGCCCCAGGCCTGTCGCAGCGCTCACCCAACTGGCCGCTCGGGCGAGCCTGACCAAGCGGAGGTCGTCCCGTCGAGTCGGGGCGGAGGCCAGCTGGCGGTGGGTCATGGCTGCCCCTCTGGATCGGGGGCGTGGGGGAGAAGGGCCAAGGCCGCGAGCAGGGAGCGATACCAGGTGGGTCCGCGGCGCGCAGGCCAGCTGCGCCGGCCAACCTGCAGGCCCACCGCTCGCCCCAGCCGGACATGGTGAAGCACTTGGCCACTCGCCTCGCTGATGCTGCGTTCCCACAGGTGGGGATTGAGCGCTCCCTGGACCTCGACGAGGACCTCCTCGTCGCTGTCGCTGCCGCGGATCACCACCATGGGGCCGCCCATTCTCGCGGAAGTGGGCCAGTGGATGAGCCGACGTGGATCGCCAGCCTGGTACTCCCGCAGGTCCAGGAAGTCCCCTTCGCCCGCGCGACGAGGGTCCGCCAGGTCGTCGTCGCAGCGGTGACTCCCCAGCGTGCGGGCCCGGTCTACACATGGCAGTCCCTTGGGTGCCGGGTAGACCAACAGCTGGACCGGCTTGGTCAGGATCCGGCGGTGCTGGAGCAGCCCGAAGGGGAAGCGGCTGGTGATCTCGATGTTTGTCAACGTGACCCGCCCACGGGTGCGAAAGCGCCAGGTGACCGGCAGTGTCAGGCTGTTGCCCGGTGCGAGCCAGGCTGCACCCGCGCGTGCATCACCTCGGCCCGTCTCTCGTAGGACCAAGGCGATGGCGGGGAGGAAGCGGCGGTGGTTTTCGAGGGTGGTCTGACCTTTCACCCGACGCGCGGCGAACAGCTCTGCGGGCAGCCGCCGACCTGCGTCCAGGTTCCGAAGGTTCCAGGAACCCAGCACCATCTCGGTCACCAGCAGGGCCAGCATGCCCCCGACCACCAGGAACAGGCGGTTGTTGCCCGTGTACAGCGCGGCGCTGGTGCAGGTGACCAGCAGGAGGAGCAGCGCCCAGCCCGGGTTGGTGAGGGCGCGCCGGACCTGCGTCGCGGCTCCGGCCGGGCCCTGGCGGTGCACCGATGGCGGCGATGCTGGTGAGCGCTCCATCAGAACGGCGCGGGCACGTCCCAGAGGATCTCCCGGAGCGCCGTGGCCGCGTCACCGTTGCCTGCGCCGGAGCGGAGCAGCACGCGGTGGGCCCAAACGGGCACCAGCAGCTCCTGTACGTCTTCGGGGATGCAGTGCTCGCGGCCCCTCACCAGTGCCAGCGAGCGCGTGGTCCGGTGCAGCGCCTCGAGTCCACGCGTGGATACTCCCCGGAGCAGGCGGTCGTCTTGGCGTGTGCGGCTGGCGAGAGCCAGCAGGTAGTCCTCGATGTCGGTGTGCACCCGGACCGCTCGAGCCTGCTGGATCAGCTGCAGCACGTCGCTGGGCTCGAGCACGGGCTCGACGTGAGCGGAGGACAGGCCGCCACTGCGCAGGATGGCGCGCTCTGACTCGCTGTCGGCGTAGCCCATCGAAATGCGCAGCAGAAAGCGATCGAGCTGGGAGTCCGGAAGCTCGAACGTGCCGTGGTAGTCGTGTGGATTCTGGGTGGCCACGACCACGAATGGCTGCGGCAGGTCCATGGTGTTGCCGTCAACCGTGACGCGCCGCTCGTTCATGGCTTCCAGCAGTGCGCTCTGGGTGCGGGGCGTGGTGCGGTTGATCTCGTCGGCCAGCACGACATTGGCGAAGATGGGGCCGCGGCGGAAGGCGAACTGGCCGGTGGTCGAATCGAGCACCGAGACTCCCAGCAGATCTGCGGGTAGGAGGTCGCTGGTGAATTGGATTCGCTTGAAGCTGCCGCCGAGGACACGGGCCAGGGTGTAGGCCAGGGTGGTCTTTCCCACGCCGGGGATGTCCTCGATGAGCAGGTGTCCCCCTGCGAGTACCGCCACCAACGCCAGCTCGACCTGGCCGTCCTTGCCGCGCACGACCGAGCGGATGGCGCTGGTGGCCGCTTCGATGCGCTCGTGTGCTTGGGTGGTCATGTCCGCGGCCCCCGTTGGAGGCTAGCTGCCTTGGCCCACGTAGGTGCCTTCTAGCGCCATGGTGTAGGTGCAACCGACTTCTATGTCGGGATCGGTGCTCTCGACGATCTCGAAGGTCTCTTCGCCGACCCAGTCGAAGCCCTCTTCGATGTCACAGGAACCGCCCCCCTGTCGCAGCGTCGCTTCGCCGGTCAGCTGCCACTTGATCCAGTATTCCTCTTCGGGTCCGCGACGCTCGCCCACCACCGCTGAGTCGTACTCGAGCGTGCAGCCCGACATGATGCCCGAAGCGAAGGACTTGTCACCGACCTTGATGTCCGTGATGCTGCCGTCGAAGAAGAGCGAGTAGGTCATGCTCTCCTGGTATCCTTGGGGATCGTCGGGGTTGCACAGGTCCTCGACGCCCGTGATGGTGACTTCCCAGTTGTAGCTGTCTGGGTCCAAACCCTCCTCCTCGCAGGCGAGGAGCGGGAGCAGCAGCAGGGCTATCAGGCGGTGCATCGGGGTCCTCCGGGGCGCGGCCATCGAGTGGCCAGTATAGCCGAGGCCAGGCAGGTCATCGAGCCCTCGACGGTCCGTTGACACGAAGGCCCGGCGTGAATAGCTCCACTGCCCCCCCGGGCGCCCGCGCGCCCCCAGCCCCGGAACCAGCTGTGGCCGAACCCACCGACAAGATCTTCGTAGCCCGTGAGTCCGACATCCAGCAGCTGCGCGACCACCTCGCCACCGCCCGAGAAGGCAACGGCCGCACCGTCGTGTTGGACGCCCCCCTCGGTGGCGGCAAGCGCGCGCTGGTGGGCGAGCTCGCCCGCTCCGTGGCCAGCACCGAAGACGACGTCATCGTTTGGCGGCTCGCCTTCACCGAAGAAGAGGACGGCCTGCGCACCCTGCTCAGGCTCTACGCGACCCTCTACGCCCTGCTGCACAGGAACCCCCTGCTGCGCACCAAGGTCGAGATGGTGCTCAACGCCCAGATGCCACAGCACCCCAAGCGGGTCCAGCAGTGGTTCACCGCCTTCATCGACGGCCTCAAGAAGGGCCCCAAGCAGGGCGAGGAGTCGTTCAAGGTCGGCCTCCCCCGCGACAACCCGCTGCTCGGGTTCGTCGAGGTGGTGCTCGGCATCGCCAGCAAGGTCCCCGTGATCCTCGACATCCAGAACGTGCACCTCTGCCACAGCGTGGGTGTGCTCGCGATGCTCGAGGCCCTGGTCAACGAATCCAATGGTAGCGCCAAGCTGTTCACCATCCTCGCGACCGAGTCCCTCACCGACGTCAGCCGGGGCTACGTGGCCGCTCCCTGGATCGACATGCTCGAGCGCCGCGCCGACGACCTCCATCGCATCACGCTCGAGCCCTGGGGTGAAGAACAAGTCCAGGCCTTCCTGGTCTCCAAGGGCATCGAGATCGACGTGGACGTCCCCGGGCTGCTCGAGGTCACCGGCGGGCTCCCTGGCTTCGTCGCCGAGATCGTCGAGTTTCTCGCGGCCGACGACCGCCTCGGCGAGAAGATCGCGGGTCTCACCCTCGCCGATCTGGTCCCGACCGACGTGGACGAAGACGAGCTGGACGACGAAGAAGACTCCACCGGCGATGCCGACGCCGAAGCCTCCAAGGAACCCAAGCGTCGCAAGGCGGCCGCCTCCGACGCGCTCGCTCTGCAGCACGTCGCCGCGCTGCTGGGGCACGCATTCCCCTCCAGCATCGCCGCCGACATCATGGGCCTGGAGCGCGACTCCGTCGACGATCTGCTCGACGCCTGCGAAGACCTCTTCGAGGAGCAGCAGTACCAGGAGCAGCTCAAGAGCTGGCTGTATCGCTTCAAGCGACCCTTCTTCCGCTTTGGTGTGCTGCTCGCCAACGACAACGACGAGGGACGGCAGCGCGCCGTGCGCGTGGGCCAGTTCATGGAGCGTTTCCTTGCGCCCCGCGGCCACGAGTTCCTTCTCCGCACCCTGCGCACCTACGCCGAGGCGGGGGAACAGGCGCGGGCGATGTACGTCAAGAGCCTGGCGCTCACCACCGACCGCCCCGAGATGTGGGGCATGTGCCATGAACTGGTCGGCAACTTCGACGACATCTCCTGGCCCGATCCGCTTCGTCGCACGGTGTTCATGAACCTGCTCGAGCGGCTTGTCACGGGTGGACAGGTCGAGCCCGCCGAGAAGCTCTTCAACGAAGCCATCGGGTGGGCCAGCGACAAGGACGACCGCGCCATGCAGGCTTGGGTCCTCTTTGCGGGCTCCCGCCTCGACTACCGCCGTCAGGACCTCTACCGCGCCCGCGATCGCGCCAAGGACGCCCTCACCCTGTTCAATGGCCTGGACGACAAGCTCAAGGTGGGCGAGGTGCGCGGCCATCTGGCCATGATCGAGCTGTCCGACGGCAATCCCACCGCCGCCCTCGAGCAGGTGGATGCTGCGGTGGACATCGCTGCCATTCCACCCATCCAGGCTCAAGGTGAGTTCGTGCGTGGGCTCGTGGCACGGCGTGAACGCAAGTTCGAGCCTGCGGTCGAACACTTCCGCAAGGCCAACGCCTTGGCTGGACAGGCTGGGCTCGGCCCCTTGGCCCTCGAGGCTGGCATCAACCTGGGCGAGTCCTTGCTCTTCTCGAAGAAGACCGCCCAGGCAGCCGACGTGCTGGGCCGCTGCGTCGGAATCGCGCAGAGCTTGCGCAACCCGGTGCGCGAGCGCGCCGCGGTGTCCATGCTGGCCCAGGCTCAGTCCGCCCAGAAGAACCACGAAGCCGCCTTGCGCTCGGCCCACCGCACGCTCGAGATCACCGAGTCCCTCGATCTCAAGCAGTACATCCCGGTGGACACCTACAACGTGGGCCTGTTCTCGCTGATGGCCGGCAAGACGAACGAAGCCGTAGCCCTGCTGCGCAAGGCCAAGGAGCACATGAACCCCAACGACATGATGCTGGGCAAGGAGCTCAACTTCAACCTCGGTGGGGCCCTGCGTTCCATCGGTGAGCTGAGCGCCGCGGCCGAAGCCTTCGAGGCCTGCCTGGGTCCCGCAGCCCAGGCCCGCGACCAACGCAAGCTGGTGGTGGCCAGGGTCGAGCTTGGCGACATCGCCGCGCAGCAAGGGGACAAGGACAAGGCCCGCCGGTACTACAAGGCCGCCCTCGGCGAAGCCGAGCAAGCCCAGCTCAAAGAAGAGCGCAAGGCCGTCAAGCGCAAGCTCGACGGGCTCCAGTAGCCCGGCGGTCGCAGCCGGAGTGGTTCATCGGGCGGGTGGAGGCTGTTGTCGGCGGGCTATCCTGTCTTGTCCCAACGTCGGTGTGCCATGATCGGTCTGGTCCTCTTTCTGTGTTGTGCGCCGGTCGCCGCATCGGCTCCCCCAGAGCCCGAGCCCTCGAGCCTTGCCGAGATCGAGGCAAGGGGCCTGGCCCCCATCGAGGCCACGGTCCTCGAGCCCGCCCCCGCGGTGATGCTGCGCGACGCCCACGTCATGACCGCCACGGGGGTGGAGTACGAGCGCGGATGGGTGCTGCTCGAGGACGGGCTCATCAGTGCGCTGGGCGAGGGTGATCCCCCCGACGCGCCGGGCGTCAGGGTACTGAGCCTCGAGGGACAAACCGTCACGCCGGGGCTCATCGATCCCCACTCTCACATCGGAGTCTACGCCTGGCCTTGGTCCGACGCTCACGACGACGGCAACGAGGGCACCTCGCCCCTCACGGCAGGGCTCTGGGCCGAGCACTCGGTCAAGCCCCACGATCCGGCCATCCAGGCCGCGGTGGCCGGTGGGGTGACCACGGTGCTGACCATTCCGGGGTCGGCGAACCTGATCGGGGGCCGTGGGGTGGTGCTTCACCTCGTTCCCCATCGCGGCGCCCGGGCCATGCGGTTCCCGGGCGCTCCCGAGCACCTGAAGATGGCCTGTGGCGAGAACCCCAAGAGGGTGTACGGGCGCATGGGCCGCTCCCCCGCTACCCGCATGGGCAACCTCCACGAGATGCGCCAGGCCTTCTTGGACGCCGAAAAGGTGGCCCAGGAGTGGGACGAATGGGAAGCGTCCCAGCTCGAGGGTGACGACGAGCCTGCCCGGGGTCGCAGGAGGAACGTGGAGGCGGAGGATCCACCCGATCCTCCGGACCGAAACCTGAGCACCGAGACGCTGGTTGGGGTGCTGCGTGGGGAGATCCTTCCCCAGGTGCACTGCTACCGAGTAGACGACATGCTCGACATCCTGCAGCTGGCAGACGAGCTGGGTTTCTCCATTCGCGCTTTTCATCACGCCACCAGCGCCTACAAGATCCGCGACATCCTGGCCGAGCGGAACGTAGCCACCGTCACCTGGTCGGACTGGTGGGGCTTCAAGATGGAAGCCTTGGACGGCATCCCCGCGGGTGCGGCCCTGGTGCACGATGGGGGTGCGAGGGTCACGCTGCACTCGGACTCCCCCACCTACGGGCAGATCCTCAACCAAGAGGCCGCGAAGGCCTGGCGTGAGGGCGTGCGGGCGGGACTCGAGATCACCCAGGACGAGGCCTTGAGCTGGGTCACCTTGCAGCCGGCCTGGGTGCTGGGCATCGAAGACGTCACCGGTAGCCTCGAGCCCGGCAAGCGGGCCGACGTCGTGGTCTGGACTGGCCATCCGTTTTCTGTCTACAGCAAGGCTCGCCTGGTCTTTATCGACGGCGTGCTCCGGCACGACATCGACCAACCCACCATCTGGTCTGACTTCCAGCTGGGGCGGGAGGTGAGGCCATGAGCGCGCTGCTGGCTGGTGTGTTGGTGTCGGCCTCGCTGGCTGCGGGCGGGGATCAACCCCGCTCCTACGCGGACAGTGGTGATTGCGTGGTCCTCGGTGGCGGCACCGTCCAGCTCTCTTCCGGGCCGCATGAGGGGCTCGAGATCCTCGTGGCCGAGGGCCGGATTCGGGCGGTCGATGCCTCCGTCGCATCGAGCTGGGAGGGCGCGTCCTGCCGGCGGATCGGTCTCGAGCCCGGACAGCTGGTGACCCCGGGCTTCGTCCAGGTCGGGGGAACCCTGGGCTTGGTGGAGATCGGTGGCGAGAAGGCCACGCACCACGCCGACGCAGAGGGACACGCCGTGCGTGCCGCTCACGACGTGGCGGACAGCTACGATCCCCTCAGCGTCTCCGTCCCCATCGCTCGCCGCGAGGGCATAGTCTCGGCCGTCGTGGCGCCCAGCGGGGGCATGGTGGCGGGCCAGGCCGCGTGGGTGGATCTGTGGGGTACCACCCAGGATCGGGCGGTGGCCCAGCGGGGCGTTGCCCTGAGCGCCAGCCTGACCGGAGGCACACCTGCCGAGGGCATCCGCCTGCTGCGGGAGCTGCTGGGCGACGCCCGGTCCTTCGCGGCGGATCCCAGGGCCTACGACCAGAACCGCAGCCGCAGCTTGGCGGCGGGCCGCATGGAGCTCGAGGCCTTGCAGCCCGTGCTCGCGGGCCAGCGGCCCCTGATCGTCGGTGCCCACCGCGCCCCGGACATCGAGGCCCTGGTCCGCTTCGCCGAGCTGGAAAACGTCCGCTTGATCATCAGCGGTGGTACCGAGGCTTGGTTGCACGCCGACGCCCTGGCCCAAGCCGGTATCCCGGTGCTGCTCAATCCCATGACCATGGAGCCCGCTGGCTTCGACCGGCTCCACGCCCGGCCCGACGCCCCGGCACTGTTGGCCCAGACTGGCGTCGAGGTGATGATCTCGAACCAGTCCTCCATCCACGCCTACCACCTGCGCCAGCTCGCTGGCATCGCCGTACGCGACGGCATGGACCACGCCGCTGCCCTCGACGCGATCTCGGCCGCACCTGCTCGGGTGTTTGGGATGGAGGGGTACGGCGTCATCGAGTCCGGTGCGCGGGCCGACCTGGTGGTGTGGAACGGCGATCCGCTCGAGCTGACCACCTGGGCGACCCTCGTGATGATCGAGGGGAACCTCGTGGATATGAGCAGCCGTCAGCAGGAGCTGTTGGAACGTTATCGGCAGCTACCTGGGGCGCCGTTGGAGGGCTTGGTGGTGCCGGAGGCGGGGCCTTGAACGCTAGGTGTGGCCTCCCTGTCTCTCGATCCACCCCCCGCCCAGCACGCGCTCGCCGTCGTACAACACCACGGCTTGCCCCGCCGTGACCGCCCGCTGGACGCCGTGGGCCCTCAAATCTCTGCTCTCCTCGGAGAACGTTCTACTGTATGTACAATCGAGGGCGCACCTGGTAGCGGCAAGACAACGCGAGGGCCATT
>CAZVHW010000279.1:0-9731 GCA_964626835.1 uncultured Enterobacterales bacterium
GAGAGTGGATGTGGAGGTCGGCGTACCAGTCCATCAGGGCCATCCGAGGATCCCAGGTAGCGCGGCAGCCTTCCTCCGTCAGCATGGCGAGTCCGGCAGGAGACGACAAACCTCTCGCCCGCCACCAGCGGTGTGGGATAGGCGCTTCGTCCACCCCGGCCCGGCTGGGATACTCCCCGTCTCCAAGAGGCTCCCATGAAGAAGATCGGCATCATCGGCGGCAGCGGCCTGGACAACCCCGACATCCTGCGCTCCCCACGTGACCAGGTGGTGGACACCCCGTGGGGCTCCCCCAGCGCACCCTTGAAGCACGGCTTCATCGGCGAACACCCCGTGGTCCTGCTGGGCCGACACGGGCGCGAGCACACCGTGCCTCCCACCCAGGTCAACTACCGGGGCAACATCCGGGCACTGAAGGACGCCGGCTGCGACTGCGTGCTCGCCACCACCGCGGTGGGGTCCCTGCGCGAAGAGATCGATCGCGGACACCTGGTGGTGCTCGACCAGTTCATCGACTTCACGCGGCACCGCGCCGTCACCTTCCACGAGCACTTCGAGCCCCATGCGCCCGTCCACACCCCCATGGCGGATCCTTTCGACACCGGTCTTCGCGAGCTGATGATCGCCGCCTGCCGCGACCTGGGCGTCCCCCACCACGAGCGCGGTACGGTGGTCACCATCGAAGGCCCCCGCTTCTCCACCCGCGCAGAGTCCTTCATGTTCCGCGCCTGGGGTGCCGACGTCATCAACATGAGCGTGGCGCCCGAATGCATCCTGGCCAACGAAGCCGGCCTGCCCTACGCGGCGGTAGCCATGTCCACCGACTACGACTGCTGGAAGACCGACGAGGCCCCGGTCACCTGGGACGACATCCTGGCCGTGTTCCTGAAAAACGCCACGAACGTCACCAACCTCCTCGTCGAGGTCATCGGGCGCATGGACTAGCGCGTGTTCCGGCCTTTCCTGCTGCTGCTCGCGTGCGCGGCCTGCCGCTGCGGGGTGGAGGACAGCGGCCGCGACAGCCGCACCGACTGGTACCTTCCCGACAACGACTGCGTGTCGGACGTCTCGATCTCGTTCCATGACGAGATGGTCACGCTCGCAACGGTCTCCTGGACACAGGAGCCAGGCTGGGACGCCGTCTGGATCGACTATGGGCTCGATGGCGAGGAAAGCCTGGCCGCGTGGCCCGACGGGGCAGAGCCCGGCCCCCGTGACCAGGTGCTGCTGGGCTTGCCCGCAGCGTCGGAGTTCTGGTGGCAGTTCGCCTGTAGTGCTCTCGACACGACCCTCCAGTTCGAGCTGTTCCGGTCCGAAACCGATGCCCTTCCCGATCCAGCGCTACAGCCCAACCTCGAGACCTGGGATCCGAGCACGTCGTCCGACGCGCCGTGGCTGATCGGTTCCATCGAAGCCTACGACGACGCGTACTACGACGGGCCGTACTGGCAGTTCGTGCTGGACCGCCGGGGACGAGTGGTCTGGTACCGCGCCCTGCCGGACGGCCTCTCCAGCACCTTCCCCCGTCCGTCCCGAGACGGCACCCACGTCGTGACCGAGCGGGTGGATCGCTTCGGGCTCGCGGGCGACCAGCCGGCGGTGATCCACCGCATGACGCTGGATCTCACCCAGCAGAACGAGCTGGAGATCCCCGGCCTGCGGTTTGGCTGGGACGAAGACGACTCGGGCGCCATCGTCTACTACGACCGGGACGTCGAGCGGGAAGGTTGGCTGTCTCGCTTCACGCCCAGCGGGGGGCGCGAGCGGATCTTCGACTGTGTGTCGTGGATCGCGGACCGCTGCACCGAGTCCTGGTGCTGCGAGGCCAACGCCATCGTATGGGACGCTCCCCGAGGCACGGCGCTGTACTCGACCTGGGCCACCCATTCGGTCCTCGAGGTGGACCTTGCCAGCGGCGAGGTGCTTCACCAGTGGGGTCAGCTCGAGGGAAGCTGGGACTTCGATCCGGAGTCCGCCAACTTCGAACTGCAGCACTACCCCAACTTCACCGCCGAGGGCACCCTGCTGGTCTCCACCCACGTCCCGGACCAGCTCTCCCAGCAGCGCGTGCGAGAGTTCGAGCTCGACGAACAGGCCCAGGTCCTGCGCCAGATCTGGAGCCACGGCGAGGGCCAGGACCTCTACGCCCAGTATCAGGGCGAGGCGGTGCGGCTGCCCAACGGCAACACACTGATAAACTACGGAACCGAGGGCGTGATACACGAAGTCACGAGCGATGGACAGCTGTCGTGGTCCCTCGCCTGGGACGAGCCCTGGATGCTCGGCCACACCACGCTGGTCGAAGATCTCTGGGCGTTGAACGAAGGGCCCGTGCCCTAGAGTTCCAGGTTCACGAACACGGGCTCGGGGCGAAGCGACACACCGAAGCGCTGCTCAACGCCATGGCGAATGGTTCGTGCCAGCTCCAGAACCTCGCCCGCACTGGCGCCGCCCCGGTTCGTGAGCGCAAGACAGTGCCGGGTGGACAGCCCCACCGCCCCCAGCCGGTATCCCCTCGGAAATCCCGCTCGTTCGATGAGCCAAGCAGCCGCCAGCTTGACCTTCCCGTCCCCCGCTGGGTAACGAGGCATCGAAGTGCCGTCCGACACAGTGTCTTCGATGTGTTGCGCTTGCTCGGTGCTCACCACGGGATTCACGAAGAAGGACCCAGCGCTCCACGTGTCGGGATCCGCCGCATCGTAGACCATTCCCTTGCTTCGGCGCAGCTGAAGCACGATGTCTCGCACCGCAGCAGGCGTCGGAGTACCCTCGAGCCCATCGAGCAGGCGCGCAAGTTCCCCCTGCCTGGGTCGGGAGGGAGGACCCCTGCGGAGTGCGAAGCGAACGGAGAGGATGACGTATCGGTGACGCATCTCGAGCTTGAAGACGCTGCCGCGATAGCCAAAGCCGCAGTCTACCGCTGACAAGGTGACCGAGGCGCATCGTTCTCTGTCCCAGGCGCGTAGGTCCAGGAGCGTGTCGGCCACTTCTTTCCCGTAGGCACCCACGTTCTGGATCGGGGTGGCCCCCACGGTGCCCGGGACTCCGGCCAGACACTCGAGTCCGGAGAGTTCCCTCTCCACGGTCCAAGACACCAGGTCATCCCACGCTTCGCCTGCGGCTGCCTCGACGATGACCGGATGCTGTCCAGCTTCCCGGATTCCCCGAGTTCGCAAGGCCACCACCCATCCTGGAAAACCCTGGTCCGCCACCAACAGGTTCGAGCCCCCGCCGAGGACCAGCAGATCACCGCGCCGTGCGATGTTGGAGTCCACGTGCCGCACGGCCTGAATCACGGCCTCCTCGTCCTCGGCCTGCACGAAGTACCGCGCCTGCCCGCCCACTCCCAAGGTGGTCAGGGGCGCAAGTGAGACATCTTCCTGTATCAGCACCGCGCTCAAGCCTCCGGAGCTGCCAGGCTCCCGTCCTGTGCCACCCGAACCGCCGTGTCGGGAAAATCGTCCAAAGAGAGCTGCCGAAGCAGGTCGACGGCGCGCGCTTCGGGATCCGGAACGGGCACCCCCTCGCCCTCTTGACGGGTGGGCATCACGGTGCCCGACAGGAAGCGGCCTTCACGGTCCACTCGAACCTCGAGCACCGCCCCGATGCCCAGGTTTCCGCTGAGGTTGAAGCGCCCGTAGGTGGCGAAGTTACCGAGGGAATAGGCGATCAAGCGCTGTCGATACACCTCCATGCCGCGCAACACGTGGGGTCCGTGGCCCAGCACCAAGTCGGCACCGGCGTCCACCACGGCGTGGCTGAAGTCCCGCAGGCGGCCTCGGTTTTCGTTGTAGAAGGTCTCCTGCCCGTGGGGGACGTGCAGCGCTCGGCTTCCCTCTGCGCCGCCGTGGAAGCTCACGATGACAAGATCGCTCTCGGCCGCGAGGCCCTGGACCAGGGCGGCGGCGGTAGGGATGTCGCGCACGTCGTGCGTGGCGGCGGAGGTGTGAAAAGCGATGAGAGCCAGCTGCAGGCCGTTGACCTCGAGCCGGGCCACGTCACCCGGCCGGCCGGAGTGCAGGATCCCCAGGGCATCCAGGTTGGTCTCGGTCTGCGCACGGCAGAAGTCGCCGAAGTCCCCTGAGTGGTTGTTGGCCGTGGAGACCACGTCTACGCCAACCTGCTTCAGATACGCGCCATAGCGGGCAGGCGAGCGGAACGCGTAGCAGGACCCGGGGGGCTTGTTCGGATCACACTTGTGGGTCTCGCCTCCATCGCAGACGGGGCCCTCGAGGTTGGCGAAGGTCAGATCCGCATCCATCAGCAGATCGGCCACGGCGTCCAGGATCGTGGCGCCATCGTCAGGCGGCAGGTTTCCAGCCGGAAAGTCCGTGCCCAGCATCACGTCGCCGACAGCGCGAAGGCGCAACGTGGCGCCGTCGGGTGCCTTGGACTGGAAGCTGGCCGGGGCCGCCTGCGCTCCTCTCTCTGCCATGTCCTGCATCGCGAGATTGTCCTTGGCCTTGGAGAGATACTCGCGAACCTCGCCATGGGCAGGATCGAGGGACTTGACCTGTTCCCAGGCCAGCACGGTGGCCTGCCAGTCCCGCCGCAACCAGTGCGCCCAACCCAATTCCCACCAGCAGTCGGTGGCCTGCGGCTGGTCCGCGACACACCGCTGCAGCCGCTCCTCGGCCAGGGCACCGTCCTTGGCCCGCAGCGCCGCCCGACCTTGCTCCAACAGGGTGTCTTCGGCCTCGGCTCTGGCGCCACATGCGACGATTAGCAGGCAAGCGGCCGGGAGGCGGAGGTTCACGCCAGCCTCATTCGCAGACGGCCGTCGAGCCCTGGATGTAGCAAAGCAGGGATTGGCCGCCCTTGACCGGTTGGTAGCGAGCGCTGATGGGCCCCTTGAAGTGCACGCTGCAATACTCGGCGGGCACGCCGGGCACCGTGGCCAAGCGGTCCTCGAAGCTCACCCGCAGGCGGAACCCGCTGGGGCAGGACACCTCCACGCCGGTGGTGGGCGACTCGTCGGTCATCGTGATGAGCAGCGTGGAGCCATCGGGCACCTTGGGGCGCTCCGGCGGAGGGGCGACATCGGGCGAGGTGACCGCAGGTGTGGAATCTTCCGACTCGGAGCAGTCGCAGGGTGGGCAGGGCTCCGGGTCCACGCAGCGACCCTCGGCGTTGCACACCCTGTCGCCCTTGCAGTCCGTGTCCTTGGTACAGCCCGCGTTGACGACGGGGCTGTAGATCAGCGCCGCGCCCAGCAGGCAGGCGGCCAGAAAGATCGTTTGGGTGCGGGAGAAGCCCATGGTCGACCTCCTCGGGAGATTCGCGCGCGAGGATAGCACGAGGCAAGACCCCGTGGCCCGGGTTTGGCATCCTTCGCCACGCTGGGTGGATACACTGCCACCCCGACGACAACCCTCGAGCCCACCCATGCACCCCGCTACCCGACCCGCAAGACACCGGCCGAGCAGGTGGCCGGCCCTGCTGCTGGTCGCAACCGCGCTGGTCAGCTGCGACGGCAAGCCCGAGGGGTCCGGAGGGTCAGACATCGAGGAGCCCTGGAAGCTCCAGGGTTCTCCCGAAGACCGCGCGAGCCTCGATCTCTCGTCTGGGAGCGCCGATCTCACGCTCCGACAAGAGGGCAAGGCGCGAGCCTGCCAACGTTTTGGCGTGCCGCCCCAGAGCCGCCTGCAGCTGACCTGGACCGCATCCGCGACCGGGCTGAACGACACCGATCGCCGGTCGGTGGCCACCATCCACCTCACCTTCCTCGGCCGCGAGGGCCAGCCACTCGAGGGGCCGGGCGGACGGGTACGCCTGCTCACCGTGCGCGGCGATGAAGAACCCACCGATCACCGAGCGATGGTCTCCACGCCCGCCAAGGTCCACACTGCGCTGTTCTGTGTCGAGATCGCAGGGACTCCAGGTGCCACGGTGTCCGCCAGCGCCCCGGAGCATTCGCCCATCGAGCGCCCCT
Source organism: uncultured Enterobacterales bacterium (assembly GCA_964626835.1). Lineage (GTDB taxonomy): Bacteria > Myxococcota_A > UBA796 > UBA796 > JAFGLY01 > CALDOK01. Next base: position 5,933 of record CAZVHW010000279.1, read on the forward strand.
CGCCGGGTGGCTTGCCCAACGTGCTGGTGGTCGTGGTGGACGCCCTGCGCGCGGATGCCTTGGGGCTGTACGGCGGCCCGCCCGAGGCGTCCACGCACATCGACCAGGCGAGCGCCAAGGCTCTGGTCTACGAGCACGCATGGACCCAATACACGTGGACCGGGCCTTCATTCGTCTCCTACCTCACCTCGCGCTTCGCCAGGAGCCACGGCTGGACGGACAGCTGGGCAGCCGAAGGGGCGACACGCCCACGACCGGGCGCCACCTTCCCCACGCTCCCCGACGTCCTGCGCGACCTTGGCTACGTCACCGTGGGGCTGAACGCCAACGGCTACCTGGACTGGCTGGACGCCACCGATCTGGGCTTCGACCAATGGAGCTACGAAGGCGACGAGGCTGCTCTGCAGGCCGCCAAGCGTGACCTGGAGCTGTGGTCTCGGGACGACCTGCCCAACTTCCTGTATCTGCACCTCATGGCCACCCATCACCCCCTCTGTCCCAGCCAACGGGCACAGAACGCCGTGGGAGTGACCGTACCCGCCGACCTGTACCGAGGTCGGGACAACAAGTGCCCCCAGGGCGGCATCAAGCAGTCCCACGCCGAATACGCAGACGCGGGCATCGGCCCCGAGCAGCACCTGGCCATCTACCGCGACGCCTATCGGGCCGCGGTGTGGGACGCCGACCACCGCCTGGGCAAGCTGCTGATGGCCCTGGACCACACCGGCGAGGCGCACCAGACCGTCGTGGTGTTCACCAGCGACCACGGTGAGCTGTTGGGTGAGCACGGCCGCAACGGCCATGGCCCCTGGGTCTGGGAGCCCCTCACCCAGGTCCCCCTGTTGATCTGGGGCCCCGGCATCGAGCCAACCCGACGCACGGACACCGTGGCCCGCCTGGTGGACCTGGCCCCCACCATCCTGGAAGCCATCGGCCAGCCCGACCGAACACCAGCGGAGTGGCAGGGCCGCTCGCTGCTTCATGCAGCCACGCCCACCCTGGCCGTGGCCGAGCGAGGGGGGCTCTTGGCGGCCACCCTGGACGGGCACTGGAAGCTGCTCGGACAGCCCGGCCATCTCCAGGCGTTCGACCTCGTCGAGGATCCCGGCGAGGAACGAGCCATGGCCGCGTCCGGCCAGACAGCCTTGTTGGACGCCACCCGAGCCTGGGTGGAAACCACCCCGGTAGTGGTACCAGACAAGGGTGAGGCGGGGGCGAATCCAGACGAACGGCGGGAGCTGCGCGAGGTGTTGGAGGCGTTGGGGTACGTAGAGTAGGGTACGGAGCTGTATAGTGCTGGCGAAAGCTGGATATGGGACGGTGCATTGCGGTCAGGTCGTCCCTGACCGTCCCAAAACGGGTACCGGAACCCGCCGCTCCGGTGCTCGGATCGGAAGGTGGGATTGCGGAAGGACGTCCAATCCGTGTCGAATCCAGAGGGCTCGCCAGAGCCCCGGCAATCCGACACGGTCCGGGAGTCGAAGACCGTCGGAAGATCGAAGATCCGTTCGGCACCTCGACACCCAGGCCCGCGAAAACCAGGGTTGTATGCCACCCTCGGCTCGGTCGCAGGCTCGACTGGCTACAGGCCCGTGGCCTAGGTTGTCGACAGGTTGCGCCCGAGCCGACAGGCGCCGATCAGGGGCCGAAGACCTCGAACACCGTCTGGAGCGCCTCGTCCGCGGCCTTCACCACGGCGGCACCTGCCGCGATGCCGTACTTGCCCTTCATCGTGTCCATCATGGCGTCCTCTAGCGAGCCCCCGGCTATGGTCACCCGGTCCTCCGGCATCCGCACGCCGCCTGTGGCCTCGATGGTTCGCTCCGCCGCCGCCTGCATGGCGGCCGCACCGTCCACGATGGCTTGCCCACCCATCATGGTCGTCGCGAACAGGCCTCCGGGATTGATCGTGCTCAAGGCTGGCTCCTTGCACTTCGTGCCATGCCTTCCCATCGGATCCTCGAGTCACGGTTCGAAGCCGCGGCGCACCGAGGGAGTGTGGATCGGCTGCCAGGTGACCTGGTCAATCCCGACCCAGGGCACGAACCTGCACCGCATCGCGCAGCGACCATGGTCGAAATAGCGGCATCGGGGTTGTGGGCGGGTGTGGTGCAATCGCCCTCGACCCTTGTTCGATGGCAGGATCACCGGGCGAGGGCATCGCTGGCGGCTCTGTCCCCGGATGCAGAGACAGCCACCGAGCACTCGAGCTGGTCTCGGGTGTCTGTCATCTCGCGGGTCTCGAGGGCCATGGTGTCTCGCTTGTATCACAGGGATCGCCGGCGAACGCCCACCAACGACGCGCGAGAACCCTCCGCCGCGATAGAACCCCCGGAATCCACCGAGCTCGGAGCAGGCAAATGAACCGACGTACACACACCGTGACACTCTCCGCCCTGTCAGCGCTGGTGGGCGCCAGCCTGGCGCTGGGGGCCACCCAGGTCCTCGCCGACACCTCCCCCACCCCGACCCACGTGGTCTCCACGGCCGACCAGCCCACTTACGCGCTGCAAGATGGCAAGCTCCTGGCCCAGATCCTGCTCGACGAGGCTTCGGTGGGAGGAACCGCCGCCTCCATGACGAGGCTCGTTGCGCACCCCGGAGCCACAGCCCCAGAGCACACCCACGACGGCGACGAGCTGGTCTACGTACTGCACGGTCGCGCCATCACGCAGCTGGGCGAGACCACGTACGAGCTCGGGGAAGGCATGGCCATGCGCATCCCCCAGGGCACCTCCCACTCCCTCACGGTTCCCCAGCAGGACACGCCGCTGGAGGTGCTGGTGATCTATGCCGCAGCGGGCGCCGAGCAGCGCTTCAAGGCCGGAACCGTCGTAGCCCCGTCCCCTCGCACCGACCTCGAAGAGCCGCCTGGGTAGTCCACCGAAACCAGACACCGCGGCAGGCTGCAATCGAGCCGACCACCTTCCCTGCCCCCGCTCCGCAGGTCCGCTGCGACTCCCGCGCCCCAATCGGGTCCCGCACTGCGCGACCATCTTTCCCCATCAACGCCCGGAGTCGTCCAGGAACGGCTGCCCGACGCCCCGTCTGACCTGGCATGAAGCTTGCGGTAGTCCTCCCTGGAGGTCCCATGCACCGCCCCCTCATCCTCTGCCTCTGGCTCGCCGTGGGCTGCAACGACTACGGCTTCCAGCGCTCGGACGACGCCGGATTTCCCCGGGACAAGGAACCGGACACCGGCGACACCGACACGAGCGGTGGCGGTTCGGGCTCACCCGACGACACCGACCCTGGAGGCGATGCGGACACGGACACGGACACGGACACGGACACGGACGCAGACGCAGACACGGACGTGCAGGACGAGTGCTGGGACCCCGACAGCGCCTACGACATGCACCCTGCAGCCGGGCTCGTGGTCACCCAACGGCTGGCGCTCCAGGTCAGCTACGAGGGCAGCGATGCCGGCTACACCAGCGAGCTGTACCTGTCCTCGCCGGATTCCATCTACCTGGGCACCGGGCACGTCACCGCCGAAGGTACGACCACGTACCTGGGGATCTTCGATGTCGGCACGGAGCTGGTCTTCTCCATCCAAGTGACCGACAACGGCAACGTCTTCTACAGCGGACCGGCGAGCCGCAACGCGGACGGCTTCAACCACGCCGCCATCACCTATGCTGGCGACTGCGTCTGGTTGGTCGGTTTCGAGGACGAATATGGTGGCGGAGACCAGGACTTCAACGACATCGAGCTGACGATCTCCGGCCCCCTGGAGATGCAGCAGGTGGAGTGAGCTGTCACCCCGCGCCACGCGCGCTTCACGGGCATGCAAGAG
>CAZVHW010000280.1:0-9692 GCA_964626835.1 uncultured Enterobacterales bacterium
GAGCCCCCGAGCCCCGAGCCCCCGCGCTCCCCTACAGGTTCTCTCCCAGCCACTCCTCGGTCTCGTCGAACAGCTGGTCCATCCCGAACTTGGTGACGCCCATGATGGTGTCCGGATCGTCCGTGGTGCCCGTAGACTCGCTCCACAAGGCCATGTAGCGGTAGAGCGCCCAGTCGCCGTGGGCCCCGGGGAGGAAGACGTCGACGCTGTAGGACTGCTCGATGGTGTTGTTGCCGCTCTCGCCGACGCCGCGTTCCTTGATCCATGTGCGCGCCAGGATGCCCCACTCGCCGCTGCCGGCCACGCCTTCGGGGTCCAGCTCGACCCAGCGGAAGTCCTTGACCATCTCGTAGGGGATGGTCATGAACGCGTTGTCCTTGATGAGGTCGTTGTTGGTGCGCAGCACCGTGCATTCCCGGGAGGGGAAGCAGCTGGGGTCGGTGGGGTCGAGGAAGATACGATCGTACTTGTCCCGAGAGTTGGGCTCGAGCTCGGTCTGGTCGCCCTGGATGATGGCCTGGGCGTGCTCTTCGGCCGTGAACGCGGAGCCCGCCACCAGGCCTACGCCCAGGCAATCTGCCGGATCCGAACCTTCGGGGTTGTCGACCTCGGCGACGTCGTCGTCGCTCAACACCTCGAGCTGGTAGGAACGATCGGCGTAGCTGACGTCCAAGTCCGCATCGACGAAGAACTGCTGAAGGTTGTACATGCCCACCTCGAGCACGCCCTCTTCTTCGGCTTCCCAGTTGCGGAAGAGGTAGGCGCTCAGCTCGTTGAGCTCGGTCGGGGCCTCGGGTGGAGCCTTGCAGCCCACGACAGTCAGGGCCGACAGGAACACGATACGGGCTGGAGAGAGGGTCATTGAAGCTTCCTCCGGGGGGATGCAGAGCGCCGACAGAGTAGCCGCTGCCGCTCCCAGGGGCGAGCGACGCACACCAGTGCGATAGGCTGGGGCCATGCCAGGGCCCGCCACATCCAGCGCCGACAGGTCGAACCGCAGAGACCTTGCGCTGGCCGTGGGCGTCGGTGTCCTGTTCCTGGTCCTGTACGCCACCACCGCCTCCCCCACGGTGTACTGGTACGACAGCGCGGAATACGCCGCCGCGGCCGCCACCCTGGGCATCCCTCATCCCCCCGGCTACCCGCTCTACACCTTGGTAGGCAGGCTGTTCGCCTTCCTGCCCGGAGAGCCGGCCAGGGCCATCAACCTGATGAGCGCCACCTTCGGCGCCGCCACCGTCGGCCTGATCTACCCGCTGGTGCGACGGTTGGGAGCGCGGCCCATGGCGGCGCTGTGGGCCGCAGCCCTGCTGGGATCTGGACGGCTGTTCTGGGGCCAGTGCGTCGTGGCCGAGGTCTACACCCTGGCCCTCGCCGTGCTCGTGTTGGTCGTCCTGGCCCTGCTCACGGGGGCCAGGTCCGCCTCGTGGCGCTGGGTGCTTGGCGGCTCGATCCTGGCGGGCGCCGGCTTGGGCGCCCACTACTTTGTGGCCACCTGCGGCCTGGGCTTTGCCCTCCTGGTCTGGCACGCGGGTCGGCCTCGACAAGGCGCTCCCGGGATCGCCGGTCGAGCGCGCATCGCTGCCCTGTCGATAGCCGGCGTGATCGCGGGGGCCTGCATCCTGCTCTGGGTTCCCCTGAGGGCGGCCATGAAGCCCGCCGTCGACGCCTGGCGACCCGAACGCGGCGCTCCCTGGCACTGGTTCGCGTCCGGGGGCAACTACAAGACCTGGTTCACGGACGACATGGACCTCGCCCACCGGGCCACCGATCTGCAAGCCCTCTACCAGGACCAGCTCTCCTGGGCGGGTGTCCTGCTCGCTGCGCTGGGCGCCATGGCCCTTTTGCGACGGCGGCCGGTGGCTGGCTCGGCCCTCCTCCTGGCCGCAGCTGGCAACACCTGGTTCTTCTTCGACTACGGCGCGTGGGACTGGCCGGTGTTCTTCCTGCCCACGGTGCTGCTGCTCTGCGTCCTGGCTGGACTGGGGGTGGAGTTCCTGCTCCGAGCCCTCGAGCAAGGGCTCCCCGTGGGTCGCGCACGACCAGCCACCTGGACCGCAGTCGCCATCCTGGCCCTGATCCCGCTGCTCACCGCCCGAACGAGCCACGAGGTCTGCGACCTGTCGGACTTCGAGGACGCGCAGACCTACGGCCGAGGGCTCTGCGAGCAGCTACCCCAGGGCGCTGCGTTGGTGCACTTCTCCTCCATCCAGGAGTGGGGATTCTCCGCGGTCTTCGAGTTCTACTACCAGGGAGCGCTGGGCCAACGCCCCGACGTGCACGTGATCGCCAACCCCACGGCCGATCTGGTCGCGGACCACCTGCAACGGAGCGTGCCGGTGTTCGTCTTGCTCGAGCAAGCTGGCCAGGTCGAGGCGCTGCAGGGGCTGGAGCTCGAGAGGCAGGGCCTGCTCTGGCAGGTCGTGACGCCAGAGCCAGCGGGTTAGGGCACGCGACCGCTTCATGGAGGAGCCATCATGTCCCGCCCCAATCTCGCCCTGATCGCCCCCACGCTGCTGCTCTGTGCCTGCGGTACCTACACCATCCAGCTCGAGGACGGCTGGAACTTCCGCTTCACCACCTCCATCGAGTCCGAGACCACAGCCATCGCCGACTGCCCCGACGACGTGCTCTTCGACTGGTCCGACCTGACCGAAGACCTCCTCGAGCACGAGATGGACCCCACCACCGACATCGACCTGATGCGCGTGGTGCGCTTCGACGACAAGACCAAGGAAGACGTCCTGGTGGACATCTCCACCAACGCCCTCACCCAGCAGGACATCTCGGGCAACGTGGACTACGAGCCCACCGGCGGCGAGACCAGCGCCTACATGTCGCAGTTCGAGTTCAACGGCACCACCATCGACCCCTCCACCGAGGTCTGCTCCTCCCTGGGCTCCACGTTCATGCTCACTGCGCTCACGGGTCTGTACGAGTACCGCATGCTCGGCTTCTTCGCGCCCACCCCCGAAGAAGCCAACACCACCATGTACCTGGACTCCACTTCGTCCATCCTCACCTTCGACCCTGATCTGTCCCGGGGTGGGACCATCGAGGTGCCGGCGGGTCGCGACTACCTCGTCAACTGGATGGACCTGACCCTCGACGGCCAGGACCTCGAGTTCTCAATCTCCAACATCGACTTCCTCATGCTCGCTCGGTACGAGCTGACGGTCGAAGAGATGGAGCAGCAGTTCTTCGACCTGCAGGTCATCCCGGACGAGATGTACACCGCGGACATCGGCGGGTTGGGCGAGTACGAGCTGGCCCTGGCTACCGACGACGCCGGGGCGACCTTCGCTGGCTTCGAGGGCGACGGCCTGTGGCTGGTGGGTCTGTTCTGCACCACCTGCGCCAACCCCGCGCCTCTCTTCCTGGGTGTCATCGAAGCCCAGTAGGTCGCCTCCCATGGACTTCATGCAGCGCTACGCGCAGCTGCGGACCGCGCAGCTGCCCGGTATCCTCGCCTTGATCGCGGAAGTGACCCTCGGCAGCACGCCGCCGGGCTCCACCCTGCCCGGCATGGCCTCCTACCACCTGGGCACCGGCGGCAAGCGGCACCGTGCGCTCCTCCCCCTGCTCACGGCGCAGGCACTGGGCCACGCTCCCGAACGCCTCGTTCCCTTCGGCGCTGCTTGCGAAGTGCTGCACAACGCCACCCTGGTGCACGACGACCTGCAGGACGGCGACACCCTCCGGCGCGGCCAGCCCACGGTCTGGGCTCGATACGGCGCCGCCCAGGCCATCAACCTGGGTGACGCCATGTTCTACTGGACCCTGCTGCTGGTTCACCGCCTCGAAGCGCCCCATGCGGTGCGCGAGGCTGCGGCGGCGCGGGTCCTGGTGGAGACCCTGAGGGTCATCGACGGCCAGGAACGCGAGTTCGCCCTCAAGGACAATCCCCACGCCAACCTCGAGGACTATTTCACCATGGTCGAGGGCAAGACCTCGGGGCTCTTCGCCTTGCCGATGGCCGGGGCTGCCCTGGTCTGTGGCGCTCCCAGCGAGGTGGTGGACGGATTGGCCGAAGCAGCGCGCCACATGGGCGTGCTGTTCCAGGTCCAAGACGACGTGCTCGATCTGTACGGCAGCAAGGGGCGCGGAGCCCCGGGCAGCGACATCGCCGAGGGCAAGCGCTCGGCGCTGGTGTTGCACGGAATGCAGACCCTGCCCCCCGAGCGCAGTGCATGGCTCGAGGACGTGCTCGACCAGCCCCGTGACGCCACCTCCCCCGAAGACGTCACCGAAGCCATCGACATGCTCAGGGCTTGCGGATCCCTGGCCTTCGCCCTGGGCGAGCTCGAGCGCCGCCGAGTGGCCGCCCAGACCATCCCGAACATCGCCGCCCAGCCTGCGCTGGCCGAGCTGGTGGCGGGCATGTGCCGCGTGTTCCTGGCGCCCATCCAGGCGGTGCTCGGAGACAACTGATGGCGACGGCATCCAGGCCACGCCTCCGGGATCCGATACACTCCTGGTAGGCCCCACAACGGGCCTGGAGTCGCCCGATGCCTCCTACCGACCTGAACCTCGAGACCGTGCTCAGCGTCCTCGAGCTGCTCCCGACACCGGCCATGCTGGTGGACACCTCGTACGGGGTTCGGGCACGCAACCGCGCGATGGACAAACTGCTGGACAGCCGGCGACCGGGGCAAGTGACCGACTCCGTAGGCGATCTGCTGCGCTGCATGCATGCGAGAAAGGGGGGCTGCGGATCGCACAAGTCCTGTGGAGCCTGTCGGCTGATCAAGGCGGTGACCACCGCGGCGGAGCACGGCGGAAGAGAGCAGGCGATCGAGGTCCGCATCGCCCAGCGCAGCGAGGGCATGATCGACATGAGAGCGTTCTTGCTGGGCGCCTCCCCCATGACGCTCCGAGCCAACAAGATGGCACTGGTCACGCTCCAGGACGTGAGCGCCTCGGCTCGCGATGCCGAGCGCGGAAAGCTGCACACGAGCCTGGAGCTCCTGGACGCGATCGGCATGGGAGTGGTCGTGATCGATCCGAAGAAGAGGGTCATCGTCCACGCCAACGAGAGCGCGCTGACGGCCCTGGGTCGCGTGACCTGCGAGATCGAACAGGAGCCCTGTCGCTCGCTGCTCTGTACCGCCGAGGAAGGATCTTGCCCGCTCCTGGACATCGGCCTGAGAGAGCACGTAGAGGAGCGGACCCTCACACGGCGCGACGGCCGCGAGCTTCCCGTCGAGGTGAGTGCCCGCTTCGTCCAGCACGGGGGTCAACGCCTGGTGCTGGAGTCCTTCTGGTCGCTCACGGAACGGCGCGCTTCGGAGCAGACCATCCGCCGTCACAACGAACGCCTCGAAGCGCTGATGGAGCTGTCCCGCCGGCGCGAGGAATCGGACGGCGACCTGCTGCAGTGGGCGGTCCAGCAAGCCGTGGGGCTCACCCACAGCAAGGCTGGCTACCTGTACCTGGTCAGCCGCGATCAGCGTCGGCTGCGCTTGCAGGCCTGCTGGACCCATGGAGACCGGGCGAGCCTCGTCGCGGGCCTCCCGGGCGAGCTGCATACCAACGAGGCCGGACTCTGGGTCGACGCCGTCCGCATGAACGCCCCGGTCACCTACAACACCTACGACCGGATGGTAGACGAGAAGCCGGACCGCAAGACCGAGCTTCCCTTCGAACGTCACCTCGCCGTGCCGATCAACCAGGGATCGAGCGTGGTGGCCCTGCTCGGGGTCGGCAACAAGGTCGAGCACTACGATGACAGAGACTCGGCCCAGCTGGGGCTGTTCGCCTCGAGCGCCTGGGAGATGGTGCGCCGCAGGCGCGCCGAGAGCAAGCTGCGACGCTCGGTGGACAACCTGCGCCAGCTGCTCCAGGGCAGCATCGAGGCCATCACCCGCGCAGTGGAGATCCGAGACCCCTACACCGCCGGCCACCAACAACGGGTCTCGAACCTGGCCAGAGCCATCGCCGTCGAGCTGGGCCTGGACCGCGCACGCGTCGACGCCATCCGCATCGCGGCCGTGCTCCATGACATCGGAAAGATCGCGATACCGACCGACATCCTCACGAAGCCTGGCCGGCTGACGGCGCTGCAGTTCGCGCTGATGCGCCTGCACCCCATCCACGGGGCGGAGATCCTCGGGCACGTCAGCTTCCCCTTCGACGTCCACACCATCGTGCGCCAGCATCACGAGCGGCTGGATGGCTCGGGCTACCCCATGGGCCTCGAGGGCGAGGCTATCTGCCTCGAGGCCCGCATCATCGCCGTAGCCGACGTGATGGAGGCCATGAGCTCACACCGTCCGTATCGACCTGCCCGCGCCGAACGGGTCGCACTCCTCGAGCTCGAGAAACAGCGCGGGAAGGGGCTCGACACCATGGTGGTGGACGCCTGCCTGCGGCTGTTCCGCGACGGGCGGTTCAGCTTCGAGTGACCACTATTCGTACGTGAAGGTGGGGAACCGCGACGTAAACGCGAAGACTTCATTGCGCAGGGCCATGCTGGCGGCCTTGTCGGCCCAGATGCCGGTGCCCTTTTCGATCTTGCCGCGCTTGACCAACGCGCAGCAGCGGTCCACGAAGTCGGCGATGACCGCCATGTCCTCGGCCTTCATGCCGCGGGAGGTGACGCAGGGGGTGCCCAGGCGCACACCGTCGGGGAAGAGCGGCTTCTGGTTGGGGCGGGCGTTGGGCACGGTGTTGAAGTTGCAGACGATGCCCACCTGCTCGAGGGCGATGGCCACCCGGCGGCCGGGGAGCCGGCGCGACTTGAAGGTGTCCACCAGCAGCAGGTGGTTGTCCGTTCCGCCGGAGACCACGTGGAAGTCTCGCTCGGCAAACGCCGCCGCCATGGCCTGCGCGTTGGCGACGACCTGGTGGGCGTAGGCCCGGAACTGCGGGGTGGCCGCCTCGGCCAGCGCCACGCCGATGGCCGCGATGGTGTTGAAGTGGGGGCCGCCCTGCATGCCGGGGAACAGCGCTTTTTCTACGGCCTTGTACTGGCCTTCGTCCTTGGCCAGGATGAGCGCCGCGCGGGGGCCGCGCAGGGTCTTGTGGGTGGTGAAGGTGACGATGTCCATGTGGGGGAAGGGCGAGGGATGGGCCCCACCGGCGATGAGCCCCGCGATGTGGGAGACGTCGCCCAGGGAGATGGCGCCGACTTCCTTGGCGATGTCGCCGAAGGCCTCGAAGTCGATGGTGCGCGGATACGCCGTGTAGCCGCAGACCAGGACGTCGGGGCGGAACTCGAGGGCCTGCTGGCGGATGGCGTCCATGTCGAGGAGGTCTTCGGGGTTGCAGCCGTAGGATCCGATCTCGAACCACTGGCCCGTCACGCTGACCGGCGAGCCGTGGGTGAGGTGGCCACCATGGTCGAGGCGCATGGCCATGATCTTGCCCGCGAAAGGCTTCAAGAACGCGGCATAGACGGCCAGATTGGCCGGGGCTCCCGACAGGCCCTGCACCACGGCGTAGGGATAGCCGAAGACCTCGCAGGCTCGCTGCCTGACGAGGGATTCCATCTGGTCCGTGAGCTTCTGGCCCTGGTAGTAGCGGCGACCCGGATAGCCCTCGCCGTACTTGTTGGTGAAGGTGCTCGCCAGGGCGGCCCTGACCGCCGGGGAGGCGTAGTTTTCGGAGGGGATGAGCCGGATGGAACGCTCCTGGCGCGCGTCCTCGGCCTCGACCACTCGAGCCATCTCGGGATCGGCTTCACGGATGGTGGCGACGATGTCTTCAGGGCGCATGGGGGCTCCTCGGATTCCGATGGAAAAGGGAGCCCCCTATAGCCGATCCACCCGGGTTCTCGCCTGGTGGGCGGAGCCAGGAGAGGGGGCTTGTCAGTAGTTCTCGCAGACCTCGTCGCAGACCTCGGTGCCGGAGCCTGCCATGAAGTCGTCGCAGGTCAGGCTCTCCGTGGCACGCACGCAAGCATCGGCTGCTTCGCAGTCGTAGCGTACGCACACCCACGGCTCTCCGGTGTCGCCGAGCAGGCCGCAGCCGCCACAAAGGGCGAGCGAAACGAGGAACCGCAGCACACGGCTACTCCTCGGCGAACACGTCCAGCGACACCGCATACAGCCCCTCGGTCCAGGCGCCATCTTCGTCCTCGAGCATCACGGAGTCCACCAGGCGCGGCTGCAGCTCGAAGGAACCACCCATCATGTCGGTGGAGCCACCCATCAGCTCGCCCAGGTCGATCTCGAGCGTGCCGCCCATGAGCGACATGATGCTCTCGAGGAAGCCCCCGAGTCCCGTGACCACCTCTTCCTCGTCCCAGCCAGGCTCGGCGCCGTACTCGAGCACGGCTCCTTCGGCCACCGCGAGGTCCATGCCGATGACCGAACCGTCGTCTTCGACCACCAGGCCAATCTCCAGGGCCAGCGAAGCCTCGAGCCAGCCCTCGCAGCTCGAGCCCTGCATGACCTCGACGTCCATGCGGAGGTCGGGCAGGTAGAGCACGGCCAGCGGATCGATGCCTTCGTGCATGCGCACGACGTAGGCGTCGCCGGGTTCGATGGAGAAGCACCAGCCGTCCCCGTCCGGTGCCTCGTCGCCACCGGGCAGGGTGGTGATGAAGCCACCGATCATGTCGCCCAGGTAGCCGGACAGGTCCATGCCCTGGTCCAGCATGCCCAGCACCGTGTCGCCGATCATGAGGTCGAGCAAGCCCTCGTGCAGGCCGATGGCTGCCTGGGCATCGGGCGCGTCGTCCACACCTGGAACAGCGATGGCGGGGGCACTCTCGGGCAGATCTTCGCCCAGCGCCACTCCCAGGCCGAGAGCCAGGCCTTCGGTGTCACCGGCGAGGTCGTACAGCTCCGCAGCGATCAGGGTGCCCATCAGGTCTTGCTCGAACGCGAAGGGCCCGCCCAGCTCGAAGACGCCGTACTCGCTCAGGACGAAGTCGAGCAGCCACTCGCCCAGGGGCTCGCTGACGTAGTCGTTGAGCAGGTCGAGGATCCACTCGATCACCCAGCCCTCGAGGTCACCAAACTCGGCGTCGGGTTCGTCCAACGCGATGCCGGTCTCGGTCAGCTCCATCCAGACGATGCCGTCGTCGTCGATCCAGGGCGTGGCCAGGGCCGTGATCTGGATGAGGCCGTAGCCGAACGAGATGTCGGTGGACCAGCTGTAGCCGTAGATGTCGGCCACGACCTCGTAGGCCAGGGTGAGCTCGTTGAGGGCGATGCCAGCGTCGATGCCGCCCTCGACCGCGTCGAGCACCACGACCGTGGGATCGTGGGTGACGCCGGTGGCGTAGAACGAGACGAACTCGCTCTCGTAGGTGGGCATGGCGCTGGTGATGCTGTCGGCCCAGCCGGTGTCGTCGATCATGCCCCCGAGCTGTTCGCCCAGCACGTCGAGGCCAGCCGGAAGCAGGCGGCCCGTCACACCATCGGGCCAGGTGTCGGCCGGATCGTGGCCGGAAAAGACCGGGATGCGCTCGCGGAGGTACTGATCGCCGTGCCAGGCCTCGACCTCGACGATTCGGTAGGCGTGGTCCAGCGGCACGTCCGCACGGAACGCCCCGTGGTCGGTAGCGTCCAGCTCGACACCTTCGACGTGCACCAGCGCGTCGTGCGGGTACACCTTGCCTTCGACCAGGGCGTCGGCGTCGCCGAGGAAGTCGCCGTAGACAGGCGAGGTGACCTCGAGCGTGAGGGTTTCGTCCACGGGGACGAAGGCGTAGTCGGCGTGGCAGCCGGCGAGGATCAGGAGCG
>CAZVHW010000281.1:0-9684 GCA_964626835.1 uncultured Enterobacterales bacterium
GCAGGATCTCGGTCACCCGCATCGGAGCCGCCCTGGTCTGGCGCTACCCGGGGCGGGTGGTGGTGGCGGTGTGAGCGGCGCCTGCCCGCGATGGCCCCGACGAGCGCTGCGACCCCCTCGAGGCCACGGTGTCGGATAGAGCCCCCGCATGCCTCCCCACGTCACCGACCTGCTGATCGATGCCGCCGCGCGCGCTCCCGACCACGGCATGGTGGTCCCGGGTGGGCAGGATCGCAGCTGGCCAGAGCTGATCGAGGCGGCCCGCTGCGCGGCGGGTGGGCTGGCCGCGGCCGGTGTCGAGCCGGGCTCCCCGGTGCTGCTGCTGGTGGTGGACATCTCTGACTTCTTCCCGGTCTTCTGGGGCTGCCAGTGGGCTGGGGCCACCCCCGTTCCCCTGGCGCCGCCGAGGGACGGGTCGGCGGGGGAGCGCGAGCGGGTGCTGCGGGTGGCAGCTCGCCTGGGCGGGCCGCCCATCGTGGTGGACCGGGGGGTGCGCGTGCCGGGCATGAAGCTGCTCGACGCTGGGGATCTGGTCGAGGCCTCCCCCATGTCCGATCGCCGCCCACCGCCCCAGGAGACAGCTGGGCTCATCCAGTTCTCTTCCGGCTCCACCGGTCATCCCCGGGGTGTGGTGCTGAGCCACGCCAACCTGCTGGCCAACGTGGACCAGATGGCTCGGGCCTACCCCATCGACGACCGGGACGTGAAGCTCACCTGGATGCCCCACTGGCACGACATGGGGCTCATCGGCTGCCACCTGCTGCCCCTCCGCGCCGCGATGCGCGAGGTGCGGCTGTCCCCCGTGGCCGTCTTCAAGGACCCTGTTGGCTGGCTGCGAGCTGCGGACGCCCACGGCGCCACGCTGCTCACCACCACCAACGCCATGCTCGACCGCCTGGTCCAGCGGCTCGAGCGGCGGCGGCCCCGCGACCTGGACCTGGGTAGTCTACGCCTGATCTTCAACGGCGCCGAGCCCATCTCCCCGGCCGTCTGCCGGCGGTTCTGCCAGTTCACGGGGCTGTCCGAGGACGTCCACTTCCCCCTGTACGGCCTCGCCGAGGCCTCGGTGGGCGTGGTGGCCGCCCAGCGTGGCGGGCTCACGACGCGCGAGGTGGAAGGCCGGGAGGTGGTGGTCATCGGCGCGCCGCTGCCCAAGCTCCAGCTGCGGATCGTGGACGACGAAGACGCCCCTCTCCCAGACGGGTCCGCGGGCCACGTCCAGTTCCGTGGACCCAACGCCTTCCAGGGCTACCTGGGAGATCCCCAGGCCACCGCCGAGGCCCACTGCGGCGACTGGGTGCGCACCGGCGACCTGGGCATCCTCGAAGGAGGCCTGCTGACCATCACGGGCCGCCACAAGGACGTCATCTGCGTCGAAGGGCGCAGCCTGCACGCCCACGACGTCGAGGCCGCGGCCGAGGCCGTGCCAGGGGTGCGGGCCAACGGCGCCGTGGCCATCGCCGACACCCGAGGGGATGTCGAAAGGCTGGCGCTCCTGATCCAGGTCGCGCCGGACCACGCCACGGCCCCGGTCCTCTGGGCGGTCCGCCGGGCGATCACCGCGGCCTGCGGAGCCGAGCCTTCGGCGGTGTTGCCCATCCCCCGCATCCCCCGCACCACCAGCGGCAAGAAGCGGCGGACACTCCTGGCTGGCGATCTGGCCGCTGGGCGCCTGGATGACGCCGTGGGAGACACCCTCGACCTGGTTCGCGAGGTCTGGGGTGCCGCGCTGGGTCGGCCTGTGGAAGAGAGTCAGCTGGACACCGCATTCACGGAACTGGGGGGAGGCTCCATCGAGGCCGTGGACGTGCTGCTGCGCCTCGAGGCCCGCCTGGGCGTCGTGCCCGACCACCGCCTGCTGCTGCGGGGCGAGACCGTCCGAGCCATGGCCATGCTGCTCGAGCGCAATCCACCTCGAGCCGCTCCCCTGCCGCGAGCCTACGGGCAACAGCCCGTGGCGATCACCGGCGCCGCCTGCCTGCTTCCCGGCGCGGACAGCCCGGCAGCCCTGGCCCGGCTGGTGGCCGAAGGTCGAGTTGCCATCTCGCCCCCACCCCCGGGCCGCTGGCAGGACTCGGGCCGCAGCTACGCAGGGGGCTTCCTGGGCGACGTGCTCGGCTTCGACGCCGCGCGCTTCGGTATCGATGATGACGAGGCCGCGGCCATGGATCCCCAGCAACGGCTGCTGTTGACGGTGGCCGCCCAGGCCCTCGAGGGGGCCGCCCTCGACACCCACCAGGTGGGCGTCTGGGTGGGAGCGGGGCAGCAGTCCAACCTCCCGGCGGTGCTGGACAAGCTCGACCAGGACCTCCCGCCCGGCACCATGGCGGGAAACCTGCTCAACATGTTGGCTGCGCGGGTCGCCCACCACATGGATCTGCGCGGCCCCGCCCTGACGGTGGACACCGCATGCTCGGCCTCCCTGGTGGCCGCCCACCTGGCCAGCCGCGCGATGGCTTCCGGAGAGTGCGAGGCCGCGGTGGTGGCCGGGGTCAACCTCAACCTGGGCGCCGACGCCCACCGCTTGTTCGAGCTGGCCGGGGCTCTGTCCGCGACGGGCCGCTGCCAGCCCTTCACCGACCAGGCCGACGGCATGGTCCCCGGCGAGGGCGTGGTGGCCTTGGTGCTGGAACCCCTGCAGGCCGCGAAGGCGCGAGGGGTGAGCATCCTGGGGGTGATGCTGGGCAGCGCCGTGAACAACGACGGCGCATCGTTGGGGGTCATGGCCCCCAATCCTGCGGGGCAGGAAGCCGTGATCCGAGCAGCGCTGGCCGCGGCGCGGGTCGAGGCTTCGCGGGTGTCCTTCGTCGAAGCCCACGGCACCGGCACCCCAATCGGCGATCCCGTGGAGCGCAGCGTGCTGGCCCGCTGCTACCCCCACGGCCCCCGCATCGGCGCGATCAAGGGCCAGCTGGGCCACGGCCTGGCCGCGGCGGGCATCACCGGCCTGCTGCGGGCGCTCGGCGAGATCGAGGAGGGCCAGCTGGGCGCCGTGTCCAGCTTCGGCTTCGGCGGCACCAACGCCCACGTGCTCCTCGAGGGTGGACCGGCGAAGCTGAACGAGATCGACACCGTGCCCCCCCGGGGCCCCCGCCACGAGCTGGGAGCGCCGGACGCCCGAGGCTGGCTCTGGCGGGTGCAACGGGACACCGCTGGAGGCCTGCAGTGGACGAGCTGTCCCCGCGGACCCACACCGCTGGTCACCGGCGGGACCTACCTGGTCACCGGGGGCACGGGGGCTCTGGGGGCGGTGTTGGCTCGCTACCTGGCACGCCACTACGGCGCCCGACTGCTGCTGGTGGGGCGCCGAGAAGCCGGGGCTACACAGGCCAGCTTGCTGCGGGAGATCGAAGCCCTGGGGGGCCAGGCTTGGTATCGCGCAGCCGACATCACGCTGCCACCGGCCGCCGCGGGGGTGGTGGCCTGGGCGCGGAACCTGGCACCGAACCTGGACGGCCTCTTCCACCTGGCGGGTAGCACCGGGGACGATGCCCTGCGCATCAAGCGCAGCGGCTTGCTGAACCTCAGCGCTCTCGAACCCGATCTCACGGTGCTTTTCAGCTCCGTCTCGGCCGTCCTGCCCGGCCTGGACCGCGGTCTGGAGGTGTACGCACGGGCCAACAGCTGGCTCGACCAACACGCCATCGAGAGGCATGGCGCGGGGCGCCAGGTGGTGAGCATCGCCTGGCCGCCATGGGAGGGGACGGGCATGGCGGCCCCCCACGCCGAAGCCTTCCGCGCACGGGGCCTCGAGCCCATCGCGCCCGGGTTGGCCATGGCCGCCATGGAGTGGGCCATCGGCTCCGGGGAGCCCTGGGTGGTCGTGCTGAACCGCGGCTCCCAGGTCGTCGAAGCGCCCGAGCCACTCCCAGCGGACCTGGAGGACCGTGTGCGGGCCTTGGTCGCCCGCGCCGCAGGGCTCGATCTCGACGAACTTTCCGACGACACACCGCTGATGCAGCTGGGCATCGACTCGGTGGAAGCCATGGACCTGCTCCGCGATCTCGAGCAGGCCTCGGGGCGCGCCCTGCCCACCACGCTGCTGTTCGAGCACGACACCGTGGGCAAGATCCTGCGGGCTCTGGGCACCGGCGTGGCGCGTGAGGTGGAGCCCACATCCCCCTCGGCTTCCAGGGACGGCCCGGCGCCCCTCCCCGAAGAGGGCTGGCCCCTGCTGCCGGCCCAGCAGACCTTCGCGGTGCAGCGCAGCTTCTTCCCCGACATCCCCGGCAACGTCCTGCTGGCCTGCGACCTCGGGCGCACCGACGGCGCTCCTGTCTTCGATGACCAGCACCTGAAAGAAGCCCTGGCATTGGTGGTGGCGCGCCACCCGGCCCTGAGCACGCGCATCGAACGTGTCGATGGACGCTGGATGCAGCGCCCCGGTGGAGCTCCACCCGAGCTGCGCTGGGTTGAGCGCGTGGACGACCGGGCGGTGGCCAACGAGCCCTTCGATCTCGACAGCGGCCCGATGCTCCGGCTGGTGACCGACGGCCGTCGCATCGTGCTCAACGGTCATCACGGGGTGGTAGACGCGTGGAGTACGCGCAACCTGCTCCAGGAGCTCTTGGCCGCCCACGAGGCCATCCGAGGGGGCGTGGACCCAGCGCTGCCCCCCCTCGAGTCGGGGTTGGTGGAAGCCCACCGCGCCCTCCGGGCCACCCCCGACCAAGCCTCCATGGGCTGGTGGAAGTCCCGCTACGCACTGGGAGTGCCGCCGCTGCAGCTGGCGTGGCGCCGCCCCACCCACGAGCCCGCCCGGGGGCCCTGCGACTGGGTACGCCAGGAACTGGACGTCGACCTTACGGAACGCATCGAAGAGCTGGCGCGCTCCGCGAGTGTCGGGCTGCCCGCCATGGCCCTGGCCACCTACGCCCAGGTCCTGTTCGAAGCCAGCGGCCAGCACGACGTGGTGGTGCGCGTCGCCCACGGCCGCCGCGAGATGCGCCTGCCCGACGCGGCCGACCTGGTGGGCTCCTTCGCCGACAGCCTGCCGGTGCGCATCCAGCTGCGCGTCCGCGAGCCCCTGCTCGCGCTGGCCCGCCGCACCCAGGACGCCCTCCGGGAGGTCCAGACCCACACCGCGGCCTCGTCGCTGGCTCTGGCCGATCTGGCCCCCAGGAGCGGCGCCGGCCCCGTGGGGCTCACCCCCGCCGGCTTCAGCTTCCCCCGCCTGCCAGCCCCGGAACGTGTCGGGGGCCTCGGCATTTCGGCGGTCGACGGCGCCAGCGCATCGGG
Organism: uncultured Enterobacterales bacterium; assembly: GCA_964626835.1. Taxonomy (GTDB): domain Bacteria; phylum Myxococcota_A; class UBA796; order UBA796; family JAFGLY01; genus CALDOK01. The sequence continues at coordinate 5,239 of CAZVHW010000281.1, forward strand.
CTTCACCCGCATCGGCCTCATCGGCTGGCTGTTCGGCGGCCGCCTGCACGCCTCGTGGAACTTCACCCACAGCCACCTGAACCCCGAGCAGGTGCAAGCGCTCGCGGACCGCTTCGAGGCCATCTTGTGCTCCGCGGTGGAAGGCGTGGAACAGACCCTCGCCTCAACCCTGCACGGCCGCATCCTGGCCCGCTGTCGGCAACATCCCGAGCGACACGCGGTTGAGGGGGTGAGCTACGGCCAGCTCGAGCGACGGTCGGGGTCATTGGCGGTGCGGCTGCTGCCGGCCCTCGAGGCGCAGTCCCCGGAAGACCTCGATCCCATCGCCCGGGGCACCCCCCTGGTCGCGGTCTTGGCCCACCCCTCGGCCGCAGCGGTCGTAGCCCTGCTCGGCGCCCTGCGGTCGGGGGCGGCCTGGGTGGGTCTCGATCCTTCCTGGCCTGCGGCCCGCACACGCCAAGTCCTGGAGATCGCCCGACCGGCAGCGCTGCTCTGTGCACCCGAGCTCGAGGAGCTGGCCGGGGATCTGGCTGTCGACATGCCCATCCTGGTGGTGGACGAGACCGAGCGCGACGATGGCCCCAGTCGAGACGCCTTCCTGGCCCACGTCATGTTCACATCGGGCAGCACCGGTCGGCCCAAGGGCGTGGCCGTGTCCCACCAGGCCGTGCTCGCGTTCCAGGACTGGGTGCTGCGGGTCTTCGGCGTGACCGATCGAGATCGCTTCGTGCAGACCTCGAGCCTGGCCTTCGGCGGCTGCATCCGCCAGGTCTTCTCACCGCTGCTGGCGGGCGCGAGCATCCACCCGGTGGACCGCGCGACGGCCCGGGATCCCGAGCGGCTGCTGGCGTTCCTCGAGGACCAGGGCATCACCATCTTCAACGCGGTGCCCTCGCTGTGGGTCCACCTGCTGGGGGCCGTGGAGCGCAGCCCCACGGCCGAGCCCCTACCCGCGGTGCGCTGGGTGCTGCTGGGGGGTGAGGCCGTGCCCGCGGATCCGGTGCGACGCTGGCGCGCTCGCTGCGGCTGGCGCCACCGCCTGGCCAATCTCTACGGCTCCACCGAGACCGTGGTGAACGCCACCTGGTTCGAGGCGGCCGGTGCCCTCGAAGCCGGTGCCATTCACACCCCCATCGGCCAGGCGCGTTCCGGGATCGGGGTGCACCTGCAGAACGAGCGTGACGGGGTGGGCGATCTGGTGGTGAGCGGCGCCATCGCCGAGGGCTACCTGCGGGAACCCGAGCTGACCGCCCAGGCCTTCGAGGGGCTCGAGGGGCTCGGCCGCGTCTACCGCACCGGCGATCGGGTTCGCCGCCGTCCCGACGGCGCCCTGGTCTTCCTGGGTCGGATCGACGACCAGGTACAGATCCACGGCAACCGCGTCGAGCCCGGGGAGATCGAGCACGCGCTCTGCACCCACCCCCTGGTACAAGCCGCCGTGGTGGTGCAGGCCCAGGGCTTGCTGCAGGCCTTCCTGGAGGCTCCCACGCTGGATGACCCCGACACGCTCCGGGCCTGGCTCGCCGAGCGGCTCCCGGCGCCCCTGCTTCCCCATCGTTTCCACGCCCTCGAGCGCCTTCCTCGCACCCCAGCGGGCAAGGCAGACCGCCGCGCCCTGGTTGGTGGGACCCACACCACACCCCACGAACACGAGCACGACCGAGTCCCTCCCACTGCACTCCCCCTCCTGGCCCGCGCCTGGACGGACGTGCTCGACCTCCCCGCCCCACCGAACGAAGAAGACGACTTCTTCGCCCTCGGCGGCGACTCCATCCTGGCCCTCGAGGTCCTCGAGAAGCTCCGCGCCCAGCTGCCTTGGGTGCCCGAGCCCCTGGCCCTGTACCAGCACCCCCGGCTGGGCCAACTGGCGGCGTTGCTCGCGTCAGGCTCGAGGCGAGCCGGGTCCGAGCGCCCCCATCCCACGCCTCCGCTCACCGGCCCACGCTCCCTCACCACGGTGCAGCGGGGTTTCTGGCTGGCCCACCGCTTGCAACCCGAGCACCCGCCCTGCTGGACCGCGCGGGTGCCCCTGCGAGGCGAGGTGGATCCCGCAGCGATGTCCAGGGCGCTGACCTGGCTGGTCCAGCGCCACCCCATGCTGCGCGCGACCTTCCCGGAACCCGAAGGCGCACCGGTGCAGCTCATCGAGGAACGCGGAGACCCCCTGTTGCAAGTAGACGACCTCGAGCCCCTGAGCGAGCCCCAGCGCGTGCGGGCCCTCGAAGTCCGCTGGGCCGAGGAAGCCTCCGCTCGCTACGAACTGGCGCGCTGGCCGCTGTTCCGCACCCGCCTCTGCCTGCTGGGGCCGGCGGAATCCGTGTTGATGGTGGGCGGCCACCACGCCGTGGCCGACGCGTGGAGCGCCTGGCTGCTCATGGGGGATCTCCTGGCCGCCCACGACGCCTTCCACGCGGGAACGCCGCCTGATCTCGGCGAGCCCGGTACGCTCCCACAGGACCTCCATGGCGCCGTGCCGGAAGCGGACGACGGTGCCTGGTGGCGCCAATGCCTTGTCGGTCTCGCCCAGCAGCCGGCCCCCGCCAGGGAAAAAGACCACCAGCTGCGGGTGAGCTTGGCATCCGAGGACTGGGAGGGTCTGAAGCTCCGGGCCCAGGCCCTGCGGGTCTCCCCATTCCTGCTCACACTGGCGGCCATGTTCGAAACCCTGACGGAGCTGGAGGGCCCGGGAGACCGCGTGATCTCCACCGCCCTCGCAGCGAGGGATCCCAGCGATCCCCGGGCTGCACGGGTGGTGGGCCCCATGGCTCGGGCCCTGCCGCTGCGCGTCTCGGGGGAGCCGAGCCTCGAGATCGTGGCCACGACCCTGGCCCACGCGGCAGCCCACGCCTACGCCGCCCCCGCCGACGTGGTGGCAGCCGCGGGAAGCCAGGGATTGGCTCGGTTGGGGCGCTACTTCCTCTCCTGGATGGATCCCAGCGCCGTGCCCCGACCCCCCACCCGCGTCGAGCCCGGTTGGAGCGAAGGCCGGTACCGCTTCGCCACCCGCTCCACCGATACCGAGCTGATGGTGGGTGCGGTGGTGGACAAGGGCCTGCAGTTGGATCTGCACGGCGGCGCCGTGGCGGAAAGAGCCGCGCCGGCGCTGTTAGGACGCCTCCAGCAGCGAGCGCGCCCTGCCGCGGCCTTGGTGGTCTACGCACCGGCGGGAATGGCGCTGCCTGTTTCCCAACCCTTAGTGGTGGAACGCATCGATGCCCAGGCGGCCAGCTCGGAGCTGGTGCTGGCACCCATCACCGCCGACGCCCTCGCCCCCGGGCCCGATCTCGACGCCTTGGTGGCCCGATGCCTCGAGGCCACGCAGGCTCGGGTCGTAGCCCTGGCGGGGATGCTCCCGGCCCTGACGGGCCTGGCGACCCGACCCCTGGGCGGCCGGCCGGGGCAGCTGCTGACCAGCGGCCACGCCGCCACCACGGTGGCCATGGTCCTGACCCTCGAGGCCGTTCTCGAGGCCACCGGCCGTCCCTGGAAGCAGGAACGGGTGGGGGTCCTTGGCTACGGCTCCATCGGCCGCGCGGTCCTGGCCCTGGCCCACCACAGACTGGGAGAGCCGGCGGTGGTGCTCATCCAGGATCCACGCCACCCGGACGGTGTCGCCAGCTTGGCCGACGCCACCCTGATCCTGGGGGCCACCAGCGGCGGAAGGGCGCTGAACGTCGCGGCCTTGGCGCCCGGCACCCTCGTGGTGGACGACTCCTTCCCGCGCGCCTTCGACGACGAGGCCGCCTGGGAGCGCATGGAGAACGCGGCAGACGTCCTGCTGGTGGGCGGTGGAATGTTGGACGCTGGCCCTCTGCTACGCAACTCGCCCTTCCCTCGAGCTCCGGCCCTGCGCGCCCGCTACGGCGCCCGCTGGCTGCCGGGCTGCCACGCCGAGGCAGTGCTCCTGGCCGCTCGTCCACAGCTCGGACCCACCTGCGGGCCGGTCAGCGTGGAGCGGGCCATGAAGATCCATCGGGCGGTGCTGGACCTGGGCTGGCGCGCGGCCCCACTTCATCTGGGAGCACGGAAGATACCCGACAGCCTCGAGATTCCAGCCAGACATTCCCGTTGATGTCTGGAAGCACCACCTCGCCCCGTGGGTTCATTCCGAATAGTGAATCATTCCGGCTCCCGAGGCCAGACGTCGATTTACCCGATTCCAGCGGGCTCAGTCGCTGTTGTTCGGGTAAATCCTCTGCATGAGGCTTGACATACCCAACGACCGAGAGTGTACGATGTCGTACTCTCTACAAGCGGACCTGGATGTCCCGGGTCCTCACAACGGAGGAGACCATGAAGCGCTTCCTACTCATCAGCATGCTGGCCAGCCTGTTCGCGATGAACATGATGGCTTGCGAAGAGAAGACCGACGACACAGAGACCTCTGAAGGCGACACCGACACCGACACCGACGCCGACACCGACACCGACACCGACACCGACACC
>CAZVHW010000282.1:0-9668 GCA_964626835.1 uncultured Enterobacterales bacterium
CATCTTCCTGGTGGTCATGATCGCCTTGGGGCGCGGCGCGTGGCGACCTGCACCGGTGCGGCAGGCCCTGCCGGGCAGCTTGCGGGCGGTCGTGCCCCTGCTGCCACACCTGGGGGTGGCCGTGGCGGTGCTGGTGTTCTACCGCACCGTGCTGCACACCCGCGTGAGCGAACACACGGCGGCCTTGGTGGTGCCGGCGGTGCTGCTGGCGGTGGTGTTGGTGGACCGGTGGCTCGAGCGGCGGGAGCACCGCCGCGGCGCCAGCGGCGAGGGCGCTCCACGTCTTCGGGCGGGTTGGCTCCCGGTGGCCACGAACACCTCGGCTCACGTCGGTGCCCTGCTCATGCTCATGGCGGCCTCGGTTGGCCTGGGTGGCGTGGTGGAGCGGGCCGAGCTGATGAGCGTGTTCGGCCAGCAGTTCGGCTCGCCCCTGGCTGCCATGGCTGTCTTGGTGGTCTTCCTGGTGCTCATCGGCATGCTCATGGAGCCACTGGGGGCCGTGGTCCTGGTCTCAGTCAGCCTCGCGGGCCTCGCCTACGACAGCGGCATCGCTCCGGCCCACTTCTGGATGGTGGTGCTGGTGGCCTTCGAGCTGGGCTATCTGACACCCCCGGTGGCCATGAACCACCTGTTGGCTCGCCAGGCCATCGGCCACGAGGCCGAGGTGGAACGCGAGCCGGTCGAGGGCTTCGCCCGCCGCTACATGCACGTGCTGGTGCCCATGGGCATCATGGCCACGACGCTGTTGATCGTGGCCTTTGGGCCGCTACTCCTCGGCTAGCGCCCGCTCGGAGCTGCCCGCCAGCCGGCCCGTGCGCAGGTTGATCTTGGCGATGGGGCAGAGGGGATGGATGCCCGCTCGCTCGGGGTTGGCGCAGCGGGGATCGGGGCGGTACCAGTCGCCCGCGAGCAGCTTGGCGTAGCCGCGGCAGCCCCCGGCGCAGGGCGCGAGGTAGCGGCAGGGGGCGCAGGCGGCGGGTGGCTGGGTGTGCGCCCGATAGGTGTGGGCTCGGCGAGCCGCGTCGAGGGCACTGGCCAGGGAGCCGCGGGAGAGGTCGGCCAGGGGCTGACCCTGGTGCAGGAAGAACACGCAGGGGTACGCCAGGCCGTCGGCCCGAACGTACAGGTAGTCGAAGCCGGCATCCAGGCTGCCGCAGCCCTCGCCGCGTCCGCCTCGAGGTGGAGCCGGGCCGTCGTCGGGCTGCCAGGCCCAGCCTTGCTCGGCGATGAGCTGCATCTCGTCGCCGAAGTCGCCTCGGCGGACGGAATGGCTCAGCTCTTCGAGGATGCCGCGGCCCAGCGGGGAGCCCAGGAAGACGGAGAAGACATCTACGCCGCGTTGGGCGCAGAGCACCATGAGCTGGGGGATCTCGTGGAGGTTGGGCTGGAAGGCCACGGCCGACACCCGGGTGCGCAGGCCCAGCTCGATGGCGTGCTGGACCGTGGCCATGGCCTGGCGCCAGGTACCCTTCGCGCCGCGCATCGCGTCGTGGGTCGCGGCGAGGCCGTCCACGCTCACCATCAGCCCCCCGAGGCCCGCGGCCACCAGCGCCTCGAGGCGGGGAGCGTCCAGGAGCGTGCCGTTGGTGATGATCCTGGTGCGAAGCCCGAGCTTCGAGCCGTGACGGACCACGGCCTCGAGGTCGGGGCTCAAGGAGGGCTCACCACCCGTGAGGTGCAGCTCCTTCAGGCCCATGCTCGCGGCCTGGTCGAGCAGCGCGAGGACACGCCGCCGGGCCAGCCGCCCTCGCACCCTGGGGTTGTTGGCGTCGACGCTGCAGAACCCGCAGCTCAGGTTGCAGCGGGAGGTGAGCTGCAGGTCCATCTCTTCGAGCACGATGGGGGCGTGGGAGGCGGGATCCGGCATGGCCCTTCAGGCGCGTGGTGGGGAAGGGGGGGTATCCTCTTCGCCCACCGCTGCCATGGACACGATCCAGATGGTGTCCGCGGGAAAGCTGGTGGGCATGGCGCCGGGCACACGGTCGAACTGCGCCTGGGAGGGGACGAGCACGGGCCGCTGGCCATGAGCCGCGATGGTCTCCTCGAGCAGCAGGTCCAGCAGCTCCACCAGGATGGCCCGCTGGAACGCGCAGCGTCGCGCCTGGACGCCGGACAGCGAGCCCGTGGTGACGTACTGGTCGTAGGCGCAGCTGCCCGGGCAGACCCAGCGGGCGAAGCAGGCCTGACAGGCGGGCTCGTGCTCCGGGGTGTAGGCGGTCCAGTCCAGCGCATCCGGCAGCCGGTGGTCCTCGACCCTGTCCAGCGGCACCGAGAAGCGCTCGTCGAACATGAGCGTCTCGCAGCGCCCGACGCGCCCCGCCGGGGAGAAGAGCAGCTTGTCCACGCAGGCTGGGCAGTAGTCCAGGTTGCGCCGCCTGTGCGTGAAGGCCTTGACGATGCCGATGAACTGGTAGATGGAGATGCCCTCGCGGCGAGCCACGCGGAAGGCCGCCAGCAGCGCCTGGCCCAGATCGTGGTCGTCCATGGCGATGCCCACGGTCCCGTCCTGCTGCCAGTGGTAGATGTTCAGGCCGATGCTCAGGGGCCGGAAGCGGCGCTGGAGCCAGGTGGTCTCCTCGGCGAGGGTAGCTGCGTTGTGGCTCCCCACCGTGCAGGAGATACCCCACCGGCCGGGCATGACCTGGTTGAGCAGGTCCATGCCCCTCTCCACCAGCGGAGAACTCGGGCTTCCGTCGAGGGTGCGGCGCACCGAGTCGTTGGCACGTGGCCGGCCGTCCAGGGACACCACGACGTACACCCGCTGCTCGAGCAGGTAGGCGGCCCTCTCGGTGGTCATCAGGGTGCCGTTGGTGACCAGCATGCGGGAGATGCGGTGGTTTTCGCCCGAGGCGGCCAGGGTCTCGCAGATGTGGACCAGCGCGTCCCAGGCCAGCAGGGGTTCTCCCCCGAAGAAGGTCACCTGGGCCTCCAGTTCGGGATCGCTCCGCAGCCGGGCCAGCAGGATCTCCATGGCCCGGTCGGCGATGGCCTGGCTCATGACCACCCCCTGTCTGCGCTGATCGGGTCGGCCGAGCACGTCGCAGTAGGTGCAACCCAGGTTGCAGCGGTCCGTGAGCACCATGTAGAGGGTCAAGGTGCGTTTTCCGGCGCTTGCAGCTTGGGTGGGTTGGCGGTCGAGCAGCAGGTCGCGGTGGGCTGCGAAGAGGGTCTCGGGGTCGGGGTGGTCGTCTTCCCCGGCCAGGAACAGCAGCCCGAAGTCCTCGCTGCGGAGCAGGGCTTGGTACCCGGGGTTGCGAGCGAGGGGGACGAGGTGGTGGTCGGGGACGGGGGGCATTGGGGGTGGGGTGAGGAGGGTGGGAGAGGCATTGTAGGGGATTGGGGGTGGGTGGGTCGTCTCGCGGCGGTTGCTCCAGGGCCGAACGCGTGGCGCCGCCACGGCGCCATGCTCCCGAATCGTGGAGATGCCATGCTCGCCGAGGACCCCTGGTCCCTGCAAGGGAGCCCGTAGCCGCACCGGCCCGGCTCGGGTTGCTCGTGGGTGAGAGCGATGGGCTGGGCTATCTGGCCGATATTTCCAGGCTGATGCCGATGCCCTGGACGTCGAAGTGTACGTCGCGGGTGATCGTGAACAGCTCGCCGCCGATGGGGTGGACCACAAAGCTGTGGTGCCCCTCCTCGAGCTGGACCTTGGCCGGGAGCTTGCCTACGTAGCGGTTGTCCACGTAGAGCTTCGCCCCGGTGAGCTCGTCCGCCCAGAGCGTGACGAACCCGCTGAGCGGCTGGCTGCTCTCCAGCTGGACGGTGCCGAGATTGGACGGCTGCCCTTCTCGGATGTTTGCGACCTTGCTGACGGTGCTGTACCCGTCCAGCTCGAAGCGCACCACGTGGCTGCCTTCGGCGATCTCCTTGCCCACCAGGGGCGTGAGACCCACCATCGTCGCCCCGACGTGAACCCTCGCCCCCATGGGGTTGGACCGTGCGGTCAGCACGCCGTGACCTGCGGATGTGGAACCCTCCCAGACCTCGGCAGCAGTGGAAGAGCCCCAGACTGCGCGTTCGGGCTCGGGGGTGCTGGCTGGGGGGAGCGGAGAGGACGAGCTGGCCTCGGGAGCTGCTGTCGTAGGGCTCGGTCGTACCTGCCCGGAGGTGGGTTCTTCGGCCCACGCCAGGCGTTCGTCGTACCCCTCGGCGTCGCGGTCGACGGGTTGCGCCGTGGCGGCCCCACGGGCCTGGGGGACCTCGACGGCGGCCTCGACGAGATCGGGCTCTTCCGGGGCGACCAGGTCGGCCAGGGATGGTTGGCTTGGCGAGAGCTGGGGTGGGGACGTGGTCTTCCCCCCCAGCCAGAGCCAGCCACAGACGAGGGTGGCCGCAGTGGCTGCGGTGGCCGCGATGGCGAAGATGGCGAGGCCGCGGACGTTGACGCCTCTACCGGGCGCTCGCCGGCTCGCGGGACCTGGGCCTGGCGTGGTCCGTGACGCCGGCCGCCCGACAGGCACCCGTTCCCGCAGCTCACCGGAGAGCACGGCGTGCGCGGGGCCGATGGTCGTGGGTGGGTGGGTGGGTGGGTGTGGGCGTCGAGCGTACCGCCGGGGGTCGCGGTGCGGGCAGTGGGACGGTGAGCGGCGGAGGGGCGGGGACGGGCCTGGTGACGTCACGGCTGGGGGCGGTGAGCGCGTCGAGCTCCGCCAGCGCCATGGCGCCGTCGATGGGGCGCGCGTCGGCGTGGACGGCGGTCAGCCTGGCCACGAAGTCGGAGAACCAAGCAGGGCAGTCGGGGCGTAGCAGCCGGACCGAGGGGGCGCCGACCTTGACGTGCCAGCCCATCTTGACCGGAAGGTCCCCTTCGGGACAGGCCGTGTGTCCCACCAGCAGCTCCCAGGCGACCAGGCCGAGTGCATACAGGTCAGACGCCGGGAGCGAATCCCCGGCGAAGCGTTCGCTGGACATGTAGTCGAGCGATCCCGACAGCACCCCGCTCTTGGTGGCCTGGGTGTGCAGGGCCGCCTTGGCGATGCCGAAGTCCATGATCTTGATGGACCCGTCCTCGCAAAGGAAGAGGTTGCCCGGCTTGACGTCACGGTGCACGACGCCTTGGCGGTGGGCGTAGCCCAAGGGTTCGAGTGCGCCCCGCAGGAGGTGAAGTACGCGCTCGATGGGCAGGCGCCCCTGGCGGTGCAGCAGCCGGTAGATGTCTTCGCCTTCGAGCAGCTCGAGCACGATCGCGGTGGTGTCGTCGGTGATCACCAGATCGCGGAAGGCCACGATGCCCGGGTGTGCCAGGCGATGGAGCACGCGACACTCGCGCTGGAGCATGGGCACGAAGGTCTCGTCCCGGACCAGGTCGGCGTGGAAGACCTTGACCGCAACACGGATGTCGTCCAGGTGTACGTGCTCGCCTCGGTAGACGGTGCCGAAGCCCCCCTTGCCGAGCTTGGCCACCAGTCGGTAGTGTCCCACGCGCGTGCCCAGCATGGCCGCATGCCTCCAGGAAGCAGAGAGCATACCACAGGGGGCAGCGCCGCTACGCCCGGCGCCGGCAGGGTCGGATGGACGACCCGTCGCCCCTCGAGAGGTCCCGCATGCCCCTGTCGTTCCCCTCGGTCGGCCACGGCGCGGTGGCCTTTGGTTTCTTCAACATCCGATGCGACATGCTGCTGCTGCAGGAGCTGTTCTTCTTCGCCGGTGACTTCTGCGCCGCGATGGTAGCGCTGTCGGACGAGCGCGATGCCACCTTGTCTGGCTGGCGCGTGCCCGATGCCCGCATCGGCAACCTCCACGGCGCCATCGCCGGATTCGACCTGTCTGGCTTCATCGGTGCGACCTACCGCACGTGGCCTTTCCCGACGCAGCCCGAAGCCTTCCGCCAGGATCCCGAGGGCTGGCGCAACCGCGACCGGGTGAGGGGCCTCATCCAGGGCTTCGGTCGACCCGAGTCCATCCCGGTTGCCTGGGATCCGGATGCGCGGCGTGCGTCACTGGGCAGCTACGACTTCGATCGACCGACGCTGCACGCCCTGGTGCGCTACGTGGACCGCGGGGGCTATCCGCGCTGGGATGCCGACCGGCGCCCGCAGGAAGTGGCCGCGATGACCGGTCGCCTTCGAGCCTGCGGGATCGGTCCGTTCGCGGGTTTCCAACCACGCACGGGAGTCCGGCACCCGGTGAACGAGCGGTCGTAGGCGCCGGCTTGGCCGAGCCCGGCCCCCAGATCGTGATGCCCGGGCGATCTGGCGGTTTGGTCGAGGGGCGCGTGTGATCGACGGGACACTACTGCGCTCGAGGGGTCTGGTTGGTCGACAGGTGGGCGCCACTCGGACCAACCCGCCGTGGTACGTCGTGCGTCCGTCGCGGAGAGGCGATTTCGGCACGGTGGCCAACACGCTCCAGGGCCAGAAACTGTCCGTGAGTCCCGCGCAACCGCAATTTCAACGGTCAATAACTGTCCGCAAGCGGGCTTGATCTCAGCGCCTGTTGGGATACGTTCTCGGTGAGAAACCAATGGCAAGAACAAACACATCCGAGCGGGAACACTCCGCACTGGGGCGGCGGCTGGGCCGTGGCGTGGCGGCTCGGCTTCCGCAGCGGGTGCCCGGGCTCGACGGGCGGTCCGCTCCGGGTTGGCTCGGCGGCTACGGCGGCGATCCCTGGCAAGGTGGGGACGACCCTCTGCACCGCCAGGCAGACGCCGATCGCCTCCTCGACGACATGCTCGCGCTGGTCCAGGCCGGCAACGCCATCGATCTGCGCATCGCCCGGCTCGCGGCCTGGATCAAGACCCGCGACCCGGCCGAGCTCGGCTACAGCTCCCACCGCGCTTTGTTCCACGAGCACGTTTCCTGGGGCGACAGCAGGCTCCGTGCGCTCGTTCGATTGGTCGAAAGCGACTTGGATCAAGTGAAGGCTGCGGTCTCCTTGGGGCTCATCCCCATCTCGAGGGCGGCCGAGGCTGTCGGGGCCGTCGAGCCCAGCCAGCAGTCCTGGTGGCTCGCGGGGGCGCGGGCGGGTGATCGAGGCATGCTGCCGGTCCCACCACGGCGGGATCCGACCGCCAAGCCGCTCGTGGTCCGCACCGTGGACCTCGAGGGGGACGAAGTGCGCACCATCCACGCAGCGCGCCAACTCGTCAGGCTCGTCGTGGGGCAGCCTCTGTCCGATCCGCGCGCTGATCGCATGGTGCGCGAATGTTGGCGGCATCAGGCCGACGGCGAGGATCTGGTACGCCGAGCGCGCCGGTCTCCGCCTGTTCCGCCCAAGCGCTCGCCGCCCACGTGGTGCGACGTTCCCGATCCTGCCACCCGCATCCTCGGGCCGTGGCGCGAGCCCCGCGCCCGAATGCGGGTGTCGCAACCTGCGGGTGCAGGCGCATCACGTGGTTTGGGTCTCCAGGGGTGGAACGGACGAGCCAAGCAACCTGGTCTGCGTCTGCAAGCCGTGTCATCTCCGGCTGATTCACACCGGAATCGTCTCGGTGACACGTGTGGGCGATGCATTGGTGTGGCGCTACCCGGGTCGGGTGGTGGTGGCGCTGTGAGGCCTATGTGGCGAAGGCCGTCTCGAGGGCGGTGCCCAGGGTGCGGTACAGGGTGCACAGCGCGGGTTGTGTCGGCTCCAGGTTGGTGTCCATCGCCTCGAAGGGGCAGCCCCCACCGCACGCTGGCAGCCAGCGGCAGCTCGCGCAGGGGTCGCGGGTGGGCGGTGCCTGCTCGCGGAACAAGGTCGAGAGGGGATGATCGAGCAGGGCTTCCAGGTCGGTTGGTTCGGCCTGTTCGTCGATTTGGCCGAGTGTGTCTGGGTGTTGGGACAGCAAGCCGCAGGGTACCAAGGCGCCCGCCGGGGTCATCCACAGCATGCCGTGGCCCGCCTCGCAGTAGTGGCCCCTTGGTGTTCCTTCCACCAGCCATGCGGCGATCTGACGGGCGTGGTCGGGCAGGTCGGTCCATGGCACGCCGTCTCGCAGCAGGTCCAGCGTACAGCGGACGTAGGTCTGGGTGTAGGACTCGATCCAGCCTGGGTCGTACAGGGGTGGCTGGGTGGCCCGGACGGGGCGGAGCTTGACTGGGCGAGCTGGATTCTCGGCGTGCAAGGTAGACCAGGTCTGGCGCAGGCCCCCCAAGGTCTCGGGCGTGACCACTGCGCGCAGGCTGGTGGGGACGCCCGCCTCGCGGAGCAGCGCGATGCCGCGGGTGACCGCTTCGTGGCTGGGTTGGCCGTTGGGGTGGACGCGGTGGTGATCGTGGCTGCTCGCGGGCCCGTCCAGGCTGACCGTGGCGACGACGTTCAGGTCTCGGAGTAGCGTTGCGAAGGGGGTGTCGACGAGCGTGCCGTTGGTGACCAGGGCGATCACGGTGGCGGACGCGCCTACCTGCTGCTTGGCTCGGGCAGCGCGGGCCAGGGCCTCCTCCACGAGCTGGCGGGAAGCCAGCGCCTCTCCGTCGGCGTCGAAGCAGAGCACGCGGGGCAGGCGGGGCTCCGACTGGGCGCCGTCGAAGAACAGATCGATGGCCTTCCAGACCCGGCCGGGCTGGACCTCGATCCCGGGTTGGCCCGCGGGGCCGCGGAAGCTGCAGTACGTGCAGCCGAGGTTGCAGCGCTGGTTGACCAGCAGGACGAGCTCCCGCAGCCGGCTCATCTCGCAGGGTCCGTGGGGTCGAGCTGGGACCGCAGGCGTCGGGCTACCTCTCTCAGGGTGTCCGGGGGCTTGGCAAACAGGATGCGCAGGTGCCCTGCAGCTTCGGGACCAAATCGCTGGCCGCCGTAGACGTGCAGCCGCTGCTCCTCGGCCAGAGCGCGGGTGAGCGCCACATCGTCGTGCTGCGTGCGTGGGAACAGGTAGAGGCCTGCTTCCGGCGGCTCGATCTCCATCCCTGGCAGGTCTTCGATTAGATCGACCAGCAGGTCCCTGCGGGCCTGGTGCCGGTCGCGTAGTGCCGTTGTGGTCGCCTTGCCTTGCTCGAGCAACCACAGGGCTGCCCGCTGGCTCACGGTGGATGCGCAGCCGTGTCCGGGCTCGAGCAGGGCACGCAGCCGTCGGACCAAGACTCGAGGCCCCGCCAGGTAGCCCACCCGCCAGCCCGCCATGGCGTGGCTCTTGGAGAAGCTCCGCACCACGACCGTGTGGCGACGGAGCACGGGACTGCATGCGGGCGATCGGTGGCGCCGGCCGTCGTAGACGAGATCGGCGTAGGTCTCGTCCGATACGATGGTGAGGGCGGGGGTGCGCTCGGTCAGCTGCTCCAACCGTGCGATCCAGCTGGCATCCAGCAAGCGACCGGTGGGGTTGTGGGGCGTGTCGAGCAACAGGAGTTGGGGAGTGCCCGTGCCGCGCTCTGTCGGGAGCGACTCCCAGCGCCATGAGGAATCCCGAGCCTCCACTCGCGCATAGGGGAAGTACGCGGCTCGTCGCCCGGCACCCCTCACGAGACGGGAGAAGCCGGGCCATCCAGGCGTGGGGATCCAGATGAACCGGTCCGGGAGCGTGAAGGCCTGGATGCAGGCCATCAAGGCGGCGGACGCACCGTGGATCACGATGATCTCGTGCTCGGGATCGTAGGCCACGCCCAGCTCGCGACGCAGCTGGGCCGAGATGGCCTGACGGAGCGACAGGAGCCCCAGGGGATGGGTGTAGTCGGAGCAACCCTCGAGCAGCGCATCCGATGCGGCCTGGATGACGCCCGGTGGAGGTGGACCCAGGGGCTGGCCCCGGT
>CAZVHW010000283.1:0-8922 GCA_964626835.1 uncultured Enterobacterales bacterium
TGCACTCGTGCACCAACGCTGTCGGAATGCGGCGAAAAGGAAATACAAAGCACCAATAAAGCGAACCACAACCATTCCCTGGGCCCTCCCTCATGAGCCCCCCACCCAGCCCCATCGCCGAGACTGCCGTCCAGCATCTCCGTATTGACCAGCTCCACCTCGTGGCTCGCCGACTCGAGTGCCCCTATGACGAGTTCCAGGCCTTGGCCGCTCGCGAGCGTAACGGCTTGGCGTTCTACCGCGGAGCCGCAGGCGGCCTGCAGGAATGGCCTGTTCGGCACCGAATCTCCGACGCTGCCCGAGAGACGGCGGGGTAGCAGCAGCGGTCGACTCATGCAGCCAGATGAGCCACCGGCTATCGTTGTGGTCCATGCGAAAGAAGCGCAATCTCTTGGCGGTTGTAGGGCTCAGCGCGCTCCTAGTGGGCGGCTTGTTTATGCTGGGCCGCCAAGGTCCAGGTGTGGACGGTCGCTCGGAGGAGCTGGTCCGGTGGGGCGCATCGCCTGACATAGAGAACGGGGTGCCCCCAGTGAAAGCCAGGGCGCGCCCCGGTGAGAGAGGCATCCCCGGTTCGTTGGTTCTGATTGTCAAGGACGGCGAGGGCGAGCGGATCCCAGGGCTCGAGCTGACGGTGGCGTCGAAGAGCGGCACCACCGACCACCAAGGCGAACTCCGGCTCGACGGCCTCGAGCCCGGGCTGTGGTCGGTCCATGTGCCTGATGGCTGGATCGCCATGCCCACGCCCGGCGAAGGTGACGGTACGCCGAGGGACCTGGAGGTCACCCCCGGTGTACAGACCGAGACCATCATCGTGATCGAGGATTGCACGGGCCCGTTTCGGGTGCTGACTCCTGATGGAGAGCCGCTGGTCGGTGCAAAGGTGGTCAACGTCAACGGGGCCAGCGAAGGATTGGTCGGGACGAGCGGCGAGACGCCGCCGATCAGACGCGCCTGTGGGGAAGGAACCGTCTGGATCTGGTTCGACGGCAAGGTCCGCTACCTGACCTTCCCGTGACCATTCCAGGGCCGGAGCTGGTGGACATCCCGCTGCCCGCCAACCAGGATGCCGAGATTCTGCTGGTCGACGATGAGGGCCAGCCTCTCAAGGCGAAGATCCGAGGGCAGGATCTGCATGAGGCCGAAGCGATCGGCGCGGGACTGTACCGCGTCACCGGGCCCGTAGATGTCCTCAGTGTCGGGATCGTTGTCGAGAACGTAGCCACGCAGCGGGTCCACGTACCCCTGGACGGAGGGCGGCATGAGGTGGTCATACGGAGCTGGCGGCGGGTCCAGGTTCGCTCGGTCTGCGAGGACCCTTGCCAGGTGGAGGTGAGTTGCGGTGGCCAGGCCTGCGCGTCGGTGGGCGATGGCTTCGACTGTGACTGCCCGAGTTTGCCGACTACCCTCGACGCGGTGGGCATGCCCTGTGGGCCAACCTCGCCGACTCGGAAGCTGGTGGGTGGGATGGAGGACCTCGTCATCGATTGGGATCTGCGCTGTGGCTCGAGCAGCGTCCACGGCCGCTGGGCCGGGCGCACGCCGTGCAGCGCGCGTGTGTCCTCGGTTCGCGTCGACGATGGAACCTGTGGTTCTGATGGCACCTTCGAGGTCCATGAGATCCCACCAGGCCACAATACCCTGGTGGTCAGTGACAACCAGCCGGGCCGCTTCCAGACCCGTAGCGCGGCCCAGCAGGCTTCCCGCAGCTTCGAACTCGCGCCGGGGCAGCGGCTGGACCTGGGAGTCCTCGAGCCGGACGCCGGCTGCATACAGGGAGAGGTCGAGTGCGACCAGCCTCTCGATGAGGTGTACGTGGAGGCCACGAGTCAGCAGGTCCGAACCCAGCTGGACGACGAGGGCGCCTTCATGCTCTGCGGGCTACCGCCAGACGAGGTGATCGAGCTGGACCTCTGGTCCCAGGACCTCGGCTACACCTCGACCGAGTCCCGCGCCGGAGAGATCCTTTACTGGCGCGTGCGGAGCGGCCTCGGTGGGCTCGAGAACGTGGAGCTTCGACGAGAATCGGAGTGATATCCCAGCGACATCGGGTGGTGTGCCGAACGTCTTGGGCCTATGCCGCCTGGCGCGGAGCGCCAGGTCGGTATGAGGCCCGTGTTAGGCCTGGAACCAGCGACGGGAGTCCCCGTGGTTGCTGCGCGATTGCACCCCGCAGGCCACGAACGTCTCGTCGGGGCCCTGCGCCAACTCCAGGCCGCCACCAACGATCCTGGCAGCCAACCTCTCGCCGAGGTCGCCGACGACGGCGCCGAGGACGACGCCACGAGCTCGCGATGACCTTCGGACCACCACCGGCGATCACGAACGACTTGCCACCGACGAGCTGCCCACCGACTTCGACCGGCCAGGCTCGCCACCGACGCCCACCGCCACCAGGGAGGCTCGAACGACGACCTGCCGGTGAGTTCACGGGGAAGGCCATTGGCCACTTGCCAAGGTGACGCCACGCACTGCCGCTACGGTCAAAGCCCAAATCGAGAGCCGACGATCGGATTACCAGAAGTTCGCAGGGTCGAGCTACATTTCCCTGCCCAACGTCTTGCCGATCTGCTGCGGAGCCGAAGGCTCCGTCTGCAGAATCGGCGTGTTACCCGCTCGCCCCCAGCGCTACTCTTGGTCGTCCAGCAACGCCTCTGGAAGCACCGTGTTCTCGCGTACGTGCTGAATGGCCACGACTCGGACGTTCTCGCTGGCATGGTCTACGAGGTACACCACCCGGTAGGGTCGGACATAGATCTGGCGCAGGCCCTCGACGTTGGAGTCCTGGTACCGAGAACCTTGCTCGGGAGTCATGCCGAGGGTGGAAACCCTCTCCGCGATACGGTCCACCATTCTCAGGGCCGCGTCTGGGCTGTCCTCGGCAATGTAGTCGAGGATGCCCCTGAGCCTGTCCAGCGCCCTGGCCGTCCAGGAGACGGAGTAGTTCATCTCGAATACCTGTCGCGGAGGCGGGCCACGACCTCCTCGTGAGGAGTGGTTCGACCTTCGGCGATGTCCACCAAGCTCGCATGGATGTCCTTGAGCACCTGGTTCTCCTCGATGAGAGCCTGGTATCTGCGGATGTCCACAAGGACGGCTGTGCCTCGACCTCGTTGGGTGAGAACCACTGGGCGACCGGAGGAACGCACGCGCTCGATGACAGCGGCTGCGTTGGCCCTGAAGTCCGATACGGGCTGAATGTCGTTTTCGAGGTCGATGTTGACGAGTGCCATGGCTTGACTCCAATTGTACCCCTGAGGATACTTCCAGGAGTACAAGTCGTCAACAGGCGAGACGTCGTTCGTGTTCGTCGCACCGTTTCGCCGATGCGGGTAACGTCTTGCAGCTATGCTGCCGGCGGCGAAGCCGACGGTCAGTATGAGCTGCCTGTTAAGCGGAGAACCGCCGACGCAGCAACGCAGGGAAAACGGCCAACCCATGGTCCACGATCAGGGTGGCGCCATCCGGGCCAGGAGCAGTGGAGCAGAGAACCTTCCACACCTCATCGACCTTCTCGAACAACGGACCAAGATGAGGAGCCGCCCTGGCTCCGCGGCTGCGTGAACCACTCCAGGTGACCGTTCTCCATGAGCCGTCTCGCTTCTTCGTCCTCCTGTTCATGAGAGGACGATCACGGCTCTGTAGAAGGTGTTCAAGGCCGAGCCCGATGGCTTCCCATTGTTGGGCTGTTTCCGTGAAACCTGCGCTCTCGAGTCCCAAAAAAACTGGCTCCAGATCGGGCTCGTATTTACGAAGCAGTTCTCCCCAGCGAACAACGACTATTCGGCCCCAGATTTCTGGCGGGAAGGAGTTTGACAGATGGTGGCTCTCGCCGATTGGCAAGTCCCACATTCTGCGAGGGCCGTTCTCCGTCTGACCGATGTAGACAGGCACATCGTGTGTTTCTATCCAAACCGCGTAGACCACATGCGGTTCCCCCTCAGAGCTGCGGGATAGCTCCTGAGCGACCTGAGTCGTGAACTCCAGGCGGCCGTCAAGGAACGTAGACGCGAGTTCTGGCGTGCCTGTCATCGACAGGAGCGACGCGATCCATTGGTCGTGCGGGTCCGGCATCAATTCTCCTGTTCCCGCTTAACTCCGTATTGAATAGTTCTACGTAGACCACCAGATCCGGAATTCTGCCACGACCAGGCCGCATAGATCCGCGTTCATCCAAGCCTCTCGCTCCTCGGATGGCTTTCTTCCAACGCTGTTGTTCGTGGATTCACGTTTTGTGCTGCGGGATACTGCAGGGCTGTGTAGTTCCGCGGTTTCCGGCTCGCTCGGCACCGGCCGTTCCTGCCTCGTCGGCCGTCGCATTCTGACTCGATCGTGGGGGCTCGGGACGCGCTCTGTTTCGTGATGCCGGAATGAAGCACCGCTTGGCGCATGGCTCTGTGCATGACGATTCTGTGCAGGTGGTGGCGACGACGCTTTCCGCATGAGCGTGGCTGAGCATCCAAGCATCCGCGAGCACCTGCCCGGGCGGGCTCGAAGCCTTCTCTCGGGCCCGCCGCGTGGCCCATGATTCGCCGCCTCTACGGCGAAGGACGGAGTTTTTTGCGAGGGACAGGTCCCCTCGGTAGCCGCACCTCGCGTTCTGATGCGAGCGTTCGTTGGCCTGGCCCTGCCTGGCTACCAGTTCTTGCCATCCTTGGCGAGCAGCGCCTTGACCTTGGCCACGTAGGCGGCCTGCGCTGCTTCCTTGCCAGTGCCCTTCTTACCGGCCCAGGCGTCGTACTTGAAGCGGCCCTTGAAGTCCAGCCGGCCGGGCCTCTTGCCGTGCACGTCGCCATCGCTGCCTTGCTTGAAGAGCGCGTAGAGCTCGAGGAGGTCGGGGTTGGCGGGGCGGGTGGAGAGGGTCTTGACCTTGGCCTGGGCCTGCTCGAAGTCGCTCTGGCTCACGGTTTTCTCCGGGTCGGTGGGTCGGGAGATGTAACCGCTTCGCCCGAAGGCTACTCCCCGTCCGGCTCCTTGTTGGCTCTCGTTGCCTTGTTGCATCCACGACCCGCAGCCGTGCCGTTTGGCCTGGTGGTCGTGTTCTCGGAAGCCCTGGCGGGAGAACCAGCGCTCACGGCGGTCCGCATGGGCGGACACCTGCGGGCTCTCGGCGAGCGGAGTGGCGACGGCGGTCCGCATGGGCGGACACCTACGGCCTCTCGGCGAGCGGAGTGGCGACGGCGGTCCGCATGGGCGGACACCTGCGGCCTCTCGGCGAGCGGAGTGGCGACAGCGGTCCGCGTGGGCGGACACCTGCGGGCTCTCGGCGAGCGGAGCGGCGACAGCGGTCCGCATGGGCGGACACCTGCGGGCTCTCGGCGAGCGGAGTGGCGACGGCGGTCCGCATGGGCGGACACCTGCGGGCTCTCGGCGAGCGGAGTGGTGGCGCTGGTCCGCGTGGGCGGACACCTACGGCCTCTCGGCGAGCGGAGTGGAGCGGAGCGACGTGGGAGCGTGCAGCGCCCCATGAGCATCTCGCCGGAAGCCAACTCCACGGGCACCATGTCTCGACGCACCTCCGCAGGGCGGTTGGGAACCCGAACTGCCTGCACCCTGGAACCCCGAGGTGAACGGAGGGGAAGCGGAGATCTTGACCCGCTCGCTCGGAGCCTCTACTCACAGGTGCACCCGTCGACTCGCCCCCCCCATGAGGCCTCATGCGCCTTTCCCCGTTTGCGCTCCTCGCCATCGGTACCTTCGGTTGCGAGCCCGACCCTTCCATTCAAACCCACCTGGGCATGCCCCTCGTCGAAGACGGACAGGTCTACGCGGGCGCCGCGGCCATCGATCTCACGCCGGATGTGGTGGAGACCTTCACCGATCTGAACGACGATGGCACCTTCGACGGCTGCCTGGACGATCCGGCCGCCAGCGGGGAAGGCTGTGACGAGCCCTTCGACGACGTGGACGGAGATGGGTGGTTCGATGCCGTCTTCATCGCCGGGTACGGTCCCATGCGTCCTGCCAACGGCGTGCACGATCCCGTCTGGGTGCGGGCGGTGGTGTTGGCCCTGGACGGCGAGTACCTCGGCCTGGTCAGCACGGACTTCGTGGGCCTGTCCCACGCCAGGGTCGAGCCGGCTGCCATGGAGCTGCATCAGGACGGCTTCGCCCGCGATCGGCTGGTGGTCACCGCTACCCACAACCACCAAGGGCCCGACACCATGGGCCTGTGGGGCAACCCGGAAGACTTCGCCAATCCGGTCTCTGGTAGGGATCCGGACTACCAGGAGCGGGTCACCCAGGCGATCGAAAACGCCGTGCGTTTGGCTGCCGAGGCGATGGAGCCCGTGGAGCTGAGCGTTGCCGCGGGCCTGATGCGTGACCGCGATCCCTACTTCAACGGGGCTTCCTTTGGTGGGCGCAACCCCACCGCCAAGATGCACGGCCTGGTGAACGACATCCGGGACCCGGTGGTCGTCTCGGACCAACTCCTGGTGTTGCAGGGTCTGGGCTCGAGTGGCGAGGCCGTGTTCACCCTCACCTCCTGGTCGGGCCATCCCGAGGTCTGGGGTGACGGCAACAACCTGATCTCGAGCGACTGGGTGGGCGTCACCCGAGACATCCTCGAGGAACGCTACGGCGGCGTCGCGATCCACGTTCCCGAGTGCCTGGGTGGCATGCAGAGCGCGGGAGGAGGGGACGTTCCCCTGGTGGACGAAGACGGGGAGCACGTCTACCAGGTCTGCGACGGCGACGCCGTGGCCGATCCCGACGATTCCCAGTGCTACGGTGAGGACGAAGGCAGCACCCGCACGGACGAGGATGGCCTGCCGGTTCCCGAGTGGCCCGAGGACGAGACCTGGGACTTCACCCGCTCCCACGGCTGGCACGTGGCCGAAGCCGCCGAGGATCTGCTCGCTGCCGCCCAACCCATGTCCCTCGATCCGCTCCGCATCGAGTGGACGACCTTCTACGTACCCATCGAGAACCTGGCCTATCAGCTGCTGGGACCTCTGGGCATCTTCGACGTGGACCTCGAAAACGTGGTGGAGGATCCCGAACTCTGCCCCGAGGCGGAAGAGGATCTCGGCTGCGTGGCGACGCGGACCTTCAGAGCCACGATCGGCGACATCGGCCTGGTCGGGGTACCGGGAGAGCTGTTTCCCGAGATCGCCTGGGGGTTTCCCGAGGGAGACGCTCGGTGGCTGGCCGAGGTGGACGACCCCTCCGCCCGTGGCGACCAGGGCATCTACTTTCCCCAGCACGATCACGACTGCGATGGACTGGAGTGGGAGCAGTGCACGGACACGGACGCCGTGGACGCCTGCGACTGCCTGGACGTTCACGCTTGGCCCTATGCCCTCAGCTACGACGCCTCGACACCGCCCCTGCTCGATCTGCTGGACACCGAGTACCGGGCGGTGCTGGGCATGGCGGACAACTACCTGAGCTACATCGTGCCCGAGCCGGACTTCAACACCAGCATCAGCCTGCTCACCGACGATGGCGACCACTACGAGGACACGGTCTCGCCCGCCTCCAGCTTCGGGACGCGCGTGCAGGAAGCCCAGCTCGAGCTGGACGCGACGTGGTGACCGCGGCGTTCGTACGATTCTGCTTCACGCGCCGATGAGTTACGAGTCAGTGTCCGAGCCAGGAACGGGGCGTATGAGCACACCGTCAGTCGATCCGAGCGGCCTGGGGCTGGCTGACGAGCAGCTCTCCTACTTTGCGGAAGACGGGCGCTACTCGGTCGAGATCTGGCACCACGAGGGCTCCATCTACATGGTGCGAGAGCGTGGCTACGCCGACGACCAGACGGGGCGGGGACTGGTGAAGGTCTTCGTGCGTCTGCTCGATGCCCTCGAGGAACGAGCGCCCGGCGCCAAGCTCTACCTGTGTGCGGACTACAGCGCGTACAAGGGATCATCGAACGCCACCCGCAAGGTGATGCTTCGCGAAGTGGTGTTGCGCCCGTCGCTGGGAGCGGTGGCCTTCTACGGGTTGGGTTTCGTGGCGCGCAGCGTGGCCGTGTTGCTCAACGTGGCCCTGCCTCGGTTGGCGGCCAAGCCCTTTCGCAGTCGAGACCAGGCGCTGGCCTTCCTCGAAGAGCTCTCCCAGGAAGACGCGCGGGCGCAGCGGTCCGGTGCTCCCGTCCAACCCGCCCCCCCGCCCGATCCCAGCCTCGCACCTGCCGTGTTGGCCACCTTCCTCATTCGCAACTCCGAAGTGGTGGCACACGAGCTTGTCGGCGGGCGAGAGCGCCGCGTCGTTCGGCCCCAGGACTGGGACTGGAGCGATCCCGACGGGATGGCCTTCGTCCGCGTGGCCTTCGTGGACGAAGACGTCCTGTTGGTGACCGCCAAGGGACGCTTCTCCAAGGTCAGCATGACCGAGCGGTTGGCCTTGGAGGACCGCGTTTTCCAGGACGTGGGCGTGCCGGAGCTGGCGGTGGTGTACGACCTGCGTGACCTCGAGGCCGAAGACGAGGCGGCGCGGCAGCTACACCGCGACTTCCTCCGCATCCGCCGCGCGCGATTCACGCACCTCGTGTCTATCTGCCACCCGCCCGAACCCCCGTGCGTCGAGGACCTGGTGACCCTCGGCCGTAGGCAGCTGGACAAGCGCCCGGTGGTGCGCAGCCGCGAGGATGCCCTGCTGTTGCTCGACCAGGCGCGGACTCGGCACCTCCTTCGTCAGGGCGAACTGGTGGTGCCCGAGAGCCGCGAAGATCTCGAGGCGCTGGCCCGCAGGCAACACCGCGCTCTCCGCGAGCACCGCCTGGCCCGCGAGCGACTCTACGAGTTCGTGGGTCGGGTGAGCTGGGACGAGACCTACCTCCATGGCAGCGTCGGGATCCCCGACGACGTCACGGTCGTCAACCCGTACTGGCCCGTCTACGGCGCCCTGCAGATGCTTCAGCAGGACATGTTCGAGAGCTTGCAGGAGCGTGACCGACAGAACCAGGAGCTGATGCGAGCC
>CAZVHW010000283.1:8932-9659 GCA_964626835.1 uncultured Enterobacterales bacterium
GAAAACCCACCTAAGGTTATGGATATCGCCGAGCTGGCCGAAGCCGCCAGCCATGCGAAGACGGAGTTCTTGGGCACGGTCAGCCACGAACTCCGCACGCCCTTGAACGCCATCTACGGGCTGTCCGCCCTACTTAGAACCAGCCCCCTCGACGCCGAGCAGCAGCGACAGGTCGATGGGCTCGACGCCGCCGCCGGTCGCTTGGCTCGGCTGGTGGACGATCTGCTCGATCTCACGCGGATCGAGGCCGGAGAGCTGTCCCTCGAGGATCAGCCCTTTCTCTTGTCGGCAACCATCATCGACGTGCTCGCGGACTTCCAGCCCGTGGCCGACGTCAAGGGCCTTCGCCTGGGTCTTCAGCTGGCCTCGGATCTCCCGGAATGCGTCCGAGGGGACCGGGGGCGCGTGGTCCAGCTTCTGGCCAACCTGCTGGACAACGCCATCAAGTTCACCGAGCAGGGCTGGGTTCGGGTGGAGGTCCGGCAAGTGGCCCAGTGCCTGGTCGCTACGGTGAGCGACAGCGGCCCCGGCATCGATCCGGACACCCTGCCCCGCGTGTTCGACCGCTTCGAGCGCGGCCCCAGGCTCTCGACGGACAACCATCCCGGGGATCGGGCTCGGGCTCGCCATCTGCCAGCAGATCGTGCAGCGCATGGGGGGGACCATCCGCGCCGAGAACGTTCCGGGACAGGGAGCCAGGTTCCATCTGTCCCTCCCCCTCGTTCCT
>CAZVHW010000284.1:0-680 GCA_964626835.1 uncultured Enterobacterales bacterium
GGCTCGCGTGGGAGTGGTGATCTCGAGGGTGGGAAGGACGACCGCGGCGTCTTCGACGGTGTCATCGATGGGGCTGATGTCGTCGTCGCGCTTGCAGGCCGCCAGTGTCAGCAGCGCCAGCGTGGATGCGAGGGCGAGGGCCCGGCCGACCATGGCCACCTCCGGAGCGCGATATGCTGGTAGCTTCTACGGAAGCCAAGGATAGCGGATCCATACGCATGTTGCAGACTGTCCTCGACGCCCTGTTGGTCGACCTGCGCGGCGCGCTGATGGTCGGCGTCGGCATCTTCGTGCTGCTGGTCGCCAACGAGGTGCTCTTCCGGGTCTTCCGCCTGCCCAACGAGATCACTCGGAAGCTGTCGCACATCGGCTCGGGCTTCATCGTGCTGAGCTTTCCCTGGTTGCTGAGCTCGAGCTGGTCGGTGGCGCTGCTGACCGTGACCTTCCTCGTCATCCTGGGGGGGGGCAAGAAGACCGGCCTGCTCATGTCCATCCACGGGGTCAGCCGGCGCACGAGCGGAGCCTACTTCTACCCGGTGGCGGTGCTTGGTATCTGGTTGTTGTCCGGGGGCGACAAGGCACTGTTTTCTATCCCAATCGCCATCATGGCCATCGCGGACACCGGCGCGGCCTTGGTGGGCAAGGCGAGGGGTGAGGCCACCTTCGTGGTGCTGGACGGT
>CAZVHW010000284.1:690-9648 GCA_964626835.1 uncultured Enterobacterales bacterium
GGCACCTTCTTCGGGTTGGCCTTCTGCATCGTGCTGGGGGGGCTTGCCCTGGCGGGGCGCCCTGGCTGGCCGGACCTCCTGCTCGTCAGCCTGGTGGCAGCGTTGCTCACGAGCGCGGTCGAGGCCGTGTCGGTGCGAGGCAGCGACAACCTGTTCATCCCCTACGCCGCGTGGCTCGTCATGGACCGCACCCTGCGCCTGGGCCTCGAGGAGCTGTCCGCCTGGCTGCTGGGCATGTTGATCTCGGTGGGCGTCATCCTGGTCACGTACGAGCGGGCGCGGCTGCAACCCGCCGCGGCCTTGCTCACCTTCGTCCTGGGTACCCTGGCCTACGCCCTGGGGGGCTGGCCATGGCTGTTGCCCCTGCTGCTCCTCTACGCGCTGTACGCCCTGGCACGGCCGGCCGGTGTCGAGACCGATCTCACCGATGTCTTTCCCTCGTCGGTGGGGTCCATGCTGGTGGTGCTGCTGTTCGCCCACACGGACGACCCTGCCCTCTTCCTGCCCTTCCTGGTCACCGTGTCCGCCAACGCCGCCATTGCGCTGTACCTGGCGGTCCGTCCTTGGCGCTGGCTGCTGCTGCCAGCCTCCATCGTGGGTGCGGTCGTACCCACCGCGGTACCCCTGCTGCTCGGGCGCGAGGTACCGGTGGCCGCCCTCACCGCTGGGGGGCTGGCGGGCTTGGTGCTGTTCCTGGCGCTGTCCAAGACCCGGCTGGTGGGTCGCCGGCTGGTGGCTTCGTTGGTCATCGCCCTCGTGGCGTGGTTCTTGGTCTAGGCGGGCCCCTTGGAACAAACCCGCCTCGGCCTGTACCGATCCCTGGCACCCGTGAAGCTCGTGCGGGTGGGTGGCGCAGAGATCCTGGCCGCGGCCCATCCAGGCTTGGCCCCGGGCGGCACGCTCTCCCAGCCCATCGGCGACCCCGCGGCCTTCTCCGCTGCCATCACCGCGGGGGAAGCCTGGCTGCTGGGCCGCGGCTGCTCCCGGGCGCTGGGGCCCATGGAGGTCTGCACGTGGTTCCCCTACCGGGCCAGCCTGGGGCCCCACGACTATCCAACCTTCCTGGGCGAACCCGTCGCGTCGGTCGAGCCCTGGCTCGAGGCCGGGTACACGCCCGAGGCGCCGTACGAGTCCGTGCTCGTCTCCCATCGAGTCACGCTCGAGCGCTACCCGGGCGCCGAAGCGCGGGCCGCGTCAGCCGGGTTCACCCTGCGAGACCTGCGTCCCGAGGTGTTGGCGGACGAACTGCGCATCTTTTGGAAGCTCTCCCATGCGGTCTTCGCCGAGGCCTACGGCTTCGTTCCGCTTCCGTGGCCCGCGTTCCGAACCATCTACGAGCCCTACCACCGCCTGATGGACCCTCGCCAGGTCTGCATCGCCGAGGGGCCTGGCGGCGAGCCGGTGGGATTCTTCTTGACCTACCCGGGGCCCGAAGCGAAGGACGGCCGCGCGGCGATCTACAAGACCCTGGCGGTGCACCCCGACGCCCGTGGGCGGGGGCTGGCTCAAGCGCTCGTGGTGCGTGCCCACCGGGTTGCTGCGGAGCTGGGCATGTCGGGTGGCATGATCCACGCCCTGATGTGGGCCGAAGCCCTGTCCAGCTTCATGGCCGCCAGTGGGGGACAGGTCGTGCGCCGCTATACACTGCTCGCCCGATCCCTGGCCACCGGGTCCAACCGTGCCTGATCGCAACGTGGTGCACCGCCTGGTCGAGCTTGCCGGGAATCACCCCGACAAGCTGGCGGTGGTGGAGCCGGGCGGCGCGCGCATCACCTTCGGCGAGCTGAACGAACGAACCGCCACGCTGGCCGGAGGGTTGCGGGAGCAGGGCGTACCTTCCGGCGCCCGCCTCTTGGTGCTAGCCCCCATGGGCATCCCACTGTACGTGGCCTTGCTGGGGGTGTTTCGGGCCGGCTGTACCGCGGTGTTGGTGGACCCTTCCGCACCCCGGGACCTGCTGCGCAAGACCCTGGGCAGCCTGGGGCTGCACGGCTTCCTGGGCAGCCCCAAGGCACAGCTGCTGCGCTTGCTCGTTCCCGAACTGCGTGGCCTCGAGCTCTACGTCTCCACCGCCTTCGTGCCCCTGCCGCACCGCCGGCTCGGAAGCCTGCGCGGGGAACCCATGGAGCCCGAGGATCCCGAGGTGCCCGCGCTGGTCACCTTCACCACGGGAACCAGCGGCAGGCCCCGGGCCATGGCCCGCACTCACACCTTTCTGGAAGCCCAGCGGCGGGCCCTGAGCGCGCACATGGGCATGGGGCCGGACGACGTCGACCTGGCCACGCTGCCCGTGTTTCTGCTGAACTCCCTCTCCACCGGGGCCAGCTGCGTGCTCGCGGATGCCGACCTGGCGCACCCTGGCGCGGCCGATCCCGAGCGCATCGCTCGGCAGATGAAGGACTGGAAGGTCACCATCACCAGCGGCTCCCCGGCCTTCTTCTCACCCTTGGCCCGTTTCCTCTTGGCCCGTGGGGAGACCTTGCCCCAGCTGCGCAAGCTCGTCGTCGGCGGGGGCAGGGTACCCAGCCGCCTGCTCGAGCAGCTGCTGGCGGTCGCACCCCAGGCTCGCGTGCTTGTGACCTACGGGTCCACCGAGGCCGAGCCCATGGCGGTGATGGAGGCCCGGGAGATCCTGGCCCTGGGCGGGGACGGTGCGGGGCTCGGATCCTGCGTGGGGCTGCCCGTGCAAGGCTTGGATCTGGAGCTGTGGGACCCCGGAACTGCGCAGCCGGTCGCGCTGGGCGAGGCTGGGGAAGTGGTGGTCTCCGGAGCCCACGTCAACGACTCCTACTTCGAAGATTCCGAGGCCGATGCGACCCACAAGGTCCGACGTGGCGGCAGGGTCTGGCACCGCACGGGAGACGTGGCGCGCAAGGACGCTCGGGGCCGCGTCTGGCTGCTCGGTAGGGTGGGGGAGGACTGCGGCGGGCACTGGCCCCTGGTGGTCGAGGCCATCGCAGAGAGCCAGCCCTGGCTGTGCCGGGCGGGCATGGGCTGCCTGGATGGTCGGCCCGTGCTGCTGGTGGAGCCGTTCGAGGTCCCAGTGCCCGACGACTGGCGCGAACAGCTGGTCCAACGCACGGGCATCGCAGACGTGCGCCGGGTGGACCGCGTGCCCGTTGATCCCCGCCACAACGCCAAGGTCGACCGCTACGCCCTTGCCAGGCTCGTCGAGTCGTAGTCGTGGGAGGGGCGGGCCGATGGTGGGCTTGGACCTGCTCGGCACGTGGGAAGACATGCCGACTGTCCGCGCTGCGGCGTACCGTACGGAAAGTTTGCGACAAGGTGTTTCGACACGGTGCTATGTTGCCCGCGAAACCCATCATCAGGAGATATCGATGGTCCGCACCCACCTGTTCATGGTCGTCGCCCTGGCGTTTGGAATTCTCTCCGCCTGCGGGGAAGTGAAAGACGACTCTGTCGAGGGCACGGACGCCTGCGCGGAGGTCACCTGTGGCGAAAACGCTTCCTGCGTGGATGCGGACGGCGATGCGTCCTGCGAGTGCGACGATGGCTACGCCGGTGACGGCCAGGATTGTTGCTCGGACGAAGACGGAGACGGCGAGTGCGACGTGGACAGCGTCAGCATCGCCCTGTCCTCCTTGAGCACCACGGCCACGTTCTTCGAGTACCAGGGCGAGACGACCGTGATCGAGTACTTCGCCGTGCTCGACGACGGTGGCGACCCCCACTTGGCCTTCGATGCCTGCGATATCTGCTACGCAGCGCGCCGCGGGTATAGCCAAGAAGGTAGCGTGATGGTCTGCAACAACTGCGGCAACCAGTTCGACATCACCGGCATCGGGACCTCCAACACGGGGGGTGGCTGCTGGCCGGGCTACCTGCCCATCACCGTCACGGAGACCGACGTCGTCATCCTGCTCTCCGATCTCGAGTCGGGCTCGTGGTACTTCGAATAGGGGTGAACATGCGCGCGCTGCTACCGGTACTCCTCCTGGCCGTCGCCTGTGGTGACGATCCGGCCCTCGACGACACCGCGGATGCGGACACCGACACGGACACGGACACGGACACGGACACAGACGCCGACACGGACGCCGACACTGACGCCGACACGGATCCCCACGCCATTGGTCGCGAGGAAGTCCCGTTCTCGATGGAAGACATCAACCCCACCTCGGTCAGCTACGAGCAGATCGTGAGTTCGGAAGACCTGGCGGGCTCGCCCTACGCCTTGATCTTTCTCGACTCCCGCTGCGAGGGCTGTATCGACGTGGCCAACGACATCTGGGCGTCGTTGGAGTCCAACCCTGCCTGGGCAGAGGCCCTGCCCATCTTCGCGGTCGAGAGCTTCAGCGCCTACGCGACTGCACCGGGGACGGTCGAAGCCCAGGTTGAAGGCAACGACATGCCCTACCTGGTGGACATCGAGGAAGCCACGGTGTGGGGCGGCTACGAGGCGCTCAACCACGACATGGTGGTCATCTCCCAGGATGGGGTGATCGAGGCCTGGCTCGAGCTCTATGTCTGGCCGGACTCCATGGTGGACTTCACCGACTACATGACCGAACGCTTCGGCAGCTGACTCCAGCCAAGGACACGGCATGATTCAATCGATGTTCGCCATGGTCGCACTGACCGGCGTCCTGCAAGCCGCACCCATCGTGGGTGGAGAGACGACCAGCGAGTATCCCGAGGTCGTCATGCTCTGGATCGGGGGCGGCACCTGCTCGGGGACCCTCATCGACGACCTCTGGGTGCTGACCGCCGCTCACTGTGTGGTGGGTGTCACCAACACTGCCAGCGCCATGGCCTACATCGGCGATGCGCCCAGGGCCGGCGACAACGACGGGACGGCGCGTGTCGCCGCGGTCTACCAGCACCCGGACTACGTGAGCAGCATGATCAACGGCGCCGATGCGGGGCTGGTCGAGCTGACCACACCCTTCGAGGGGGTCAAGCCGGCGAAGCTCACCCGCACCCCGGTGGACGACGACTGGACGGGGCGCACCGTGCGCTACGTGGGGTATGGCGTCACCCACGAAGACTACTGGGACTCCGGCACCAAGCGTACGGTCGAGGTGCCGGTCTACCAGTACGACGAGCACTGGATCTACACCTACGACAAAGGCCAAAACATGTGCTGGGGCGACTCGGGTGGCGCGGCCTTCGTAGACTACGAAGGGCAGCAGGCCCTGGGTGGAATCATCTCCTGGGTTGGGTCCTGGGACAACCCTGACCTCCCTTGCACCACGGGTTGGGGCAGCAACACCCGCATCGACACGGTGATGGAATGGATCGAGGAATACGTGCAGGTGAAGTATGTCGAGGACCCACCGGTGGACACCGCGCCTCCCGAGGACACCTCCGGTGACACGCAGGACACGGGTGATGGTGACGAGAAGCCCGGCGGCTGCGGCTGTGCGGCGGGTACCGGTGCAGGTCTGTGGGCCCTGGGCGTGGCCTTGCTGGGGCTCGCTCGCAGGCGGCGGAACTAGCCTTCTCCGCGGCTTCGGCCTGCGACCGCACCCACCGACCGCGTCGACGGCTGGCGTATCTCGCTACAGCTGGACTACAATCCCGCCATGCTGAGTGGTCTCCAGACGATAATCGGCACCGGCGCGGCCTTGTTGCTCGCGGTCGCGTGCAACGACGGCGACGACACCCTGGTCGAGGCGGAGCGCGTGTCACTCGAGCAGCTTCGCGGTGGCGACTACCAGATGTTCACCACGGCGGTCGACGACGGCTGTCTGGATGGCGCCCTCGAGGCGCTGTTCATGCCCGAAGGGCGGGCCGAGCCCCACCCCTTCGAGTACCCGGTCTACATCCCTTCTCTCGACGAGCTGCCCGCCTCCTACTCCGTGGACTTCCGCGAGCCCTTCGTGGGAATGGACGTCACGGTCACGCAGCTGGACGACACCACCCTTCAGGTGGAAGGCAGCGTCATGGAAGCGGTGGCTCTCGAAGGCGCGACCGGCGACTGCGTGGCCGACATGGTGGCCAACGCCGAGTTCTGGGCCGTGTCCAGCGGCGAGGTGGAGGGTACGGCTGCCATCCAGGTGAACGACCCCAGGGGGAGCGAAGGCCTCTGTCCGGTGTTCGAGGAGGATCCCTGCAGCGTCCTCTTGGACCTGCATGCGGAGCAGGACTGACACTCAGGACAAAAAACGACAATTCCCGCAAGTGTTCGAGCTACGCTCTGGTCCGGTCTTGTCGGTTCGAGTCTCCCCATTCTCGGTTCCAGCGCATCGCCCGACTCCAGGCTGCGATGGCTGCCTTGGCCGAAGACGCCAGAAGAGGCTGATCCAGCGCGTGTTTTGGGCCCTTGCGGTGGATGGGACCGGTGGCTACTGGCACACTCCCTCCCGTGTCCAGGATGGCTAGATGGCGACCAAGGTCAACAAGCTGGCGGGCTCCTTCCCCGCACGCTCTCGTGACGACTGGCATCGGGCCGCCGAGGCCGCTCTCGCGGGCGTGCCCTTTGACAAGAAGCTGGTGACCCGAACCCACGAAGGTGTCGCCGTCCAGCCTGTCTACGGCCCCTCGGGGTCTCCTCCCGACGCGGCTGGTTTCCCTGGACTCGCGCCCTACGCTCGGGGCGGGTCGGTATCGGGAGCTGCTGTGAACGGATGGGACATCCGGCAGCACTACGCCTACGTCGAGCCGCGCCAGAACGCTCGCGCACTGGCTGTCGATCTGGCGCGGGGTGTCCGGTCCGCCTGGATTCGGGCGGACGCCGCTGCGCGGGCAGGGCGTGATCACGACCACTCCGCGGCGCTCGCCTTGGCGGGCCTGGGCGGGGTAATGTTGGCCAGCGTGGGCGAATTGGCCGAGCTGTTGGAGCCCGTGGATCTGTCGAAGGTGCCCGTCAGCCTGGACGCGGGCAGCTCGGGTCTCCCCATGGCGGCCATGTTGTTCGCGTTGGCCAGGCTGCGCGGCGTGGAACCCGCGGCCCTGAAGGGCTCCCTGGGTTTGGATCCCCTCGGGGCGCTAGCGGCGGACGGCTCGCTACCGTGTTCCGTTCAGCGCTGCCTGGACGAGCTCGCCGACCTGGCGGCCTGGTGCAGTGTCGAGGCGCCGGGAGTTCGAGCGGGTCACGTCTCTACGCTGGCCCACCATGCCGCCGGTGCCAGCGCCGTGCAGGAGCTCGGCGTCGCCATGGCCACGGGCGTGGCCTATCTGCGTGCCATGCGTGCCCACGGGCTGTCGGTGGACCGAGCGGCGGGACAGCTTGTCTTCGTGTTCGCCCTGCGCACGGATCTCTTCATGGAGATCGCCAAGCTCCGGGCTGCCCGCTCGCTCTGGTCTCGTGTCGTAGCGGCCTGCGGAGGCTCGCCAGCGGCGGGGCGCATGGTGCAGCACGCCCGCACCTCGCCGTCGGATCGGACCGCTCGCGATCCCTGGGTCAACATGCTGCGCACCACGACCGAGTGTTTCTCGGCGGCGGTTGGCGGTGTGGACAGCATCCACGCCGGGCCCTTCGACGATGCCATCGGGCAGCCCAACGACTTCTCTCGCCGCATCGCAGCCAACACCCAGCTGCTGCTGCGCGAGGAAAGCCACCTCCACGCGGTGGCCGACCCGGCGGGTGGTTCCTGGTACGTCGAGGCCCTCACCGACCAGCTCGTGCAGGCGGGATGGGCCGAGCTGCAGGCCATCGAGGGAGTGGGTGGGTTGGCACAGGCTCTCACCAGCGGTTGGTTGGCGGAACGCCTCGGAGTCGTCGCCCTGGGCCGGGCTCGCAACGTGGCCAGGCGCAAGGACCCGATCACCGGAGTGAGCGAGTTTCCTCACGTGGCCGAGGACAGGGTCACCCGGGAAGCTGCGGACATCGACGACCTCGCCGACTTTGCCGGCTGTGCACTGGCGGCATGGCGAGCCGACCACCCCATGGTGGAGGTCGAGCCGCTCGAGGCGGTGGCCACCGGTCAGGGTCTGGCCACGCGGGCTGCCATCGAGGTGGCCGGCAATGGTGCCACCCTGGGCGCGATGGTGCAGGCGATGAGGGGCGAGACGGCACGGGTTCGCTGTGAGCCACTCCCCGCCTTGCGCCAGGCCCAGCCCTACGAAGAGTTGAGGGACGCTTCCGACGCCTACCGGGCCCAACACGGGCAGCGTCCGCGGGTGTTCCTCGCCAACCTGGGCCCCATCCCCCAGCATCGGGTGCGCGCCCTGTGGTCCGGCAACTTCCTGGGAGCGGCCGGTTTCGAGGTGCTGGGGAACGCCGGCTTTGCCACGGCTCGGGCTGCGGCGGAGGCCTGCACCGTGGCGGTGAGGGAGCAGGGTGCCTTGGCTGCGGTCATCTGCGGCACGGACCAGGCCTACCCCGATCTGGTGCCCACGCTGGCCCCCATGCTGGCCAAGGCTGGGGCGCAGCGTGTCCTGCTCGCCGGTCGCCCGGGTCCCCACGAGCAGCTCTGGCGCGACGCGGGAGTGCACGGGTTCATCTTCATGGGCTGCGACGTGTTGGAAGCCCTCCGGGGTCTTCAGCGCGACCTGGGGGTGAAGCCATGAGTCGAATCCCCGACTTCTCCAAGCTCGCGCTCCCCGACGCGCCCAGGGCCAGCCTCGAGGACTGGCAGCGGCAGGCTGCCGAACAGGGGCTCGACCCGGCTTGGTCGACCTGGAACACGCCCGAAGGCATCCCGGTCAAGCCGCTGTACACCGCGGCCGACCTGGCTCCCCTCGAGCACCTGGATTCATGGCCGGGCTTCGCCCCCTTCGTGCGCGGCCCCTACGCCACCATGTACGTGGGCCGGCCTTGGACCGTGCGCCAGTACGCCGGTTTCTCCACGGCCGAAGACTCCAACGCGTTCTACAGGCGCAACCTGGCCGCCGGCCAGAAGGGCCTCTCCATCGCCTTCGACCTGGCCACGCACCGTGGCTACGACTCCGACCACCCCAGGGTGTCCGGCGACGTGGGCATGGCGGGGGTGGCCATCGACAGCATCGAGGACATGCGCATCCTGTTCGACGGCATCCCCCTGGATCAGATGT
>CAZVHW010000285.1:0-6721 GCA_964626835.1 uncultured Enterobacterales bacterium
GACGGATGGTGTTGGTGGCTCGCTGCCAGGAACCCTCGCGACCTCGGAGCCAGTCGTGCGCGGCCTCGAGTCCGTCCAGGCTGACGGTGACCGAGCCCATGCGCGCGGCCTTCGCCAGCTCGAAGGCGCGGTCGTTCCAGCCCCAGCCGTTGGTCACCATGCCCCAGGGGTACTCGAGCTCGTGCAGTCGGCGCCCCAGCTCGAAGACCCGCGGGTAACAGAGGGGCTCGCCGCCCGAGAGCACCACGGTGATCTTGTGGGAGTCGTGCTGCTGCTTGATCTCCTGCATGACGCGGACGATGTCGTCGAAGGGCAGGTCGGGCTGGTCGGTGCCGGCTTGGCAGTCCGAGCCGCAGTGCAGGCAGTCCACGTTGCAGCGGTGGGTGAGCTCGATGAAGAGGTAGCCCAGTTCGTGGAGCTTCCGGACCGTGTGCTGGTACATCGGCAGCAGGCGGCGACGGGTGCGGCGCCGCACCGGGGCGGGTACGATGCGGGGGATCACGGCCTGGATGGCCGCCTTCAACTTGTCATCTGCCATGATTGGTCCTCGCTTGGGGCGCGCTAAAAACCGGAGTCCACTTCGTCGGGCTTCATGGAGATCTCGATGTCGTGGGCTTCCCAGACACCCCCGTCCCAGCTCTCGTCGCCCTGGGAGGTCTGGGTGGCGGTGAACTCGGTGATCTCCTCGACGTAGGTGCCGTTGTCGGGGCCGTCGATGTCCCGAGCGGAGATGGTGCAGTCGGGGCCGCAGGCGAAGGCTTGCTCCACGCTCAAGGACCACGAGCCGTCGGCCCTGGAGACGGCGGATTTTCCGCCGAAGCCGACCTCGATGCCGAGGACACCAGCGCCGGACTGTTCGTCCAGCACCACCCCGTCGAGCTCGAAGCTGGCATGGGGCATGCCGTACTCCGCCGCGACGGGGCAAGCAGCAACACCCAGGGTGGAACCCAGTAGGAGGGAGACACGTCGGAAGATACGTCTGCGAACCATGAACCCACTCCGGAGGCAGTGAAGAAGGGAGCATAGCCCGCGGGGTCTGCCAACCGCCCGTGTCTTCCACCGGATCGAGCTCGATGAGGACTTCCGAGAAAAAAAAGGGGCAGCGCGCCTCCCAGCAACGCTGCCCTCGAGACGAATCTTCCCTGGGGTGGCCTCTACAAGAAATGAGCGTCGGCGGGATCGGACCGCCATGGTTCGCTCGTGGTTCCGGAGAAAGAAGGTTCGCTCTCTGGTTCCCAGGGGGGTGCGGGTGGTTCGGGCCCGCGGTGGTGGTGCGCCAGTCGATTCGGTCGGCCTCTCGGCCGTCCTCATCCATCGGACCCGTCGCCCGAGTCTTGAGGGAAATCTCGCAGGGTTGGCGACAACCCTGCGACGGCAGGCGCCGTGGGTGTAGATTGGAGCCATGCGCAAGGTCTCGGGACTCGAGCGGGTCTGGCTGGCGGCACGCCACGTCGCCCCCCCATTTGCAAACCAGCTGGTGCTGGAGGGCAAGGGCTGGCCCACGCCACCCGGCGGCTGGGACGTTGCCCTCGCCAACCTGGCCGAGGCCCAGCCGGGCTGCCGCCTGAGGCTCCGTGGCGTCCTCGGCAACATGCGCTGGACTGCCGATGGGCCGCTCCCGGCCGTGCGCGAAGTAGACGGCAGCGCGTGGGACGGAATGGACCCGAGGGGTGCAACCTTCTTGAGCGAACCCATTCACCCCGGAAAGGGCCCAAACCTCGAGATCCTGCTGGTGCACGGCTCGCCGCCACGCGTCGTGCTCCGGAGCCTCAACGCCGCCACGGATGGCGCCGGCATGCAGCTGTTGGCTCGCGGTGTCTTCGCCTCCCTCCGAGGCGAGGCACCGCCACGTGCCAGCGCGGGTCCCGAGAACGACATGTCCCTGGCCAGGGACCTGGGGGTGCAGCCCACCGCTCCACCGCCACAGGATGCCTGCGCTCCCACTGGCGCCGCGGACCCGTCCCACCAAGGCTGGACCTGGAAGCGCACCCGCGTCCCCGTCTTCAACAACCCGCTTCCCAACCTCGCCCTCGCCCTCGCCACGGACACCCGAGCCGGCAAGGTCTTCCGGGTGGACATCCCCGTGGATCTCCGGCGCTACGCCACCCGCATCCAGAGCACCGCCAACCTCACCGGCTGGATGCAGCTTCCCGTCCACCTCCACCTGGGGGCCGACGACCCTGTCGAGGCCCTGCGCTACGTGCTCCGCGATGGCATTCAGCGCAAGGCGCCAGCCAGCATGGTGCTCGGGGCGGGGTTCGCGCGCTCCACCCCCCTGCCCCTGCTCGGCTGGGCGGGGCGCCGCATGGCCCGCCAGTGCCAACGCGACGGACGCTACGCCACCTCCGCGGTCCTCTCCCACCTCGGCAAGCTCGACCTACGCGAACTCTCAGGGGGTGGCTTCCGCGCGGAACGAGCCTTCTTCGTACCACCTGGAAGCCCCGGTCAGCCGGCTTTCGTCACCACCACCGTGGGCCCCGAGGGCGTGGAGCTCTGCATCGCCATGCCCAACGCCCTGGCCAGTGAAGGACGCCTGGACGATCTGATTGGCAAGCTGCGCCGCTGTCTGCCACGATAGGCGACACGCCGGGTCCTCGGGGACGGCGACCGGGAGCAGCGCATGGGTCACCTGAACGACGTCAAGGCAGAATACCTCGCCCTCCAACAGCGGCTCGACCAGGGCCCCGCCGGTGCCCCCGCCCGCGAGGCGCTCTTCGACATCCTCCGCCTGCTCTACACCGAGGACGAGGCCCGCACGGCTGCCCGCATGCCCTGGGCGCCCATCTCGGCCGGCCGCCTGGCAGCGTCGCTGGGCGAAGCCAAGGACACGGTGCGAGCGCGGCTGGACCGCATGGCGGACAAGGGCCTCCTCTTCGACTTCGAAAACGAGGACACAGGCAAGGTCCGCTACGTGCTGGCCCCTCCCGTGGTGGGCTTCTTCGAGTTCACCATGATGCGCATCCGCGACGACATCGACCAGCCGGCCCTGGCCAAGGCCTTGCACGCCTACATGTTCGAGGACCGCGCCTTCGCCGACTCGGTCTTCGGCCAGGGCGAGGCGGTGCTCGGCCGAGCGCTGGTCCACGAGAACGTGCTCGAGCCAGGGCAGTACACCGAAGTGCTGGACTACGAACGCGCCAGCTGGCTGATCGACGAGTCGGGCGGGGGTGCGGTGTCCATGTGCTACTGCCGCCACAAGGGAGAGCACCTGGGGCATCCCTGCGAGCACCCGGTGGAGATCTGCACCAGCCTGCAGCCCGCCGCGGACTTCACCATCCGCCACGGCTTCGGCCGCGCCGCCGAACCAAGCGAGCTGAAAGACATCCTGGCCCAGGCGCGAGAGCGGGGCCTGGTGCAGATCGCCGACAACGTGAAGCACAACCCCATCTACATCTGCCACTGCTGCGGCTGCCACTGCGGCCAGCTGCTCGCCATCTCCAAGTTCGGGCTCAAGCAGGCGGTGAAGACCACCTCGCGCATCGCCGCCATCGACGAGGTGACCTGCAACGGCTGCGGACGCTGCGCCCGCCGCTGCCCCATCGGCGCCATCTCCCTGGTGCCCAAGCCTCGGGTTCCGGGCCACAAGGTGCAGATGGGGGCCAAGGTGGACGAGACCCTCTGCCTGGGCTGTACGGTCTGCCATCCAGCCTGCAACAAGCACAAGTCCATCACCTTCCCCGCCAGAGCGGAGCGCATCCACACCCCTGAGTCCACGATGGACCGCATCGTGCAGCGCGCCGTAGAGACCGGGTCCATCCACCACCTGCTCTGGGGTCACGAGCAGTCGGGCACCATGGCCTGGCTGCATCGCTTCGTGGGAGCAGTGGAGCGCCTCCCATCCGTGCATCGGGCCCTGGTCTCGCGCCAGCTCAAGAGCCGCTTCGTGGCAGCCATCCGGGGAGGTGCCAAGAAGACGGGTAAGTCGTCCCCGATCTGATCAGCCCGCGCAGGTCTGCATCCAGCCCTTGGCCCAGAAGCGCTGCTCGCCCACCCGGTACTCGAACAACTCCCCGGGATGGCCGGAGTCAGCGTCCAGCACCTCGATCGTGCCGCCCCGCTGGACGGGAATGGGCTCTCCAGCGGGCTCTCCGTTGGATCGGTCCACCGGGACCACCTCGGAGTCGGGGCAGGGCCACGTGTCGTACTCGGCCCGCAGGACCGGATCGGGCTGGCGTTCGAAGGCCGAGCCATCCCAGCGGTAGGTGAACTCCGCGGAGGCGACGTGGTAGCCGGCACTGTAGGCGGTCTTCTCCTGGTACTCGAGGTCCCCGGACGGGGAGATGGACACGCGCCCCGCCTGGGTCTCGGCGACGATGACGGCGACCGTCCCGTCGGGAGAGATGAAGAGGATGTCGGTCCGATCGCAGTTTTCGAGCTCGCAGTCGTGATGGAAGTGGGCCAGGACGTGCTCTCCAGAGGACAGCGCGCCCACGTGCTCGAAGCGGTGGTAGAGGATCTCGTTTTCGAAGTCGGGTTCCTCGTAGACATTGGACGACTCCCAGGTCCAGTCCCCCCCCTCGAGCCAGGCGCGGACCACGGTCGAGCCGTCGTCCCGCGGGCAGGAGAGCGCCACGAACGCGCGGTCACCCATGGGGACGCGCTCCTCGACAGGCTCGGTGAGCGGTTGGCCCTCTCGGGGGAAACAGGCGACCGCCGGGTGTACGGGTGAGCCCAACGAGGCTTCCAGCAGCCGGTGGTAGTCGGCGCGCATGGTGTCATCGAAGCCGTGGGCCGCGCCGGAATAGCGACGCAAGGTGGCGTCGTATCCCGCGGCACGGAGGGCCTCGATCGCCTGGCTCACGGGGCCGATGGGTACCACCTGATCGTCTTCGCCGTGGAATGCGTAGACCGATGGCCGGCTGGCAGGCTCGGAGGAAGCAGGGGGCACCAGGGACAGGGCGAGGTCACCCCCCACGGGCACCACCGCGCCGACCTCCTCGGGCCAACCCGCCGCGACGGCGAAGCTCACCATGCCGCCCTGGGAGAAGCCGGTGACGACCGGCTCGCCCGTCGTGGGGTAGTGATCCTCGGCCCAGACCAGCAGGTCGACCACGCCCACCGATGCCGCGTGGACCCGCTGACCGAAGAGCTCGCGATCGGGATCGTTGGGCTGGTACTCGAACCACGAGCCTCCACCGCTGGCGGTCGGCGTGGGGGCGCGGGGAAGGACGACCCGGGCGGGCACGGCCAAGTCCTCGAAGAGCCGCCGAAAACGCTCGGGGCGACCCCCCAGCCCGTGCACCGCCACCAGCAGTGGCAGCTCCTGCTCCTCGCTCGCACCGGCTGTGAGCAAGACCTCGTGCTCCAACGGCGCCTTCGCCGCAGCGGGCGCCAAGGCGGCCTCGGCCACGGGGGCTGGCTGCGGTGGAGCAGGGACCTCGCGGACCGAGCCCCGGTCGCAGGCAGCCGCGAGGATCAGGAGGGACAGGGGGACGACGAGACGGGAGGCGGGCATGGAGAGGCTCCTCTTCGCGTGATGTCACCCCGCGTACCACAGTGAACCGAAGGCCGCCCCCCGCGAGCGTCGCCCGCACCGCCATCGTCGTCCCGCTCACCCCGGCCTGCCTGGAGATCTGGCTGGCACCGCCCTGCTGCGCCTGCTGCCCGGGCTCGACCGAGCGGACGGCGGTACGGTCCGGGTCTTCGGCGAGGACCCCTGGAAGAGCCCCGAGAAGGTCCGCCTCGAGCTGGGCTTCATGGCCGACGACCAGGCCCTGTTCAACCTCCGCATCCACAAGCTGCTGTGGGTGCTGTCCGGCTACTACCCTTCCTGGGACGCAGCCTTGGTGGACAGCCTGCTCGACCGCTTCCAGCTCGATCCTTCCCGCAAGGTCAGCACCCTCTCCAGGGGCGAGGCCGTGCGCATCCGCCTGGTGGTGGCCATGGCCCACCGTCCCCGCCTGCTGGTGCTGGACGAGCCCGCCGCCGGCTTGGACCTCGCCGGCCGCCGCGCCTTGCTGCAGACCGTGCTCGAGGTCGTGGGCGACGAACGCTGCTCGGTCATCGTCAGCTCCCACCAGCTCACGGACCTCGAGCGCATCACCGACCGATTGCTGGTGATCCACCAGGGCAAGGTGCTCCACCAAGGCGCCACCGACGAGCTGGTCCCCGAGGGCCAGACCCTCGAAGAGGCCATGGTCGGGTGGAGGGCGTTGTGAGCCTGACCCACGCCAGGGGGCTCGCCAGGTTGGTGATGGCGGGTTCGGGGCCGCCTCTCGGCCTCGCGATGGCGAGCGCCAACGTCACCATGGTCTGCCTGCTGGTGCTCCTACTGCTCCCCAATGCCGGCCAGTGGGCATGGCTGCCGGTGGTGCTGACAGGCGTGAGCGCGGGCATGTTCGCCGCCCTGACCCACGGACAGCAGAAGTTCGAGCGCCTCCTGCTCCCCATCCAGCCCCGCAGGCGAGCCCTCCTCGAGGCCGTCGTCGCATGCGTCATCGGTCTCGCGCTGGCTGCGGTGGCGGTGGGCGCGGCCTCCGCGTGGATCCCGCGGGCCTGGACCCTGATGAGCGCCGAGGTCACCCATCCGGAGCTGGCGATCGACGCTGGGCGCGCGCTCCTGATCGTACTGCAGGCCTCCATCCTCGCCTTCCCGTTCGTGCTGGCGGGCATGTCGGCGTCCATGAAGAGCAGCCCGGCGATGCTGCTACCTCAGCTGCCGCTCACGCTCGGCCTGCTGCTAGGCGCTGCGGTGGGGCTGTGCGACACGCTGCTGGGAGCC
>CAZVHW010000285.1:6731-9648 GCA_964626835.1 uncultured Enterobacterales bacterium
GGAGCCCTGGCGCTCACGGCCCTGCTCATGGCCTGGGTCCTGACCAGCCAGAGGCTGGACTGGGAGCGAGTCGCCGGTCGCATCGTCGGCCTGCTGCCTAGGTCCCGTGGCCAGACCTGGCGGCCCGCCAAGCAGCCCCAGGCTCGACTCCGGGCCGACCAGATCGACTGGCTTGCCCGCCTGGGCCTCCCCGCCCTGGTCCTCACCGCCCTGGGGTGGGTGCTGAACACGGGCGTCCTCACGGGCGGTGGCAACCCCACGGCCGACTTCCTGCCCGGCATGCTGGTGCACCTGTTGATCCCCTACCCGCGCGTCTTCGTCATGATGACGGTCCTCGGCATGCCAGTGTGGGCCATGATCTCCAGTCACGACCCCAGGTGGAACGCGTGGCAGCTGCTCCCCGTTGGCCGTGTGACCATCGAGCGCCGGGCGATCCGAGGCCTGCTGCTGCTGGGCCTGGTCTTCGCCGTCCTCGACCTCACGGGGGCCGTAGCCACGCTCGCCCTCCGTCCGCCCACCCACTGGTTCGCGCCGCCGTCGGGCCTGCAGCCGGCCATCTTCGGCATGCTCCTGACACCCATCGCAGCCGCTGCCTCCCACGTCCTCTTTCTCCGCCGCGGAGAGCGCGGAGCCACCCCCACGGCGCTGGCACTCCTGACAGGTGCCTGGCTGGTCGGGTACCTGCTGATCGCCACCAATGGCTTGGCCACCGTCGCCCTCGGGGTGACCGGCCTCGACCTTCGCCAGCTCGGAACGCTGAGCGACCCCGCAGTCGTCATCATCCTCCTCTTCCCCTCGCTGGTCATCGCCGCCGTAGCCTGGATGGCTTGGCTGGTGGGCACCCAGCTGGTCTGGCGGCTGCGATGAGCGCCCTCCCCCTCCAGCTCTCGGCCGCCTCGGGTGTGCCCTTCTACCGCCAGGTCGTGGACCAGCTCTCGGCCCTGGTGCGCTCGGGGCAGCTCCCCGCCGGCTCCAGGATGCCCTCCGTGCGCGAACTGGCCGCCCAGCTGATGGTCTCCCTCATCACCGTGCGCCGAGCCTATGCGGATCTCGAGGCCGCCGGGCTCGTGCTGCGCCGCCAGGGCCAAGGCACCTTCGTGGCGGAAGACGTCGCCGAAGCTGCCGTGCAGCGCGCCCTGGACCAGGCACGCGATCAGCTGCAGCGAGCGGTCCGACAGGCCCGGCAGCTGGGGCTGTCGGACCCCGACATCCTGGACACCGTCGAGAAGACCCTCCACGCGGAGGAGGCACCATGAACGCCGCCCGGGCCCACGCGCAGGGAATGCTGCGCATGCTCCACCCCTCCCAACCCACCGCGAACCACGCCTGGACGGCCATCGGGCTCGGCGGCGTCGGGTTGCTGGTGGCCAGCCGCGGCCTGTTCGCGGAGGACGTCGGAGGCCGGCTCTTCGCGGCCCTCTGGCTGGTCTTCGCCGCCACCGGCCAAGCCAGGCTACGACAGGCTTGCTGGTCCATTGGTCGAACCGACGCGGCACCCCTACCGATCGGTCGTTTTACGGCGCGCGCGGTCGAGTACGGCGTCTACCTCGTCATCATCACAGCTCTCGCCCTCGTCCCCGTGGCGATCTTCGGCCGCTGGGCCGATGCCCTGACCCTCCCGATGCTGGACGGCGCGCCTCCAGCCCTGCAGGCCCTGGGTGGCGCGTTCGGAGCGCTGGCCATCACCGTGCTGCTGCTCGCCCCGCTGACCGCGGCGACCGCCACCGGCGAGATCCGCCACGGACCCGCGGCCCTGCTCCGCATCCTCCTGCCGTGGATGCCCGTGGGCATCGCGGCCCCCGCAGGCATGTTGGAAAGCTGGGCGGGCCTGGGTATGACCGTGCTCTCCTCCTCGGTCATCACGGCCGTGCTGCTGGCCCTGCGGAGCACCGGTTGGGAGGACTGGCAGCTCTCGTTCCCCCGTCTCTCCCGCTCGACCGCTGCGGTCCGCACCGCCCTCCCACCCCTCGCGCGGCTGGCCACGGACTTCCGGGAGGGCCTGGGTCGCGGCATCGGCTGGGGGTTGGCGCTCACCGCGGTGGCCTGGCTGCCCCTCTACGCCACGATCCACGGATGGCTGCCCCAAGGCGTCCTCGTTTTCGCTCTCCTGCTCCTCCCGGCCTCCTTCCTCTTCGTCACCCAGACCGCGCTGTGCGTACCCCTGATGGCGCGGATGAGCTCCACGAAGCCCCCACCGCTGCCCTGGCGGATGCTCCCCCTGCCCACCGGGGACTGGCAACGCCGAACCTACGCCCACCAGGCCACCGGCCTGCTGGTCGTCACCATGGCGAACTGCGCGGCCTTGGCAGCGACCTACCTGGGCCTGGACCTCGCCGCCGATCCGACGGTTCCCAACGTCACCCTCACGACCGTGGAGTTCGTGCTGCCCATGATGCTGGTGATCATGCCCGCGGCCGTCGCCTGGGAAGGGCGCTTCCCGAACTCGCCGCGGCCGCCCCCTCCGGTCGCCCTGGTCGCGTTCTTGATCCTCGGCGTCAGCTGCTTCTGGCTGGTCATGGCCCTGGGCTCCGAGGGCCTGGCCGGGCTGGACGTCGAGCAAGGCCACTTGACTGCCGTGAGGGCCGCCCAGCGCCTCGGTACGGCGGTGGGACCAGGCCTGCTGGTGGGCGCCGCCTGGCTCGCCACCGGGTGGATCCTCGTGACGCGAGACATCGCCGCCCAACGCCAAGCGTGAACGAGCCCGGCCCCCCCCACCGTCCCGCTCAAGCCCAGGGTGACCGTCACCCTCGGCATTTCTGCAACGCCAGGCGCCCGAACGTCCCGCTTAAGGCCAGGGTGACCGTCACCCTCGGCGTTTCTGCAACGCCACACCCCACACCGTCCCGCTCAGGGCCAGGGTGACCGTCACCCTCGGCATTTCTGCAACGCTCGAGGTCCCACCGTCCCGCTCAAGCCC
>CAZVHW010000286.1:0-9640 GCA_964626835.1 uncultured Enterobacterales bacterium
TCGAGTCCCTGACCATCAGCGACCAGGACTTCACGTGGACCCCCACAGGGGCGTTCAACAAGACCTGGAGCCCCGCTCGAGGCCTCAACATCCTCGGAGCACGCCTCGAGGACGAAGGCGGCGAGCGCGCGGTGGACGGCCGTGCCTTCGTCTGGGGCCCGGTCCACGGTCCCGGCGCAACCCTGGACGGGGCCATGCGGATGCTGCTGGGGCCCGATCTGTCCGAGCTTTCCGGCATCATCGAGCTGGTGCTCTCCGACAGCTCCATCGCCAGCGACTTCGTCGGCCAGACCATCGAGACCGACTACGCCGACATCACCCCCACCTCGTTC
The DNA here is from genome assembly GCA_964626835.1 of uncultured Enterobacterales bacterium. GTDB lineage: Bacteria > Myxococcota_A > UBA796 > UBA796 > JAFGLY01 > CALDOK01. Next base: position 333 of record CAZVHW010000286.1, read on the forward strand.
CGTTGGAACGGCGCCGACGCCGACCTGACACCGGGTAACGGAAACCTCCAGGGCACCTTCGTGCTCTACGACGTCTGGATGGACTTCACGGCGGACATCATCGGCTGGTTCGAGGTCGACGGCTCGGCCTGGATGGACAGCCTGCAGCTGGACGCGACGGTCCAGCTCTACGCGACGGGCGGCCAGGTCACCGCCACCGCGACCTCGGTGGACGCCACCCTCCAGGGATTCGGAATGGAGGTCGAGTGGGTCCCATCGTGGGCCGAAGACTGGCTGGCCGACTGGGCCGCCGACTACGTGGCCAGCTCCCTCGAGGAGCAAGTCGCCAGCACGCTCGAAGAGCTGGTCCCCGAATACCTGGCCGGCATGGCCATGGACTTCGCGTTCGGTGACCCGCCCATCGACTTCTCCCTCGAGCTGGACGGCCTCGAGGTCACACCCAGCGGCATCCGCATGGAAATGGACGCGGCCGTCAGCACGGACCTGGCCATCGAACTCCCGTCAGGGGCAGGCTCCATCGACAGCAGCGAGACCACGCCCGCCTGGTCCGACGCCAGCGGGGGCAGCTTCGCCGTCATGCTGGACGACGATCTCGTCAACCAGCTCTTCTTCTGCGTCTGGACCTCGGGCCAGATGAGCAACCTGAGCATCGGCAACACCGAACTGGCCGTGCTCATGGGCGAACAGATGGACCCACCTCTGGGGCCGGTGGAGAGCCTGGTCATCGACCTGCAGCTGCCGGCGGTCGTCTCTCCACCCACCCATGAGGACGTGCAGTTCGACATGTCCATCGGTGAGCTGTGGCTGCACTTCCACCGGGACGATGGCGTCACCCACAGCTTCTCGGTCAACAGCCGGGCGGGCGGCACCGCCTCGTTCGAGGACGTGGACGGCGAGCAGCAGGTGGTCATCGGGCTGGACTCCAGGCCCGCCTACGTGGCGGTGGACGTCGGGGTCATGGCGTTCGACCCTGCCCTCGACCCGGGCGATCTGGCCGCCCTGGTGCGGCTCATCGTGCCACCCCTGCTGGGCCGCAGCGCCGAGTTCATGCCGAGCGTGGCCGTACCGCCCCTGAACATGAGCGACCTCACCGATCTCGACGCCCTGCAAGGAATCACCCTCGAGCTCCAGGATCCCGAGGTCGCCATGACCGACTCGGGTTGGCTCCTGGTCCGGGGAGACTTCACGGCGGACTATAAAGCCCCGTGATCCAGTGGACCCGTGGAGGCTCATCCATGTTCGTTGTCGTCCTGCTGCTGGCCTGCACCCAAGGCGTGGACCGCCATGGTCCCGATTGGACGCCTGGGGGTGACGACACAGGACCCGTGGGCGACAGCGATGCCGACACCGATGCCGAAACCGATACCGACAGCGACAGTGATGCCGACAGCGATGTAGGCCCCTGCCCGGCGGGCATGACCGACGTGGACGACAGCTACTGCATCGACCGCTACGAAGCCCACCTCGAACAATGGGAAGGTGGCGCCTGGGTCGAGCGCTCTCCCTACGACACCCTGAGCTCTGGCGAGCGAGTGCGCGCGGTGGTCACCTCGGGGGCGGTGCCCCAGGCCTACATCTCGGGCGACGAAGCCGACGACGCCTGCCAAGAGGCGGGCAAGCGGCTGTGCACCAGCGACGAATGGCTCGCGGCCTACCAGGGCCCCCAAGGCTGGACCTACCCCTATGGCGACAGCCACGCCGAAGGCAGCTGCAACGACGACTACGCCGGCTCCCATCCTCTCATCGACTACTTCGACAAATCGGACGGCATCTGGGATTCCGAGCACATGAACAATCCCGGCATCAACCAGCAGGAAGGCACCGTTGCCCCCGGCGGCGGGTACGCCGACTGCGAGAGCGCCTGGGGTGCCTTCGACATGCACGGCAACCTGCACGAGTGGGTGGTGGACGCCGACGGCACCTTCCGTGGCGGCTTCTACGCAGACGCCAGCATCAACGGCCCCGGGTGCACGTATGTCACCACGGCCCACGCCAGGACCTACCACGACTACAGCACGGGGTTTCGCTGCTGCGCGGATCACTGAGCGATGCTGGATTGGTGACAACACGGAATTCGATCACGCGTCACACAAGCGTGGCTAGACCTGCGGTGAAGACTCGCCCCGTGGACAAGGCAAGTTCATCGTCTCAGACCATCTTTACGCGGTCCTACAATTGGATTAGCTTACGCCATCGGCAACGATTCGTATTCTACATAGCTCGGCGAGCATTCCGTCCACGATCGGTGGACGTACACCCTTGGAGCATCCATGCCCCGTAAGTCCAAGCTGGACTCCTACGCTGACAAGATCGGCATCCTCCCCGACAAGAAGATCGCAGAGATCGCTGGTGTCAGCCCGGAAAACGTCCGCGCCTTCCGGAAGCGCCGCGACATCCCCGCCCGGTGGCGGGGCCAAGGCGAGCCGCTGCCCAACGAGGACTCCATCCTGGCCGAGGCCGGTCTCGATCCCGCTCCGAAACCCAAGAAATCCGGCAAGAAGCGCAAGGCCGCCAAGCCCAAGGCAAAAAAGAGCGCCAAGTCCAAGGCAAAAAAGAGCTCGAAGGCCAAGCAGAAGAAGGCCACGGCCAAGGCAGATCCGGTCGTCGAACCCGTGGTCGATGCCAGCCCCGACCTAGCGGCAGAGCCCATGCCCGAGCCTGCCGTGGTGCCGCCGCCCCCCCCCCCCCCCCCGCCCCCCCCCCAACCCCCCCCCCCCAAAACCCCCCCCCAAACCCCCCAACCCAAACGCCGCCCCCACCCCACGGCCCGCCGCCAAGCCCAAGCGAGCCTACACCATCCGCAAACCCCGCAAGACCAAGCTCGATCCCTACCTGGACAAGGTCGGCATCGTCCCCGACAAGCAGGTCGCGGCTCTGGCCGGCGTCACCTCCGAAAACGTCAGAGCCTACCGCAAACGCCGGGGAATCCCCGCCGGTTGGCGCGACAAGGCACCGACCGCGTCCAAGCCGCGCGCCAGCGCCCGCAAGCCCCGCAGGGGCAAGCTCACCCCCTACCTCGACCAGCTCGGCACCGTGCCCGACCAGCAGATCGCAGACATGGCCGGCACCACCTACGGCAACGTCCGGGGCTTCCGCCTGCGGCACGGCATCCCGGCTAGGTGGAGGGGCGAAGGCGCAGCGGTTCCCACGCCTGCACCGGCCCAGGCTCCCGCCACCAAGAAGCCCCGCAAGCCTCGCAAGGGCAAGCTCACGCCCTTCTTGGAAGAGCTCGGAATCCTCACCGACAAGGTGATCGGCGAGAAGGCCGGGACCACCACCCAGAACGTCCGCACGTACCGTCAACGCCACGGGATTCCGGCCCGCTGGAAGGGCGAGGGAGATCCGCTGCCGAACGAAGACGCGATCCTGGCGCAGCAGGCAGGGCCGTCATCGCAGCCCAAACCCGCCAGGGGCACCGAGCCCGTCCACACCGGGTTCGACGACCTGCCCCCCGAGGCCGATGACGTCGAGGCATCCGGGTCCACCATCGCGAACGCGTCCCCCGCCGTGCTCAAGGCCTACAAAGTCAAGGTCAAGAGCCCCGATGGCAAGGCGCACTTCGTCGCCACCGGCACCAACATCGTCGACGCAGCCCAGAACGCCGTCGCCGCCCTGGCTGCGCGCTCCACCGAAGGCGAGGTGGTCGAGATGAGGTTCCTGGCGGGTGTGTTGGGTCTATAGTTCGCGGTTTCGAATACCCGTGGCCATGAACCGACAATCTTGGTTGTCGGTGCGTGACACCCCCACCCACGCCGCTGGGAGATGGCTTCGACGAGGCCCAGGGCGGCCACGTCGTGGTCTCGAACCCACAGTCGTTACTCGCACCCAACGCCGTCCGGGTTCGAGTCGAAGGCTCCGCCGTAATCCACGCCCGCCATCTCCGAGAAAAACAAATCGAAACAGGACGGTGAGCCGTCGTTGCACTCGTGGCACTCCGTCCCCATGGCATCGAGCAGCTCGCACGTGCTCGACGTGAGGCGGTCGCCCAAGGCCTCGTCCAGCTCCCGGCCATCGATCTCGGCCTGCAGCGCCCCATGCTCGAAGCCCTCGCCGTAGCTCTCGACCTTCATCTCGAAGCTCAGGTTGCGCAGCAGCACCTCCTGGCCGTTGATCGTCAACGGCAGCGCCGCGACGTCCAGCTCGAGCCAAGGGTTGGCGGACCAGTCCGCACCCGTCAGCTCGAACACCGGTTGGCAGAGATCCTGGTGCCCTTCCGTGTCGGTCAGCGCGATGACGAGGTCCATCTCCGCTCCCGCTTCGCGATCCACGTGGAAGAGGAGCAAGGTGGACTCCATCAACACCAGCAGCGCGTCCAGCCCCTGGGGCGAGATGACCGTGGCGTCGTCCAGGTCGGATTCCCAGGTCCGGTCCAGTAGGGACACCCCGACCGGAGGATCGTCGTCCCGGGTGTCGTCGGGTTCGGCCGTCTCGGTGGTCTCGAGGCCGTCCCCCCGCTCGAGGCCGAAACTTCCGCAGCCGGCAACAAACACAATCGCCAGCAAGCGCACGGTTCACCTCCGGAGCGGTTCGCGCGCATGTTCACCCGTTGGGGAGTCACCGTCAACCGCACTAGTGCCGCCGCCCGGTAGTCCCTAGCCAGGGACTTCCAGGGGCACGCGATGCGTGCCCGCCACTACGCGGCGCGTCGGCCCTATCGCTCTTTTCGGGGTGGCTCGCGACTTCCAGGCGCGTGCACTAGAACGCCAAGGTCACGCCGGTGTGCACCTGGCTGGCCCCACGAAAGGCATAGAGGGTGGAGCCTTCCACGGCCTGCACCCAGGCAGCGCCTATGACCACCTCGGCTGCATCTGCGTGCAGTAGCTCGAGGTCACCCGTGGCCATCAGGCCCTGGGCGCGAAGGTCACCCAACCCCCGCAGAGAGAGCACCACCGTGTCGCTGATGGTGATGCGCGCCGCCAGGCTGGCGTAGTCCTCCAGCTCCGATCGCTGGCGCTCCGTCGGGAAGCCGTGGATCCACTGCAGGTTGAGATACAACCTTCCGAAGCCGCGATCCAGACCCACCACCCAGGTGGGGTAGGGCTCGCCGTCTTGGGTGACCACCTTGGGGAGGGGATCGGGCACCTCGTCGATGGTGCCCAAGGTCTCGAGGGCCTCGAGCTGGGTGAGGCTGGCCTTGGCCACGGTCCGCTCCGGGAAGACCACCGCCGCTTCCACCCAGCCTCCGATGTCTGCGAACAGCTCGCCTCGAGCTTCGAGGCCGGCGACATCGATGAGCGGGTAGGACAGGGGCACGGCCACGTCCACCCGCTGGTTCGAGGTCTGAAAGCCCGTGAGCACCATCTCGCCGTCGGCCTGGGGCAGGCTGTCGCGACCGTGAAAGTACGACGCGGCCAGGTCGCCAAAGGGCGCGGCCCAAGACAGGCGCGCACCGCCTCCCATGTTGCCCAGGATTCGCGACGGCGCTTCGATGCGGGCCTCGACGTCGTTGACCGTGACGTCCTCGAAGGTGGCCCCGAAGTCGCTGTCATCGCCGATCATGTCCTCGGCACCGGGTAGCAGATCCACCCCTTGCCTGGGCAGCACCGCCGGCCAGGCGATGGGCACCCAGACGCCTTCGAGCCCCACGGGCCCTTTGTGCAGCAGGGCCCGGGCCATGGGCACCGGCAAGCGGGCATCCAGCGCCAGGGGATTCTCGAGGTCCCAGGGATTGACTCGGTCCACCACGTGGAAGCCATCGGCCACACCCCATGGGGCACGCTGCACCCCAAGCTCCAGGTCCAAGGCTTTCACTCCCAGCTCGCGCAGGTCCAGCACGGCCTCGTGCACCCGCCAAGAGACCCCTAGCACCGCCATCGGATCGCTGCTCTCCTCGATGGTGGTCGCGTCGACCGCGTGGTGCACGCGCAGATCCACGTCGATGCGCGCTCGAGCGTTCGTGCCCACGCTAGCGCGGGCCCAACCCCCGAGCACGGCCGTGTCGCCGTAGTCGAGCAGCGGGCAGGCCCAGGGCTCCTGATCGCAGTCGACAAGCGCAAGGCGCAGATGGCTGCCTACCCGCCCACCCGCATCGGCATCCACCGCCCCAGCGGGGAGCGCCAGGGCGACGAGGGGCAGGAGGCTGAGCACGCGCGGGGGGCTACTGGCGCGCGGCGACGACGTCGAGGGTGATGTCGCAGGGATCCTCGAGGTAGTCCTGCGGGCAGTCCTCGTCCTCCGACATGCCGGTGGTGGTCAGCGTGGCCGAGCCCTGGACGTTGTCAGCGTCCACGATGGTCAGCGTGGCCGAGATGGCCATCTGCACCATGCAGTCGGGGTAGTTGTCTTCGTCCAGGGGCACCAGGTCGGGCTGATCGGTGGGGTCCAGGCTCAGGACGCCCGAGCCGCCGTCGGTGACGGTGACGTCCATGGACAGGAAGGGGTCGGGCAAGCCGAGCTCGTAGGAAGCGGGCAGGTCGGCCCACCCGGGCAGCTCGGTGGTGGCGGCCCAGTCGTTCGCCGTGCCCTCGGGCATGAACACCAGGCTCATGCTGCCGTCGTAGCAGGCGTCGCTGACGGCGTTGGTGGTGAACTGGAAGGTGCCAGCCTCGAAGGTGGAGTAGTCGAAGCCAGCGGTGTCGTCCTTTTCGCCGCAGGCCGCGAGGACCAGGAGTGCCAGAGGCAGGATGCGATGCATGGGAGTCTCCTCGTAGGGGTCGGGTCAGGGTCGTGAGAGGTTGGTAACCGTGAACAGCTCGTCGTCGAGCCCGCGGTCGAATGCGACTTCGGTGGCGGAGGCCTCGGTGACGCGCTGGCGCTCGAGGTCCTCGACCTTCATCTCGTGGGCGAACTGGTAGCCGTCCACTTCGCGGAAGTCACCCAGGGTGACGCGGCGAAGGGGTTCGCCCAGCTCGTTCAGGTGCTCGAGGGCGGTCCAGAGCTGGTCGCTGGTGCGCAGGGTCAAGCGCGAGCTGGCGTGCTTGTGAGCCTGAACGTCGAGAGGGGTGAGCATCAGCACGACCTGTTGGTCGTCTTCACTCACGAGCTCGGCGCCGTATTCGTCTGCGAAGGACGTGCGAGCCAAGTCCTCCATCGAGATGTCCGTGCCCATGAAGGCGTCGCCGCGCTGGTCGCCGATGACCCGACGTGTGCGGTCGTAGGAGGGCAGGTAGAGGTGGACCACGTCGTCGGTGCCCACCAACAGGCCTACACCCGCCAGACGGGGCGGATCGGTGAGGCGGACCAGGCGCAGGTCGGCCCCTTTCTGCCAGATCTCCATGGTGCGGGTGGCCTCACGGCCCTTGGAGTCGGTGAGCCGCACCTGCATGATCACGTGGGTGTCGGCAGCTGGCGACGCCGCGGCGTCGGCCCGAGCCAACCACGTAGCGCCGTCACCGGCGAAGGCGGTGCCAGGAAGCAGCGCTAGCAGGACGGGAATCGGGCTCGTCATGCGGCAGATCCTGACCTTTTTTGTCCCCCGCGTCAACGGCAAGGGACCGGGCCACGCCGACGAGCCAACCTGACGGCCGGTGTCTCGATGTGAAAAAAGGAGTCCATGGCGGGTGGGGTGGTCATCAAGACCACGATCGGCATCGGTACGGCGGTCTACCCCACCGACCTGCGGCCCTGACAGGAAAAGGGCCCTGGCCCCGCTGCTCCACGGCGCGATCCCGACGTGACGGCCAGCCGATCTCCGCCCAGTCTCCTGCCCTGCCTCGGCGAAGTGCGCCGAGCTTCCTTAGCAACTATACAGGCAGATGTTGGCAGCCCACCGCCGTGCCCGCTCCGTCGGGATGTCAGACCTCGTCACGCCGGGCTTCCTCACTGGCCTGGCTCTGTCATCCTGCGGAGCTCATCAGGGCAGCGAGGCGGCCTCCCAGCCGAGCGTGCTGGTCGTCGTGCTGGACACCGTGCGGGCCGACTACTGCTCTGCCTATGGACAGCCCCTCGCGACCACCCCCAACCTCGACGTGCTGGCGACCCAGGGCATCCTGTTCGAAGACGTCACGTCCCCCGGCTCGTGGACCTGGCCGACGCATGCCTCCCTGTTCACTGGCCTCGCTCCGTGGGAACATGGCGCCCATCACCTCTCCGCCGCCCAGGGCGCGGGGGAGCCGGAATCCAACGACGAGAGTGCCACCGTCACCCGCCTGCGCGAGAGCATCCCCACGCTCGCCGAGCGCTTCCAGGACGCCGGCTATCGAACACTTTCGTACTCGGCCAACCTCTGGTTGGACGCAGATCTCGGGCTCATGCGGGGATTCGACGAGGCGCAGGCCGAGTCGATCAGCTGCGGCTCCCTTGTGGATCGCCTGGAGCTCGAGCTCGCCGTACCGAGCGAGGCCCCGCGGTTCGTCTTCGTCAACTTCTTGAACGCCCATGCGCCCTACGGGTTCGCACCGGTGCCCTGGATGGAGAAGCACAGGGCCATGGCGCCCGGACCGGAGCCGAGCTGGAAGGAGCCCTGGGTAGACCAGAGCAAGCAAGGCATCTGGCAGTTCAATCCCTTCGTCCGCACCAGCGACGACAGGTCTCTGCTGACCGAGTACCTCTCGGGCGAGCGCCGGATGCCTCCCGAGCTCCTCCAGCTCGCCAGGGAGTCATACGCCTCGGAGGTGGCCGCCGCGGATCGCTGCCTTGGCATGGCGGTGAGGGCCTTCTCGCAAGCCGAGGGCAGCGACGTCGTCGTCGCGGTGACCTCGGACCATGGGGAGTACCTGGGAGAGCACGACCTCCTCGAGCACTCCTACGGAGCCCATACGATGGTCAACAGGGTCCCGCTCGTGCTGCTCGCGCCCGGACGCCTCCCCGAGGGGCAGCGGATCGACGTCCCCGTGCAGCTGCAAGACCTCACCGGGACGCTGCTGAGGCTGGCGGGATTGCCCGCCCTCGGAGAGACCCTGGATGGCGCACTGTCGGGCGAGGAGCGACAGGAACCGCTGCTGTCCAAGGTCTACGCCCACCCGGCGCAGGCCGAGTTCGGGGAACGCTTCACCCACGACTGGAAGCTCTTTCGCGATGACGGCTGGGCGCTGATGCTCTCCGGCAGCGGCCAGGCCGAGCTGTACGACCTCGCGCAGGATCCGTCCATGCTGCAGGATGTCGCCGAGCGGCAGCCGGTCCACCTCCAGGCGATGCTCGAGCAGGCGGGCACGGCGTTCGTCGAGCGACACCAATCCTCCCCGCTCACCCTCTCCGACGAGCAGACCCAGGCCCTCCAGGTGCTCGGATACCTGGACCCCTGATCGGCCGGCCATCGGCATCGCGGATCCGAAGGTCGCAGCCCGCCTCTACTCGCCCTGACCACCTGGCTCCACCCGATTTTCGCCGGAAACCACGCTGTCTCTCGGGGGAAGGCCCACCCGACCCGC
>CAZVHW010000287.1:0-8213 GCA_964626835.1 uncultured Enterobacterales bacterium
CCCCTCCCCCACCCCACCCACAAGGGCGATGCCTGGCGCTTCATCACCACCGGCGGCTCCCTCGTCCGGGGCATGCCCTATGGCGAGGCCGACGGCACCGAGTTGGCCGGCACCATGCAGTTTTGGCTGCGGCAGCGCTTGGGGGAGCGCTATCCCGAGGCGCAGCTGCAGGTCGTCAACCTCGGCGCCAGCGGCCAGAGCAGCCAGCGGGTCAAGGGCTTCGTGGCCGAGCTCGTCCAGATGCAGCCGGACTTGATGTTCATCGCCACCTGCAACAACGAGGGAGCGCTGCCACCGGGTGCGGTCATGGAGTACCTGCACGAGCAGGCGGCCTACCGGCTGCTGACCAAGTGGCTGGTGCCAGAGCCAGAGGTGGGGGAGCGCACCACCTTCATGCTGCAAGACCCGAACACCGAGGCGGTACGGGCGGCGTTCCGGCGCAACCTCGAGGAGATCGTGGCCACGACGGGAGAAGCCGGGGTGCCCGTGCTGCTGGCCACGCTTCCGGTGCGGCTGCGGTACGCCGGGGACGACTGGGGCAACGTGCTGGAGCAGGGCTTCTTGAACAGCGAGGGTGGGCACGAGGGAAGGCGAAACGCCGACGCCTGCATCCTCGAGGCCATCCGGCTGTACGAAGCCAACGACTGCAAGCAGGCGGTAGCGCAGCTCGAGCAGTGCGAGAACAAGGCGGAGGCGTTGCGCTGGAGAGGCCTGTGCGCCTACCGGCGCTACCGCTTCGACGATGCCTTGGCGATGCTGGAGCAGAGCGTGGAACTCATCCCCAGGGGCCGCTGCCGGCCCTCGTTCAACGAGATCATCCGAGATGTGGCCACGGCGGAAGGTGCGGAACACGTCAGGTTGGTGGACCTGGACCTGGCCACCCGCGCCATCGCACCCCACGGCATCCCCGGGCCGGAGCAGTTCCACGACAACTGCCACCTGACCTGGACGGGGTACGAAGCCATGGCGCGCGAGGTACAGAGCGCGCTCGAAGATCACGATCTGGTGCCGCCGGGACAAAGGAGCGACCAACCCATGCGGGATCGCCTGACCATCGCCCAGGAACACGACCTGCTGGCAACGCACGATCCTCGCATCATGGTGCCCTGGTAAGACAACCTGCCATGGTTCCCACTCGGGCAGCGCAGCGTGTTGTACGTGGGGATCCACGAGGAGCCTCGGCCATGAACCTCCACTCCCTCATCTTCACGGTCCCTTCGAGGGTGGCGCGGACTTCGACGCGCCCGACCGAGGGCGCCCTCGAGGTGCTGGACCCCACGGGCGAGGTTCAGGGTCTGGTGGAAGGCGAGGGCCTGGGCGAGCACGAGAGTGGCTACGGTGCCGCCTACGGCTGGACCGAGGCCCCGGGCGCAATCCTCCTGCTGGGGGTGGGGGACTGATCCCACGGCATCTAGGCGGCTCCGGTCGTGCTCCGCTCGCCGAATCCCCACAAGCTCCTACGGATGAAGCCCTGCTGCCGTGCGCGGCGCAAGGCCGTCATCAGACCGGGGTCCAGCTGGGTACCCGCCACGCGCATCACCTCGGCAAATGCATCCCCGATGGACTGGCCAGGCCGGTAGCTGCGGCTGCTGGCGATGGCGTCCAAGGTGTCCGCCACCGCAACGATTCGGGCCTCCAAGGGGATCTGTTCCCCGCACAGACCGTCGGGGTAGCCCCCGCCATCCCAACGCTCGTGGTGGTGCCGGACCATGGACCGCACCAGCTGCAGCTTGCGCAGCGGAGCCAGGATCTTGTCTCCGGCGATGGTGTGCTCCTTCACGTGCGCGTAGTCGGCGTCCGACAACGCTTCTTCTCCCTTCAGGCAGCGGTCCACCACGGCGATCTTGCCCACGTCGTGGAGCAACGCTCCCAGCCGCACCGCACGCACGCACGCGCTCGACCGAGAGGGGGATGCAGCGCGCAATGGCCACGCTGATGTGTGCCACGCGCTGGGCGTGTCCTCCGGTGTAGGCATCCCGCGCCTCGACCGCCTGGGTCAACACCCGGACGGTGGCGAAGAAGTCGCGCTCCAGTTCCTGGTACAGCCGCTGGTTTTCCAGGGCGGTTCCCACCTCGATGCCGACCGCGGTCACCAGCCGGACGTGCCGATCGCGGAACTGAAAGGCGGGATCGTCGTGGGAGGCGAAGATGATGCCCAGGGAATGGGTCTGGCAGCGCATGGGAGCGCAGAGCACGGTGTTCCCACTGCCGACCGCAGACCCACTCCCGTCCTGGTGGGAGATTCTCGCGCCCACGTCCGGCACGAGGACGGTCTGGCCATCCCTGACCACGCGGTCCACCACGGTCCTCGAGAAGGGCCGACCCTGGCAGAGGTCGTGCCCCTCGGGCCAGGCAAGCCGGGTCTCCAACTCCCCCGTCTCGGCGTCGTACTCCACCAGCGCACCACGGTTGGCACCCGTGGCTTTCTGGACGAGCTCGCAGACAGCTTCGAAGAGCTCATCCTCGCCACGGCAGGAGTGGACGGCGTTGGCGAGGGCGTACAGCGCCAACAGGTCTTTCGATCGTCCCTGGAGTGCGGCGAGATCTCCCATCGCGGAGGGGGCGTGGAGGTCGAGGGGCCCGGTGATCAGGGCAGAATCGGAGCCCTCCTCGATGTCCCAGTCGACGGTCACGGTGGGATCGATCTCGTCGCGGTCCGCCTGGTACCGCAGGTGGAAGCCGGCCATGAAGAACTGGTCGCCGTCATCGAGCCTGGCGCTCCTCACCCGCTTGCGCCGGAAATAGCACCCGTTGGAGCTGCGCAGGTCCTTGAGGACCGCGGAGCCATCGGGCATCACCATGAGCAGCGCGTGCTGGGCCGACACGGATCCGTCGGCGATGCGCACGTCGTTGCCTTCCTCGCGACCAATGAGCGCCCGCCCCGAGAAACGATGGGCGCGCGCGGGTACTCCGGGCTTGGACACAAAGAGCACGGGCATGGATGGAAGGGGGCAAACTGTGCAAGTCGCTCAACGGATCACGTGGGGCGCAACCTGAGCGCTAGATCCCGACAACTCCACTCGAGCCCGGCTCAGCGCACGAGGTGGGCCTGAACGAGCTCACCCCAGTCGCTGGGCTCGAGGGGCACGTCGATACCGCAGGACTCCCCGTGCCGCTGGTCCAGGATCAGCTCGCCCGACATGCACTCCTCGTGGAAGGTCCAGGCTGCGTACGGGATGGGAGCCAGACCACGCATCTCGAGCGAGCATACCGGAGCGGGGGGCACGGTTCCCCGCGCATCGCACCAGGTCGCAAGCGGTCAAGGCTTGTCTCACCGGGGATCTGCCATCGTGCCCAGGCCCACGTCTTGGTTTGGCACCCGTCCGCGTCCAGCATCCCGCGTCGTCTCCCACCCGCTCGTCGTGGCCGTGTCCGTCCACCCCCACCCCGGAGGTCGCCGTGTCCCGTGTCCACTGGTCACCCCATGTTCTTCCACCATTCTCGGAGCTGATCAGCGCGCCCGAGAGAGGGCCGTTGGAAGCCGAAGCCTCGCCAGAGATCATCGAGGCCGAAGAGGCCGACATGGAAGAGGCGTCCATCGAACTGCCCTCCCAGCACCCGGAGCCTCCAGCTGCGACCACGCCGTTGCACTTCCTCATGCGCTGGATGTAGGCGCCAAGAGAGGCTCCGATCAGGCGAGCGGCTTCCCCGTGCTGGGGTCGAGACGCACCCACTGGGTGGGAGCGTCCTCGGCCGCTGGTGGCGGCGGAGGGGGTGGTGGAGGAAGCTCGGAGGAAACGTTCGCGCCAACGTCCGGCGCGTCCGCCAGGGTCGGCCCGGACAGCTCGACGCCGGGTTCCTCGAACAGGGTGGTGCCGGTCCACTGGTCGGGTGGCAACGCCTTCTGCTAGGCCAGCGACGTCCGCACCGCGTAGGCGGACCGCTGGGGGCGCTGTGCTGCGTGAGAGGTGACGGCGGTCCGGGTGGGCGGACCGCTGGGGGGTCAAGGCGCTGGGAAGTCGTACGCGTCCAGCGCTGCGCGTTCTTCGGTGGTCACCCCCCATGCGCGGCGCACCAGGGCCTCGGCCTCGGCTTCGTCGCCGCTTCCCCGTTCGAGCTCACGGTGAACGTGCAGGACTCGCTCGAGGTCCGGTGGCGGTGGCATGGGAAACGGTTCGAGGTAACGAGCCAGGAAGTGCAGGTAGCCGCCGCCTTTGCGGGTGCCTCCGTAGAGGTGCTCGTACAGGTAGTGGAACAGCCTGGAGTTGAGCACCAGCACGACCCAGGCGAGCGATGCTTCTTGCTCGGAGCCCTGGAGTTGCCGGGTGCGGACGGAGAGGAAGGTGTCCTTGAGCACCAGGCCCTCGCGGTCCAGGGCCGCACGGCCGCGGCGGGCGTTCTGACAGACCACGACCTTGGGAGCTTCGTGGATCTCGACTGGCGGGAGCGTGTTTCCAGCGCGTCGTGCCCGGTCGCGGTCGTAGTCGATCCACCAGCCGGCCCACTCGATGCGGTAGGGCTGGACCTCGCGGTTGCCCTGGAACCGCCCGCCACCCAGGAACGGGCGCGCGCAGGGAGCGTCGGCCGGGCGTCGCTCGAACACGAAGTGGTCCCGCAGGCCGGCCTTGTGGAAGGACACACACCAGCGGATGTCGTAGCACTCGCGCAGTGGCTGGCAGGGAGCGCCCGCCAGGCTGCGGCGCAGCAGGCTTCGACCACCGGGGTGGGCCGGCGGCAGGGGGAGCAAGCCGTCCAGCTCACGGCAGAGGGTGGCCGCCGGAAGCTCCACCGCCCGTTCGGGATGCTGCCAGTCCTCCACGAGGTAGGAGGGAGCCTCGCCCGTGCGCGCGTGGACGACCACCGGGTAGACGGCCGCATCGGCGAAAACCCGGCTCGAGGACAGGTCGACCACCCGCAGGGCAGTGCGCTCGAGCAGCAGCTTGCGGAGCCCGCGGGCGTAGCTGGTGACCAGGAAGCGGTTGGGGATGACCAGGCAGAGCTCACCGCCAGGCTCGAGGGCCCGCAAGGCCAGCTCGACGAAGGCGCCGTACAGGTCGAAGGCCCCCTTTGCCGCTACAGGGCAGTGCCGCCGGACGTGGGCCTTGAGGGCCGCGGGCATGCGCTTGGCCTCGAGGTAGGGCGGGTTGCCCAGCACCGCGTGGAAGCGCTCACCCGTGTCCGCCAGGGCGTCGCGTAGGACGAGTTGGGGGATGGCGCCGCAAAACCCCAGCTCCTGGCTCAGGTCCTCGAGGCGCTGCCGGCAGGTGGCGAGGGCGGGGGCGTGCACGTCCCAACCCACCATGCCATCGCGGATGATCTCCATCGCGCGGGCGGGCGAGAGGTCCAGCTCGGCCAGTCGCCGCAGGGCCGCCTCGAGAAAGACCCCCTCGCCGCAGGAGGGATCCAGCAGACGCGGGCCGCGGAGAGGCCAGGCCATGCGCCGCACCATGCCCAGAGCCACCTCGAGCGGGGTGTAGACCTGGCCCCGGAGCTTCTCGTCGCTGGTGGCCTGGCCCACCAGAGAGGCAGCCCGCTCGCCGGCGGCCACGGGGAGCGCGGTACCACCAACAACGGTGTCGAACGGACCGAGCTGGGAGGAGCCGCTCATGGGGGGCTCCCTTATCCGGGTGAGCGAGCGGTGGATCCTCGCGCGGGCTAGAGGCCACACGAGAGACAACGAGGAGATTCACGATGCGCTCGCCCTTCTGGCTGCTCGTACTGCCCGTGCTGATGGCCTCCAGGTGCAAGGAAGTGGCCAAGGATCTGCCCATCCTGGACAAGGCCGCCATCGAGGTCTTCCTCCTGCACAGCCCCGACGTGGGAGCGGAGTACGGCCTCGAGCTCGAGCAGGGCGAAGTCACCAGGGTGGACGTCTACGTCTACAAGCCCCTGGACACCGGAGGGAACTCCAACGTCAGCGGGGCCACGGTGCGCATCCTCATGCCAAACGCCACGTCGGTGGCACTCGACGAGGTCGAACCCGGCCACTACGGCGGCCTGTCCACCGACAAGCCGGGCCTGTACTTCGAGGAACGCGGCGAGTACCAGGTGGTGGCCACCATGGACGACAACACCTGGTCCGTTTCGGCCCTGGCATACGTCTCCACCGAGATCACCGCCCCCCAGATGGGCACGGAAATGGATCCGGGGACACCGGTCAACGTCACGGTCGCCTCGCCGGCCGAGGCCCTGGTCGCGGTGGTCTTCGACGAAGAAGGCACCCAGGTCTACGACACCCTGCCCGACTCGGCCGACGCCCTGCTCGAGCTGGTGGACAACGAGAACCAGCGCGAGCTGACCATCGAGGGCACCGCCTTCGCGGGTGAGCACCTCTACCTCCTGGGCGTGGCGGGAATCGAGCGCGCGGAGTGGAGGTCCTACTCCGACAACGTCTACACCTCGCTGTCGGTCTTCGCGTCGGGTAGCTTGGACTCCGTGGCCCTCACCACCATGCCCCTCGCCGGCATGGCGGGCATGGTCCTGGGCATTCAGGGTGAAGAGCTGGCGGAGTACGGCATCGAGGTCCCCGAGCAGGTCCAAGCGCTGCTGTACGGCGCCGAGATGGACATCACCGAAGGCCTCGAGGAGCAGCCGATCACGGGCGTGACCGCACGGCTCTCGTGGGACTCCGGTTCGGTGGACCTCGAGGAATCCGCCGACACCGACGGACTGTACGAGGCCGCGAGCGAGACCAGCCCCGACCTCGCGTACC
This sequence comes from uncultured Enterobacterales bacterium, assembly GCA_964626835.1. GTDB lineage: Bacteria > Myxococcota_A > UBA796 > UBA796 > JAFGLY01 > CALDOK01. The sequence continues at coordinate 6,653 of CAZVHW010000287.1, forward strand.
AACAGGGCGACGAGTACAGGTTCAACCTCGAAGACGGCGCCGAGACCTACCGCCTCGCCATGATCGCGCCCGAGCCTCCCACGCTAAACCAGCCCGAGATCATGAGCTACCACGATCCGAGTGAAGCCCTCGATATCGCCTGCCCGGCGGGCCGAGACGTCTGCTTCGTGGTGGTCTTGGATGGCGAGGGTGAAGTGGTCTACGACGACCTGCCCGCCGCGGACACCGTGGACCAGGTCTTCTCTGGGGAGCAGGGGACCCCCGGCGGCGACACCATCACCATCCCCAGCAGCCAGTTCACGGCCCAGGGCCAGCTCTACGCGATCGGCCTGGTGGGCATGAACCAGCTGGGCGGCGACGGATGGTCGGACAACCTCAACGACGAATTGGTGGACATGTACATCGGCACCTCCACCTTCACGGCCGTGACCACGGTCCAGAAGCCGTGACCCCATGAAAAAACGAGCCAAGGCCAACCGGCTGGTGGTGTCCCAAGAACAGTCGGGCGAGCGCCTGGACCGCCTCGTGGTGGAGCTGCCCGAAGTGGGCAGCCGCCGACGTGCACGGGACGCCATAGACACCGGCAAGGTGAGCACGGACGGAAACATCTGCGGTCCCGGTGACGCGGGCAGGAAGATGAAAGCCGGGGCTGTCGTGAGCATCGACTGGGGCCGCCCAGGCACGGGCAAGGCAGGCCACGAAGCGCGCGAAGGCATGAGGCAGGCGGGGCTCGAGGTGCTGTACGAGGACGAGTGGCTCGTCGCCGTGAACAAACCCTCCGGGTTGCTCACCGACACGGCAAACCGCCACCAGGCCATGACCCGCGACTCCCTGCGGGTGCGACTGCAGCGCTACCTGCGCGCCCGAGGCGACGCCAGCTGGATCGTCCACCGAATCGACCGGGACACCTCGGGTGTGGTGCTGGTGGCTCGCACCCAAGCCGCCAGCAACGATCTGAGGCGGCAGTTCCGCCAGCGCCGTCCCGAGCGTGTCTACCTGGCGGTCGTCCACGGCGTGCCGGAATCCGATCACGGTGAGTGGGCGGACTGGATGGCGTGGGATCCAGTTCACCGTATCCAGCGAATCACGCCCCCCGAAGCCGACAAGGCCGTCCTGGCGAGCGCGAACTACCGCGTAGCGCAGCGCTTCGGCACCCGAGCATCCCTGGTCGAGGTGCGCCTGGTCACCGGCCGCCGCAACCAGATCCGCCTCCAAGCCAGCGAGCGGGGCCACCCCCTCTACGGCGAGCAGCTCTACCTGCCCGAAGACTGGCGCCCCACCAGCAAGCCGCTCATCCGGCGTCAGGCCCTGCACGCCCGAGCTCTGGGAGTCCTGCACCCGGGTACCCGCAAGAACGTACGCTTCGAGTCTCCGATCCCCGACGACATGGAACGGTTGTTGAACATTTTGCGGAGGTAGGGGGCGCCGCGGTCGGGGTTCAGGCGGCCGGAGGTCGTGGCCGGGTTGTTGCGCCGTGGAGGGCCGTGAAGGCCCGTGAGGCGACGCAAGTCGGGGGCGACCGGAGGTCGTGGCCGGGTTGCTGCGCCGTGGGGGGCCGTGA
>CAZVHW010000287.1:8313-9618 GCA_964626835.1 uncultured Enterobacterales bacterium
GTTGCTGCGCCTTGGAGGGCCGTGAGGCGACGCAAGTCGGGGGCGACCGGAGGTCTAGGGCGACTTGCCGCGTCGGGCTGGGGGGGCTGGGGTGTCAGGCACTAGGCTGGGGCTGGGGTGTCGGCTGGGGTGTCAGGCACTAGGAACTAAGAATTACCAAAAAAGCTTAGTTCCTAGTGTCTGACACCCTGCCTTGACACCCTGCCTCATAGTGTCTGACACCCTGCCTCACTAGTGTCTGACACCCTGCCGTGACACCCTGCCGTATAGTGTCTGACACCCTGCCGATTGCCGTGACACCCTGCCGACACCCTGCCACCTGTCACCCTGGGCCCTGCTCCACGGTCTCATCGACCTCGACCAGCGCGAGCAGTTCGACGTCCAAGGCCGGGACGAGACCATGCAGCACGCCAGCGCCATCCTGATGGCCTTCCTCGAGGGCCTGTCCAGGACCTAGGTGGAGCGACCCGCCGCGCTTGGCTACCCTGCTGCCTGCCGAACCCGAGACAGACATGAACACAGCGCCCAACCGCCTGCCCTTCTCGCTACGACACGGCTACGGCGTGGCCGCCGCCAGCCTGGCCTTGGCGAACACGGCGGTCATGTTCTTCCTGCTCAAGTTCCTGGTGGACGTGGCGGGACTGAGCCCGGCGGCTGCCGGTACGGTGCTGCTCGTGGGCAAGGCCTGGGACGCCATCTCCGATCCGTTGGTAGGCAAGCTCTCGGATGGAACCCGCACCGCCATGGGCATGCGACGGCCGTGAATTGCGTGTGGCACGCTGCCCTTCGTGGCACTCTTCGCCGCCATCTGGTGGGGCTTCGGGGGTCACGCTTTCGGCTCGGGGCTGGCGCTGGCGGCGTCCTACGCCGTGCTGCTGGTGCTGTACAACACGGCCTACACAGTGGTCGTGGTGCCCTACGGCGCGCTCACGCCTGTGCTCACCCGCGACTACGACGAGCGCACCAAGCTCAACGGCGCCCGCATGGGCTGGTCCATGATGGGTGGCATCGTGGCGGGCGTGGCCTTTCCCATGATGTTCAATGCCTGGTCCTGGGCGGCGGGCGGCGTGGTGCTGTCCTGCCTGATGGTCCCCGGGCTGATCGTCATGCTGTGGGCCACCCGCGGCCACGACCCGGTCATCGACGTGCCCACGCGCAGCTCCATCTGGTCGGTCTTCCGGGTGCGGGCGTTCCGCCGTACGGCGGTGCTGTTCCTGCTGGCCTGGACCACCATCTCGGTGCTCTCGGCCCTCGTGCCCTTCTACACCGAGCACCACCTGCACCACCCCGAGCTGCTGGACGCCC
>CAZVHW010000288.1:0-9588 GCA_964626835.1 uncultured Enterobacterales bacterium
CCGCCAACGTCCATCGGCAGCCACGACGTGATCGGCGCGCTATCGGCCGCAACCAAGAGCCGAAGCCCTCACGGTGCGGCGCACCGCGGGCCTCGATGTCGGGGGGTGGGGAGCGAAAGGTGGGGTGGCGTGCGCTGTCGGTGAAGCGTGGATCTTGCTCGACGTTGGTGCTCGAGGTGGTGCATGCCGAGCAGTTGAAGTTGTTGGAGAGCCCGTAGCTGTCGTTGTACTCGACGGTGCCGCCGCTCTGGCTGACGCCGGTGCCGTAGCCGGTGTTGTCGGCCACGATGTTGTCCTGCCAGGTGGTGTGGCTCATGACCACATCGCCGCCATGGGCGAACATCAGGACGCTCACGTCGTTGTCACAATCGTTGTCCACGTCTGTCTTTTTCGGACTACCGTCTGTTGGTTCGCCGCCGTCGAGCCATCACCACCAGCCCACCCAGCGTCAGCGTGACGAACCAGGCGCTCGGCCTCGGGCTGGCCCCCGCGGCGCATCTTGGCTCCCACACCGACCGGGTGGTGAACGTGGTGCTCGAGGCCTGGCCGCCGGTCGGGGCGTCGCCGACGCCCGCCGTGAAGGTGGCATTGCCGGCGACCGCAACCGTGTAGGCGGTCTGGGGTGCCCAGTCGATGCGGGGCATGGCGTGCAGCACGTGGCTGTGGTCGCCGTAGAACAACCAGAGATCGGTGGAGTGGGGCTCGCCGTTCGGATCCAGGACTTGGAGGGCCGAGACCTCCGATTGCACGTCCGACAGGCCGTGGGCGAAGACCACGCTGACCCGGGCGGTAGTGAGATCCGATTCGACCTGGTGGCCGGTGCCTCCGTCGGGGGGGAAGGTGGCCAGCACCTGGCCGAGCACCAGCTCTTCACCCTGCAGTCGGCCCCAGATCTCCTGCCAGTACCTGGCCACCACCTCTGCCTCGTCCAGCGGGTTGCCCCACACCAGGGGGTCGATCTGGTGGGCGCAGGCCCAGGGGAACTGGGCGTGGTAGTCGGCCAGCACGTCTTCCTGCTGCGACGCCCGGATGGCCCACTCCGGGGCCACGCGCACCATGGCCTGGCCGGTGCGGATGGTGTCGGCGCTGACCTCGTAGTCCAAGTAGTCGGCGAAGACTTGCGCCATCACGTCGTCGGGCACCCAGAGCTCGCCGTATTCGACCTCTCCGACCATGCCGGCCATGGCCACGTCGGTGGCTTCGTCCATGCTGTGGTTGTCCCAGTCGCTGGCCTCGTCTTCTTGGTGGGCGCGCTGCATGTACAGGGAGTCGTAGACCTGATCGGCCATGCCGTGGGAGGCCATGCCCATCAGGAAGGCCACGTGTTCGGCGCCTTCACCCTCGTAGGGGGGCGCGCCGTAGTTGGTTCGGATCCAGTCCGTGTAGGACAGCTGGAAGGTCTCCCAGTGGGCCGACTCGCCGTAGGCGTCGCCGATGGCGTAGCCGCCGTCGGGGAACATTGAGCCGTTGCGCCACATGTCCTCGTGGGCCGGGTCGTCCATCAGGTCGTGGAGATCGCCGTCCGGAAGCAGCTCGATGGCGCGCTCGCTGATCCAGAGGTGGCTGATCTGGCCGTTCGAGCGAGCGGGGCTCGCCGTGAGCAGGACGGCGGCGAGGCTGGGGAGGGTGAACGTCGTCATCGTTTCGTGATTCTAGCTTGGAAGGGATTCCATGTCGCGCAGTGGGTCGGGGACGCGATGTTAGGGGTCCGGAGTTTGCCCGTTCCGTCGCCACCACTCGAGGGTGCCATGACCTGCGCTGTCAAGCTCGATCCGACGCTCCGCGGCCGCTTCGGCGGCATTCGCCACATGGTGGGCAACACGCCCCTGCTCGCCATCGACCTGCTGTTCCGCGGCGAGAAGCGCGTCATCTACGCCAAGTCCGAAAACCTCAACATGACCGGGTCCATCAAGGACCGCATGGCGCTGCACATCCTCCAGGACGCCTACTGCAAGGGCGAGATCAAGCAGGGGGACACCATCGTCGAGGCCACCAGCGGCAACACGGGGATCTCGTTCGCGGCGATCGGCAGAGCGTTGGGGCATGACGTGACCATCCTCATGCCCGACTGGATGAGTAGGGAACGCGTGGACCTGATCCAGAGCCTGGATGCCCGCATCATCCCGGTCACCCGTGACCAGGGCGGCTTCGTGGGCAGCATCGAGCTGGCCGAGCAGATGGCCAGCGACAGCGACAGCGACAGCGTCTTCCTGCCCAGGCAGTTCGAGAACGAGGCCAACATCGCGGCGCACTACCACACCACCGGGCCCGAGATCTGGTGGCAGCTGCACTTCGCCGGCATGCGGCCCGACGCCATGGTCGCCGGCGTGGGCACCGGCGGCACCATCATGGGGGCCGGGAAGTTCCTGCGAGAGAAGTACCCGGCCTTCCGGGCGCACCCCCTCGAGCCGGCCAACTCCCCCACCCTGAGCACCGGCCACAAGGTGGGCAAGCACCGTATCCAGGGCATCTCCGACGAGTTCATCCCCGCCATCGTCGATCTGGACTTCCTGGACCCGGTCGTCTCGGTCTCCGATGGCGACGCCATCTTGATGGCCCAGAAGCTCGCTGCCGAGCTGGGGCTCGCAGTGGGCATCTCTTCCGGCGCCAACTTCCTGGGGGCGCTCGAGATCGTCGAAGAGCTGGGCGGCGATGCCGTGGTAGCGACGATCTTCGCCGACTCCAACAAGAAGTACCTGAGCACCGACCTGCTGCGCAGAGAGCCCGCGGGGCTCGATTTTCTGACCCCCCACGTCCAGCTGCTCGGGTTCCGCGCCCTCAAGCGCGTCTGCCACACCTGCTGCGATTTCACGGATTGTGGCGGCGGAGCGGAGCGCCCTCCGGGCAAGTCCTGCGCGCGCTAGCGCACCCGCCACAGCAACTCGTCCAAGAACTCCGCCCCCACCATCTCGCCCAGGGCACCGCCGGCCACCCCCACCTCGGAGTAGCAGCTCACGCCATCCGCGGGCTTGTCCGGGTCGGCGATGATCACGGGCACCGGCTCGCCCACGTGGTCGCCGCGCTCGACCGGCGTGAGGTGATCGGGCAGCACCGCCCACACGACCTTCCAGTCTTTCTCTGCTACCCATGCCTGAAGCTTGGCCAACAGGCGGCGGTCGATGCTCTCGATGCTGTGGATCTTCAGGCCCAGGTCGCGGGCGTGGCCGCTCTCGTCCGGACCCTCTACGTGCAGGTAGACCAAGTCGTGGGACTCCAGCGCCTCGAGGGCGGCGGCGGCCTTGCCCTCGTAGTTGGTGTCGTGCAGGCCCGTGGCGCCTTCGACGTGCATCGACGTCATGCCCGCGTAGCGGCCCAGACCGTGGATGAGGTCCACCGCCGAGATGATGGCGCCGGTGATGCCGTAGCGGTCCTGCAGGGTGCGCATGGCCGGCTTGTGGCCCGCGGCCCAGAACCAGGTGGCGCCGGCCGGTCGCTTGCCTCGGGCGATGCGTGCCTGGTTGACGGGGTGGTCGGCCAGTACTGCCCGGCTTGCGTCGGTGAGCTGGTTGAGCAGGGCGGCGGTGGGCTCCGCTTCCGGGACCCGCGCCGTGATGCGCGCATCCGCCAGGGGGCGACCGACGTGGTCGTGGGGAGGCCAGTCGGCCACCCGAGGATCGAAGCGAGCGCCCCGCAGCACGCAGAGGTGGCGGTAGCTGTTGCCCGGATGGAACTCCACGCCGTCGCCTGCCAGGGCTTCGTTCAGGCTGACCAGCAGCTCGGTGGCTTCGGCCGTGGAGATGTGACCGGAGCTGTGGTCGGCGATGGTGTCGTTGGCCACGCCGATGAGGTTCAGGCGCATGGCGATGTCGTCGGGGCCCAGCTCCACCCCCAGGCTGGCGGCCTCGAGCACGCCCCGCCCCTGGTAGCAGACCTGCGGATCGTAGCCGAGCACCGACAGGTTCGCGACGGCCGAGTCTGGGGTCATTCCAGCGGGCACCGTGGCCAGGGTGCCGCCGCGTCCGGCGGTGGCCAGGGCGTCGATGTTCGGCTTGCGGGCCACGGCCAGGGGGGTGAGCCCGCCCATGCGCTCGATGGGCAGGTCGGCGGCGCCGTCGGTCAGGAGGATGACGTACTTGACGGTCATGTTCAGCCCCCGTGCCAGTCCTGCAGCATGCTGCGGAACAGCTCGTAGTCGACCGCGATGGTGGGGTACTCCTCTGCCAGCTCCTCGATCCGGGCCAGGCTCTCCGGCACGTCCGGCTCGACGCCGGTCAGGCTGCGGATCTCGTCGGGGAACTTGGCCGGATGGGCGGTCTCGAGGCTGACGGCCACCGCGTCGGGCTCGGCCAGGCCCGCAGCGAAAAAGCGCTCCAGGCCGGCCCAGCCCACGGCGCCGTGGGGTTCGAGCATGACGCCGTGCTCGGCCCAGGTGCGAGCGATGCACTCGCGGGTCTGTTGGTCGGTGACCGAGGTGGCCCACATGTCGCGGCGGATGGCGTCCATGTCGGGCACGGTCAGCAGCCGGCCCAACTCGTCGATGTGGCCGCCGTACAGGTGCACCAGTCGCGCGAGGTTCGAGGGGTGGCCCACGTTCATGGCGTTCGAGATGCAGACCCGTGAGGGCTCGATCTTGTGGTACTGGGCGGTGTCGAAGAAGACGGGCACTTCGTCGTTGGCGTTGGTGGCCACCACGAAGCGCTGCACCGGCAGGCCGCCCTGGTGGGCCAACAAACCACCGCAGAGGTTGCCGAGGTTGCCGCAGGGTACCGAGACGACCATGCGCTCACCCGCAGCGACCTCGGCCAGGCGCAGGTAGGCGTGCAGGTAGTAGACGGACTGGGGCAACAGGCGTCCGATGTTGATGGAGTTGGCCGATGACAACCGGATGCCCGCCAGCACCGGGTCCGAAAACGCCCGCTTGACCATGGCCTGGCAGTCGTCGAACTTGCCCTGCACCCCGATGGTGCGGACGTTGCCGCCGATGGTGGTCATCTGTTTGCGCTGGCGGTCGCTCACTTCGTCCACCGGGAACAGCACCACCGTGTGGATGTGGTCCACCCCGGCGAAGGCCTGGGCCACCGCGCTGCCGGTGTCACCCGAGGTGGCGGCGAGGATCACCAGGGGTGGCTCGCCGGGCTGGACCAGACGGCCGAGCATGCGGCCCATCATGCGCGCCGCGAAGTCCTTGAAGCTGGCGGTGGGCCCTTGGTCCAGGCGCATGACATAGCGGCGACGACTGACCCGTTCGAGGGGCACGGGGTAGTCGTAGGCGTCGTGGCACATCGCCAGGAGCTCTTCCCTCCCGAACTCGTCATCGACGTAGCGGACCAGCACGGAGTAGGCGAGCTCGGGGTAGGAAACCCGGGACAGTCGCAGCAGGTCGTTCCGGTCGAAGGCCGGGACGGGCCGGGGCATGTACAGCCCGTTGTCCCGCGCTTGGCCCATGAGCAGCGCGTGGGCCAAGCTCTTGTCGGTGTCCCGGTGGTTGGTGGAGTGAAAGCGGACAGGGGGCATGAACACACCCGTTCGGTGGGACTACTCGACCTGGTCCAGGGCCTGCTCGAGGTCGTCGATGATGTCGCCAACATGCTCGATGCCCACGCTGAGTCGGCAGAGACCGTCGTTGAGCCCGCGGGCCAGGCGTTCTTCGCGGGGCACTTCGACGTGGGTCATGGTGGCCGGGTGGGTGATCATGGTCTCGACCGCACCCAGGCTCTCGGCCAAGGCGCAGAGCTTGACGCTGTTGAGCAGGGTCTTGCCGGCGGGGATGCCACCGGTGAGCTCGAAGCTGATCATGCCGGAGAAGGCCGACATCTGCTTCTTTGCCACGTGGTGCATCGGGTGGGACTCGAGGCCGGGGTAGGTGACGCGGGCAACCTTGGGGTGCTGCTCGAGCCAGGTGGCGATGGCCATGGCGTTTTCGGAATGCCGCGCCATGCGCAGGCTCAGGGTCTTGACGCCCAGCAGGGTGAGCCAGCAGTCGTGGGGGCTGGGGATGGCACCGATGGACTTCTGGAAGTGGCGGAAGCGGGCTTGCAGATCGTCGCTGTTGGTGAGCAGCGCACCACCGATCAGCTGGTTGTGGCCGCTGAGGTACTTGGTGGTGGAGTGCATGACGATGTCGGCGCCCCACTCGAGGGGCCGCAGCAGGGCCGGCGTGGCGAAGGTGGAGTCCACGCCCAGCAGGACGCCGTGTGCATGGGCGATGTCGGCGAGCGCTTGGATGTCGCTGACCTTCAGCAGGGGGTTGGTCGGGGTCTCGATCCAGATGATCTTGGTGTTGGGCTGGATGGCGGCTTCGGCCCGTTCTGGGAACGAGGTGTCCACGTAGGTGAAGCTCAAGCCCTGGCGCGTCAGGAACTGGTTGAACAGCCGCGAGACCCCGCCGTAGACGTCGTCGGAGCTGACCACGTGGTCGCCCTGGGAGAAGAGCTTCATGGCCGAGTCGACGGCGGCCATGCCCGAGGCGAAGGTGGCGCAGTGCTTGGCGCCCTCGATGGCGGCCAGGTTGGCCTCGAGGGTGAAGCGCGTGGGGTTGGACGAGCGCGTGTAGTCGAAGCCCTTGTCCTTGCCGACCTCTTCGAGCACGTAGGTGGCGGTCTGGTACAGGGGCGGCACGATGGCGCCGGTGGTCGGGTCGGGGCTGATTCCGGCGCGGACCACCTTTGTGTCGAAGTGCATCTCTACTCCTCGGGCAGGAACCCCTGCTGCCTCATCCACTCAGGGGAGAGGAACTTGGTCATGTAGTTGCGAATGGAGTCCGGCAGGATGACGAGGCAGTTCTGCCCCTCCTCGAGCTCTTGGGCCGCTTGTAGCGCCGCCCAGACCGTCGCGCCCGAGGATCCGCCCACCAGCAGGCCCTCTTCGCGTATGAGCCTGCGCGCGATCAGGAACGACTCTTTGTCCGAGGTCTTGACGTAGCGATCCACCAGATCGTTGTTCAGGACGTCGGGGAAGAAGTCGTAGCCGATGCCTTCGACGTGGTAGGAGTGCACCTCGGTGCCTCCACCGAGGATGGAGCCGTAGGGATCGGCGCCGACGATGGTGACATGGGGGAGCTTTTCCTTGAGCTTGCGGGCCACGCCGGTGATGGTCCCGCCGGTGCCGACGCTCATGACCACCATGTGCAGGTCTTCGCCGAAGTCCTTGATGATCTCTTCGGCCGTGCCCTCGTAGTGGGCGTCGGGGTTGTCCGGGTTGCTGTACTGGTCGAGGATGTGGGCGCGATCGAGCTCGCGTTCCATCTTCTTGGCGATCTCGATGTGGCTGGTGGGATCGTCCCAGGCGGCTTCGGTCGGCGTGCGCACGATGCGGGCCCCCAGGGCCTCCATGGTCCACTGCTTCTCCATGCTCATCTTTGCCGGCATGGTGATGATCATGTTGAAACCGCGCACCGCCGCGGTCAGGGACATGCCGATGCCCGTGTTGCCCGAGGTGGGTTCGATGAGGGTGTCGCCGGGGCGAATGCGACCGGATTTTTCGGCCTCGAGCACCATGCGGGCACCGATTCGGTCCTTGACCGAGCCGCCGGGGTTGAGGAACTCGCACTTGCCCCACAGGGTGCAAGGGAGGTTTCGACCGACGCTGTTGAGGCGGACAACCGGGGTGTTTCCGACCAGATCGAGCACTGAGTCGTAGCGGGCCATGATGGGGTCTCCGTCAGGATCATTGGGACGGAGCGCACCTATCACGGGGCGGGGGGTTTCACTCCCCAGAACCCGTCCCAGAGCTGACCAACACCCACCTCGGATTCTGATCGGGATCGATCCACACCAGGCCCACCGTGATCAGCGCCAGCATCGTGCTGCCCAGGGCCCGCACGTCGTCCCCCGCGGTGCGTTGGGGTGTACAGATGGAGGGGCCGGGTAGGGCGGCTTCGGCTTGTGGGGTCAGCAGGCAGCGGCAGTCGCTGCCGGCGAACAAGCCGAAGGAGCAGCCCACCATGGCTTCGCCCTCGGGGTCGTGGGCCATTCCGTCGTCGCTGGGATCGTCTACGGTCAGGAAGGGGGTTTCGGTCGGAAGACCATCGGCATCGAGCCAGAACAGGGATCCGTCCCAGCGGTAGATTTGGTGTTCGGTGGCCTCCCCCTCCTCCGTGGATTCACGCAAGTGCCAGGTCAGTAGCGGACCGTTCGCCGTGTCGCCGATCACCTCGAGCTGCAACCGCGGGCCTTCCACCCTGCCCTTGTCGGGAAAGAACCAGAGCATTTGGTTGTGCCACTCGCGCACGTGGCGCCAGGACCAGCGGTTACCGGGTGCCAAGGGCAGTGCCTGGTGGCCGCGATCCTCCCCGGCCGCGACCGCGACGCTCCGCTCCACCCCTACCAGGCCGCAGTGCGCTTCCAGGCGGTGCGGGACCTCTCCAGCTTCGGTGGGTTCGAAGACGGCCTGGTGCACCGTGCAGGTCGAGGGATCGTGGGCGCCCGTGACCACGGGGGTCAGGTCCAGGGCGCGGCCTACGTGGACACGCATCGAGCCCTCGACTTCGAGCAGAGGCAGCGGCCCCTGCCAGAGCAGCGCGGTGGCGTGGGCTGGGCCGACGAGGGCCAGCAGGAGCCCCGTAGCTCCAGCACAGAGGGTCGGCAGCTGTCGCTCGAGGCTTAGGGTTCCGCCCTGCATTGCCCGCGTCAAAGAGCCGATTCCAAGCGAGCCGGTCGCGACGATCCAGGCCAGCACCTCTGCCCCGACGAGGCCCGGGAACGTCCGGCCGGGGAGGGGGCCCATCAGCTCGGGTAAGGCTAGATTTCGACCGTGGAGCCAGGCCAGCCAGGGAGGTAGAAGGCCTAGCGCCAGCAGCAGCACGCCCGCGGCTGGCACCAGCAAGATGGCTGGCCACCAGGCCTTTTCGCCTCGTTGGGCGCGCACCGCGGCGAGCACCCCGGCCACAATGCAGAACAGGGCACCCACAGCGGCGATCCAGGATGGAAAGGCCTGGGTCGTGTAGACATGTTCGGCAACGGTCGCGTGGACCATGGTGACCTGCTCCGGGCCCGGGACTGGTATCCTGGCTTGCGCTGGCGTAACCCCACGCCTCCACGGAGGGTTCCATGGCTGCCTCGGCCCGAACCAGGCTCACCGTCGGGTTCCTGCTGTTGGTCGGCGTCGGCCTCGTGCTCGCGGGAGCCGCGATCGCGGCGGTGCTGGTGGGGCTGTCCGTCCACCGTGCAGCAAAGGTGTGGCCCGAGGGGATCCCGTCGCTCGCCCAGTCAGAACCCGCACTGCCGCCCCAACCCGAGGCGCGGGCCCACCTCGATGCGCTCTTCGAGGCGATCCCCGACGACATCGGCTCCAGCGTGGACGCCAACATCCTGGACGTCGTGGGGCCGCCATCCGTCGACGACTTGGCCTCCCCAATCGAGCTGCAGCCCGCGCTCGGGGCCATGGACGAGCTGGTGGACTGTTCGGGGCTGGTGGTCGAGCCGTGGTTGCTCACCGACGAGCACCCACCCCTCATCGAGCTTCTCCACCTCTCCCGCCTGCGCCTGGCGCGGTCCTGGCGCTATGCCGAGCAGGACCGCGGCGACGAGGCCATGGCCGAGATGCTGCGCACGTTGCGCCTGGGGTTGTTGCTCCAGCACGCGGGCGGCAGCCTGATCACCACCATGGTGGGCAACAGCATCGGCGAGGAGGCCCTGCAGGAGATCGTCG
>CAZVHW010000289.1:0-9570 GCA_964626835.1 uncultured Enterobacterales bacterium
CCATGACGCCGATCTGGGCGTTGGGCCACATCCACAGGAAGCGCGGCGAGTAGGCTCGGCCGCACATGCCATAGTTGCCGGCCCCGAACGACGCCCCGACGATGACCGTGAGCTTGGGCACCGTGGCGGTGGCCACGGCGTTGACCATCTTGTGGCCGTGTTTGACGATGCCCGCGCGCTCGTAGTCTCGGCCCACCATGTAGCCGGCGATGTTCTGCAGAAAGACCAGGGGGATGCCCTGGCGATCGCAGAGCTGGACGAACTGCGTGGCCTTCAGCGCGCTGTCGGGGAAGAGCACCCCGTTGTTGCCCAGGATGCCCACCTGCTGACCGTGCAGGTAGGCCCAGCCGCAGACCAGCGTGGGACCGAACAGGGCCTTGAACTCCAAGAACTCCGATCCGTCCACCATGCGGGCGAGCAGTTCCCGCACGTCGTAGTGGGTGGAGAGCTTCTGGGGGACGACGCCCCAGATCTCCTGGGGGTCGTACAGGGGCGGGCGCGGTTCGCGGCGTGGGATGGTGGCCTTGGGGGTGGTGGGCAGCATGGCCACGATGTCGCGCACGATGCTGCAGGCGTGGGCGTCGTCGTCGGCCATGTAGTCCGAGACCCCGGACTCGCGGCAGTGCAGGTCGGCCCCGCCCAGCTCTTCGGCGTTCACCTCTTCTCCCGTGGCCGCCTTGACCAGGGGTGGGCCCGCCAGGAAGATGGCTCCCGTGGCGCTGACGTGCACCACGTGGTCGGACATGGCCGGGATGTAGGCGCCGCCCGCCGTGCAGAGGCCCATGACCGCGGTGATCTGGGGGATGTTCAGCTTGGACATCCAGGCCTGGTTGTAGAAGACCCGCCCCCCGTCGTCCACGTCGGGGAAGATCTCGGACTGCATGGGCAGGTAGGCGCCCCCGGAGTCCACCAGGTTGACCATGGGCAGGCGGTTTTCGATGGCGATGGTCTGGCTGCGCAGCGTCTTCTTGACACCCATGGGGTAGATGGTGCCGCCCTTGATCATCGGATCGTTGGCGTGCACCAGCACCTCGCGGCCCTGCACCACGCCGATGCCAACCCGCGTGCCTGCGCCATGGATCTTCTTGTCGTACATGTTCCAGGCGGCCAGTGGGGCGATCTCGAGCCATGGCGTGCCGGGATCGAGCAGGGCGTCCAGTCGTTGCTGGACGGGGAGCTTGCCCAGCTGGGCGTTGCGCGCACGGGCCCTGTCGGAGCGCTGTGAGCGGGCCTTGTCCAGCTCTTCGCGCAGCTTGGCCACGAGCTGTTCCATGGCAGCATGGTTGGCCTTGTAGGTAGCGTCGCTGGGATCGATGCGGCTGTCGAGGACGGTGCTCATTCGACCGGGCTCCTGGCGATGAGGTCGGCCGCGATGGCCATGCGGGCGCGCTCGGAGGTGGTGCCGGACAGGGCCGTGAGGCAGGCTTCACGGTGGGCGCGCTCGAGGGGGCTGCCGCTGCGGTAGCCCTGTCCCGCCAGGACCTGCAGGCCGGACCTGGCCACTCTCTCCGCGGCTTCGCCCGCGAAGACCTTGGCGCACTGCACGACGGTGCTTGCCTCGGGGTCGTCGACCGAGCACAGCCAGGCGGCTCGACGCACCATCCACTGGGCGGTCTCGACGAGGGTGAGCATCTCAGCGAGGGTGAAGGCCATCTGTTGGCGGCGGATGATGGGTTTTCCATCGCGCTCGTGGCTGCGGGCGTGGGCGCGCGCTGCGTGGAGGCTGCGTTGGGCCAGTCCCACGGCACCCACGGCTAGGAGCAGGTCTTCTTGGCGGCGCAGATTGGCCAGCGCCTCGGGGCCCTCGAAGGGACCCATCACGTGGGTTCGACGGACTCGGACCGCGTCCAGCTGCAGCGAGCCCACGGCGAGGCCACGGTGGCCCAGGGTGTCGATGCGGGAGCCGACGGTCAGACCTTCGGTGGCGGCCTCGAGCACACAGACGGCCTGTCGGGGGCCTTCGTCCATCGTGACGACCACCGCGAACCAGTCGGCGATGGGGCCGTTGGTGACGAAGGGCTTGCGTCCGCTGACAACGAGCCCGTCGCCGTCGGCGTGCCCTGTGCAGGTGGCAACCGTTGTGGCGTCCCCGGGACCGTCGTTGGTGGCCACGGCACCGATGGCTTTTCCCGTGCCCAGGGCCCCGAGCAGCGGGCGGGCCTCGTCCGGCTCGATGGCGGTGGCCAGCAATCCTCCGAAGAGGGTGACCGAGACCTCGGCGGCCAGGAAGAGCGAACCGCTGGCACGCGCCAGGGCTTCTTGGGCGGCGAGGCGGAGGATGGGGCGTCGGTGGGCGTCATCGAAGTAGCCAGCTTCGGCCAGCTGACCGAGCAGCTGGCGGGTGGTACCGGCGAAGCTGCCCGGTTCCGCATGCTCCAGGGACTCGATCTCGGCCAGGGTGGCGCTGTCGAGCACCGCGGCGACACGCTGCTGCAGGTCCTTCTGCTCTGGGGTCCAGTCGAAGTTCATGGCGCCCTCCTACATCAGCCGGGAGATGATGAGCTTCTGGATGTCGGAGGTGCCTCCCCCGATGGGGGCCAGCCGCCCGTCGCGGAACACGCGCTCGATGTCGTATTCGTGGCAGTAGCCATAGCCGCCGTGCAGGATCATGGCGGCGTTGGTGGGGCCCAGGGACCAGTCGCCGATGAACAGCTTGGCCACGGCGGCCTCGAGGTGGTTCAGGGGGCGCCCTTGGTCCTTGCACCAGGCCACGCGGTAGACCAGGGTGCGCGCGGCCTCGAGGAATATCTTCATGTCCGCCAGCTTCTGGCGGGTGGCCTGGAAGGCGGCGATGGGACGCTGGAACTGGTGGCGCTCCTGGGCGTAGCGGGTGCTGCGCTCGATGAGGTAGGCCATGGACCCCAGGAAGGGGGCCAACAGGGTGCTGCGGTCCCACTCGACCGTCTGCATGGCCATCGGGAAGCCCGCGCCTTCGCGACCCAGGAGGTTTTCCTTGGGGATGACGCAGTCGTCGAAGACCAGCTCGGAGGTGGGCGAGGTGCGGACACCCATCTTGTGCAGGTCTCGCCCCACGGAAAAGCCCGGCGTGCCCTTCTCGACGATGAAGGCCGAGATGCCGGCGTGCCCTGCGGCTGGGTTGGTCTTGGCGTAGACCACCGCCACGTCGGCGATGCTGCCGTTGGTGATGAACATCTTGGTACCGTTCAGCCGCCAGCCCTCGTCGCAGGGCGTGGCGCGGGTGCGAAGCGCCGCCACGTCGGAGCCGGCGTCGGGCTCGGTCAACGCCATGCAGCCGATGGCTTCACCGCTAGCCAGGCGCGGCAGCCAGTGGGCGCGCTGCTCGGGCCGGCCGTGCACCAGGATGGTGTCGGCGCAGAGGAAGCTGTGGGCACCGTAGCTCAGGGTCAGCCCGCCATCGCAGCCGGCCTGACCCAGGGCTTCGCCCACCAGCACGCAGGAGAGCACGTCTGCGGCGCTGCCGCCGTACTCCTCGGGCAGGTGCAGCCCCAGCACGCCCATTTCTCCGAGCTTCAACCACGACTGTCTGTCGAAGGTCTGGCTCGCTTCGTGTTCCTCGACCCGGGGCACGATCTCCTTGCGCGCGAAGCGCAGGATCTCCTCTTGCAGCATTCGTTGCTCGTCGGTCAGCTCGAACTCCACGCCAGCCTCCTGCGGTCCGGACGCCCGAGTTCCGGGCATACGGGGTGTGGTTTGTCTATTCCGAGCATGGTGGTTCGTCCTGTCCTTGCACGACCTCCTGCGCCACCATTTGCGTCGGATGGCCCCCCACCAGGGCATCGCCGACCTCGTTCACCGAGGGCAGGGTAGGCTTCTCGTACGTCACAGCCAGGACTTCGGCTGCGCCGAGGTGCTGGTCGAGGAGATCCCCATCGAAGGCATCGACGCCACCCTGTTCGTCAACGTGAGCATGGCCGGCACTTTCCTGAACGCGACCACCACCAGCGGCGAGTCCACGGGCTCCGCCTCCTGCGAAGGCACCAACTGTGACTGGCTCGAGGACTTCCCCTGCTCCATGGTACGGGAGTTCACGGGCACCGCCGACTAGCCGGCAGATCCAGCGGGGGCAGGTCTCACACGAGGCCATGCAGCTCGCTCTCGTGGTCGTCCTAGCCGGCACCGTCCCTGCCTAATGGCTGCTCCAAGGCAACCACCTGGCCCATACCCGCTCTGACCCTTGCCACGTTGCGGTTCATCAGCCGGCGGCCCACGAGGGCGAAGAGAAGCTCGCGGAACCCCGACGTGTTCGTACCATGGCGCTCGTAGAACTCGTCTGGCGAGGAGAAGATCCCGAAGTCGCCGTCGATGCCGTCCTTCTGGATGTAGGTACACTCGCCCTTCCACTCGACGGGCGGGGCCTCGAAGGGGGCGATCGCGACCCCGTAGCCACAGAAGGACCCCCTGACATCAGGGAACAGCTCACGCAGCTTGTCGAGGTAGGGCTGGTCGAGGATGAACCCCTCGAGGTCGATCCAGCTCCCCTCGTGGAGGACCTCCACCCAGCTGTGGATGATGCTCCTGGGAGCAAAGCGATAGACCACTCCGGTCATGGCCCCCTTCTGCAACGCCTTGTCGATCGTGAAACCATGGAAACGGCAGGGGATGCCCACTCCACGCAGCAGCGCCATGAGCAGCGAGCCCTTGGTGTTGCACTGCCCATACCCATCCCGAAGCACCGCGGACGCGGGGATGTCGTCGGACAGGTTGTAGCCAAAGGCGACCTCGTTGCGCACGTAGTCGTAGGCGGCGCCGATGCGCCCGAAGGGCTCCATCCCCGCCCAGCCCCGCGCTTCGATCAGCCCCGCAATGGAGGGATGCTGGTGGTCGAGGATCGGGGTCTGCTGCAGGTACCGCTCGGTGTCCATGTCGGCTCCGGTCTCCACCTGGGCGGGGAGGGTTCGATTCGCGGCCGAAGGAGAGACGGCCCGTTCGAGGATACCGCTCCTTTCTCCTGCCGTTCAAGGACAGGTGGCCGCTACCGGTCGCCGCGGGCTGGCGTGAAGGTGGGGTCGGAGCTGTCGCGGTCGTGGCTCTGGTCGTTCATCTGGGCGTGGGTCTCCCTGTCATGCTCCGCCCATTGCTTCTGGAGCGCCCGGTACTCGTCCCTTCGCGTCAGGAGAGGCTTCTCGTCGAGGGCCTGCTTCAGGGTCTGCCCGTTGTCGAGCCGGATGTCCCTCGGGTTGTAGTAGCGGTTGATGGCACAGCGGAGATCGGGGAGGCGCACCAGGTAGTTGACGCCCTTGTTGCCCACCAGGTAGCCGCGCGTCTCGCCATGACCGAAGTCGACGGTCACCTTGCCGAACAGTCCGAACATGGTCTCGGGGTCGGTGCCCCACACTCTCTGGGCGTAGTTTGCCCCCACCGAATGGGAGAGGCGGCTGCGCAGGTTCGTGTAGGGTTCCCCTCGCAGCGCATCCAGGCGTTTCTGGCGCTCGGCACGCAGGATGGCCAGCTCGTAGGCAAGAGCCTGGATCTGTTGCTCCAGCTCCTGCTGCTTGATGGGGTTGTCCTCGTGCTCGCTGGCGGTGTGCAGGTACTTGAGGCGATTCTTGCCCTCGATGTACGGCAGGTCCACCTCCCACAGGTTGGCGAAGTGCTTCCAGAACACCCTTCGGGACAAGGGAATCATCACGTCGTCGATCAGCTCCGCGCCGATGTCGGCGACGCTGGGGAGATCGTGTGTGCCGAGATCGGAGTAGTCCTCGTGGGGGCGCCGGACGGTCACGAAGCTCTGGGGGACGTAGTCGAGCCCGTTCGCGGCCGTCACGCGGCACTCCTCCTCGGACGAATCCGCGGGCTCGAGAAAGGAGTAAAGCAGGGGACGAGGGATCAGATCGGGGAAGTGCTCCTGGACGTTTTCGTACAGCCCCCGTCCGATGGCCGCCTTCCAGTACTCCTCGTCCGGCTCCAGCTCGTAGCGCTCCCAGAGGGCCAGCAGCTTGTCCAGCGCGGTCTGCGCCACCAGATCCGTCCTCTCTTTCCCCTGGTCCACCTTCGAGATCCAGGCGGGGAAGCTGCTGCCGTCCTCGAGGTGACACGAGCCGCTCGCTCCAGCGAAACATCCATCCTCGTCCATGGTCACCCGCAGCTCGCAGACGGCCCGCTTGCAGTCAGCCCGCGCCCAGAAGAACTTCATGACGCCGTCCTCGATGCGGCCGCCATAGACGTTCACCAGGCTCCCGGGAATGCTGCCCTCGATGCCCGTGGAGCCGGTGCGGAAGTGGGCGGTCGAGCCGCTCATGTTCCAGGTACCCTCTAGGAGCGGTGTGAGCTCGGGGCACTTCTCGTCCAGCACCCTCGCGACGTCCGCCAGGGCGCCGTTCGCCGGAGCTGCCACCTGGACGCAGCTTTCGTCGTCTCCCTCGTCGGCCAGGGCCATGTCCGGCAGGAAGAACAGAAGGACGAGCAGCGCGAGGGGCATGGTCCACTCCTGGGTGGAGTCGAGGGCTGTCGGAGGAAGAGATCCTCCATGATGCTCTTCGGTCCTGCCCGAGAACCTTGAGAATGGCGAGGACGCATCCCGGCGCGACGCCGCGATGTGCCGGCACGGCATGGCTGGCACCAGGCTCGCGGCGTCGCCCCGTCTGCTCCGAGACGAGTCGTTCGCCCTCCGGAGAAAGGCACGACGAGGGCCCTCGGGAGCAGTGCTGTCATGGCCGAGCGCGGTGGCCAGGTCGGATCGAGGCCCATGGCTTCGAGCCCCGCCGGGCTGGCCGGGCTAGTCCGCCGTGCCGGAGAACGCCTCGACCATGGAGCAGGGGATACCCTCTATCCAGTCGCAGTTGTCGCCTTCGCAGCTGACCTCTCCCGTGCTCTCGCCGCCGGTGGTCGTGGCATCGGAGAAGGACCCGGTGAGGCCGACGTAGACGTAGAGCGTGGCCTCGAGACCGTCGATGGGGACCTCCTCGATCAGCAGCCCGGGGCAGCTGTAGTCCTGGCCCGTCAGAGTACATTCGTGCGTGAGCCCTTCATCGTCGGTGATGGTGAACGTGCCGGCACCGGTGTTCGCAACGGTGACCGTCGACTCGGGATCCGCCTCGCCGGTGTCCTCGCCCCATTCGGGGCAATCGTTGTAGGTGATCTGTCCCGCGGTGAGGGTCCAGCTACCCTCTTGGGGGGTGAAGTCCGTGTCGGCGTCGGTATCGGCGTCGGTGTCGGCGTCCGCATCGGCGTCGGCGTCGGTGTCGGCGTCTGCATCGGCGTCGGTGTCGGTGTCCGTGTCGGCGTCGGTGTCGGTGTCCGTGTCGGCGGGTTCGGGGTCTCCCGTCTCCTCCTTCTTGCCGCAGGCCGCGCAGAGCAGGATGGCGAGGGGAACGAGCGTGGTGGGCCTCATGATGGTCTCCGAGTTGTTGGGGAAGTGTCGAGAAGGAGCGGGGGTAGAGGTGCTGCGTCACGCATGTTCCGAAGAACCTACCTGTCGGCGCTGCCAAAAAGCAAGTACATCCTGTCGATACATGGCGCACCATGATGCCGATGTCGTCCGTCGAGCACGAGCCGGAGGAGAGCGCGATCCGGGTGGAGGCACACGAGGCCCCACCGTTCGAGCTGCCCATTGCCGATCCGCTCGCGGAGGATCGATGGGTTCGGCTTCAGCGACTCCGCGGTCGCCGATCCGACAGCAGCACCAAGACCGACGCTGCGATGAAGCCGTAGCCGATTCCCGCTGCCACACCCAGGTCCTCGGACCACAGCCACATTGCGACGAGCCCCCCGAGCAGGGGCTCGACCAGGGTCGCGGTGGCGACCCTACCCGCATCCATCCACTCGAGCGCGTGGTTCAGAGCCGAATGACCGATGAGGGTGGGGACCGCTGCCATGAGGCCGAAGCACAGCCAGGTCTGGGCGTCCCAGGAGAACACGGTGTGCCCGGTCAGGGGCAGGGCGATGGCGCAGGGCAGCGCGGCCACGCCGTAGACCACCGTGACGTACAGGGTGTTGGGAATGCCCTTGCGCAGGTGCTTGCCCAGCAGGAAGTACGCGCTGAAGAACAGGGCGGACAGCAGGGACAGCCCGTCCCCGACGAGGTGCTCTGGAGCCAGCTGCAGGTCGCCACGCCCGATGACGGCGACGCCCGCCAACCCCAGCCCGATGGAGGCCAGCAGTCGAGGGCTGGCCCGCTCTCGGAACAGCAGCGCCGCTGCGGTGGCCGTGACCAGGGGATTGATGGCGAAGAAGAGCATGGCGTTGGCGACGGTGGTGTGCTGCACGGCCGCGATCCAGCTGACGAAGTGGGCTGCCAGCATCAGGCCCACCAGCACGAGCAGGAAGGCGTCGCGTCGGCCCAGGCTCCGCAGCGTCGCTCGCTGTCGCCAGGCGAAGGGCGCCAGCACCAGAGTGGCGAGCGCCAGCCGCCAGGCCGCGATGCCCACGGCCGGGGCGTGGCCCAGGCGGATGATGTTGCCGCTCTGGCTGGCCGCCAGCAGGCCCACGGCCAGGAAGAGGACCTTGGAGGAGGGGCGCTTCAAGGGCTGTGTCGGTGCGTGGGTTCCCGCGGACCTAGGGGGACCCCAGGAACAGGTAGGCCGCGCCTCCGTTGCTGCCGGTCGTGTCGTTGAAGGGCGCGCCCAGCAACAGGTCGTTGTGGCCATCGGCGTCGGTGTCTCCCACGCCCGCTACGCTCAGGCCCAGGCGGTCACCCGCGTCTTCGGCCGCGAAGAGCAGGTCGGCGTCCTCGATGGTCATGGTGCCGCCGAAGGGGGCGGAGATGACGAACGCCGATCCCGAGTTGACCCCCACGTCGTCGTGCAGGTAGGCGCCGAAGAGCAGGTCGGTGTCTCCATCGGCGTTGACATCACCGACATCGGCTGCGGCGCACGTGCCGGAGTCGTCCTCGGGGCCCACGAACTTGACCGCGGCCTTGGTCATCAGGTTGCTCTCTCCCGAATCGGCCGGCCCCAGCATCAGGTAGATGACGCCCTCGTCGGCGCTGTCCAGGGCCATGCTGCCGGGGGCAGCCACCAGAAAGTCGCCGTAGCCGTCGCCGTTCGAGTCTCCAGCACTGGCCACGCAGTCCCCCGCGCGGTCGTCCTCGTGCCAGCCAGCCAGGACGCTCTCGGCCTGTCCGACGTCCAGGCTTCCGGTGGTGGGGCCCAAGAAGAGGTATGCCGCTCCGTCGTTGGAGTTGAGATCGTCGTAGGACGGTGCCCCGATCAGCAGGTCGGCGTTGCCGTCGCCGTTGGTGTCCTCGATCAGGGCGACGGCCGAGCCGGTGTAGGCGGTGTCCTGCAGGCCCGCCATCTTGCCATCGGCGGTGGCCAGGGACGCGCTGTCCGTCACGGGGCCCAGCACCAGGTAGGCTGCGCCGGCCCCGTAGGCCTCGGAGGACTCGTCGCTGGCGCCGATGAGCAGATCGTCGTAGCCATCGCTGTTGGTGTCCATGCCCCCCGAGAGCGCCCAGCCTGCGGCGTCGTCGTAGCTCTCGGAGATCAGGCGTACGTCGGCATCCTCGAGGGACATGTCCCCCGTGACGGGCCCGTGCATGACGTAGACCGCTCCCGTGTAGCTGTCGGAGCTGGCGGTGCCTTCCCAGGGCGAGCCCACCACCACGTCGTCGTAGCCGTCCTTGTTGACCCGTCCGCCCCCAGTGATGGA
>CAZVHW010000290.1:0-9568 GCA_964626835.1 uncultured Enterobacterales bacterium
GGTCGGGGCAGCCGAACAGTGGGAGCATCAGCAGTGCGAGCCAACGTGTCATGGGGTTTCCTCCGTCTCGGGCTGTCGGCCCTGGTCGGGAACCAGAGCGTAAAGATCTTCGATGAACTCGCCGCGACCCAGCAGCTTGCTTCCACCGTAGTCGAGCTGCCAGACCACCTCGCCATCGGCCGCGACCTCGATGATCGTGCTGGCGCTTCCCAGCAGGTGCAGCGTGTTGCCGTTGTCCAACCGCCAGGCATCGCCGTTGGTGCTGGCGTAGATGTCGGGGTCGTAGCTCCAGATCTCGGTCAGGGTCTGCGCGTCGTGGTCTACCGTGTACTCGCGCAGCATGGTGGTCGAGCCGCTGTCGTTGCTGGCGTGGGTGGAGACCAGCAGGCTGCCGGTATCGGTGTACGAGATGCCGTGCTGCCACGAGAACTGGGACTCGGGTGGATCGAAGGCGTAGCCGCCGCCAACCTCGCCAGCCCACCAGGTGGATCCCCCCGTGGCGTGGTCCACTTCGACGATACTGTCGTTGGTGTAGAAGCTGTAGAGGAAGGCGTCGCGATCCGCCGCGTAGAACAGCCCGTTGGACTCGCAATGGCCGGCTCCGCTCCAGTCGTCGTCGCAGGTCCACAGCACGGTCTCCACCTCGCTGCCCAGGGCCTTCTCCACGAGGGCCTCGCTGGCGGCGTGGTACTTGCTGCCCCAGACCAGGGTTCCGTCGGGCAGCTGCACGAACGCGTGGTGCAGACCCGGAGTCGCGATCTCGTCGATCTCGGCGTCCAGGTAGGTGCGATGCACGGTCGAGTCCGAGCCGTCGCTGAACCAATCCGTCCAGTAGGTGGCCTCGTCCCAGAGGATGTAGTCGCCGGTGACCGAGACCTGGGCAAACAGGGTCCAGTGGTACTCGGGCGCCAGGCTGGCCCACACCAGCCGACCGGCCCGGTCGACGATGAAGGTCCAGTGGTTGCCAGCGGTCCAGCCGCCATCGGTGCCGTTGATGCTCGCCAGCAGGTAGTTCCCGATCTCCAGCTGCCGCTCGGGGAGCGAGATCCCGAGCGCCGGAACGGGCAGGCTTTCGGGCTTGGGCCCTGTGGTGTAGGCCTCTCCAGCGAAGCTCTCCCCACCCTCGACGACCACCTGCCAGTCGCCGCTGGCGTCGAAGGGGATGCCCAGCAGCAACTGTTCGTGGGTCCCGGCGGTGGCTTCCCAGGGCGGGCTCACGCTCCACCCATCCTCGTCACCGCCAAAAACCACGTGCACGGTGCCGGCCGCGCTCTGCTCCCACGACACGTAGACCAGGCTCCCCACGTCATCGTGGAGCCGCCAGGACAGATCGACCACCTCGACATCGACGGGCACGGTGTCGGTGTCGGTGTCGGTGTCGCCGACGGGGGTGCTGTCGCCGGTTTCGTCGGGCGTGGGGCAACCCAGGAGCGTGAGCAGCAGGACGGGCTCGAGGAGCTTCATGGGGGGTTCCTGGTGCACCGGCGGACCCGGCGAAGAAGATCGCATGTCGAGTAGTAGCGAAGAGACGGCAGGATGTATGGCAAGGCTTGTGTCAAGGGAACGCGCGTCCGTGGCCCACCGTCGGCAACGGACGGGACAGGAGCGTCGCAGTGGGTGCAGCTGACCCCAGCGACGGCGGGGGTCCCGGCGTATTTACCACGCGCAGCGTGGCCTCGAGGTCAAACAACCCCCTGGACGGTCCTGGCACGAAACGTGCTGGGGAATCCACGGATTCCCTGCCGAGGAGGTTCCATGCGCCTCGTCCCCTTTCTCCTGCTGGTCGTAGGCTGCTCTGAGTACGGCCTGAACGACGACAAGGACGCCTTCCCCGACACACCCGACGACACGGGCCAGGACGACACCGACGACACCGGCGACACGGATGACGGTGACCCCACCACCACGCCGTCTGGCCGCGTCCTCACCATCCTGCTCACCCTGAGTGACGACTGGATGGACCAGGACGTCGCACGCACGCTCCTGCTCAACTCCGTGGAGTGGGCCTCGCCCTCCGCCGTCACCTCCCCCAGCGTGCTCGTGATCCGGGACGACGACCACGGCGGTGAAGACACGGAAGACAGCGAGAACGTCTGGCAGTGGCTGCTGGACGCCGGCTACGACGCCGACTTCGTGGACGAGCCGTCCTCCGGCATCTCCGACGCGGATCTGTCCGGCTACGACGTCGCCATCCTGTCCAACCCCGGCCACTCCCCCGACGACGTGGCCACGGTCGAGGCCCTGTACGACTTCTCCTGCGCCGGCCAGGGCATCATCTTCCAGGGGGACGACATGGCGCACTTCGCCGACGAGGGCGCGTTCTCCATGGAGAGCCTGACCCGGCTGGTCTACCAGGACAACGGCACGTCGTACCACGGCTACGACGTCGACAACGACGAGGGCTCGGCCTACGAGGTGCGTCTGGTGAGCACCTCGAGCAGGATCGTCTCGGGCATCTCGGGTGAGACCTTTCGTTACGGCAACGACATCGACACCACCGAGATCGCGTCGTCCGACGTGGAAGTGCTGGCCTGGACCACGGTGGAGGGCACCAGCCTGCCCCTCAAGCCCGTCATCGCGGCCTGGAGCCAATGATGAGGCTCCAAGCGATCGTCTTGGCCGTTCTGCTCGCCGGATGCAGCGATGGTTTCACACCCTGGACCCGGACCGAGGTGGACGACAGCGGCGAGAGTACGGACGACGAGACGGGCGGGGAGACCGACACCAACGGAGGGAGCCACGACACCGACCCGGGTGAGGACACCGGCCCGGAGGGGGCTCACACCTACTCCTGCACCGCCATCGGCAGCAGCTACAGCGACGGCTTCTTCGCCCTGCGCGGCTTCTCGGGCCGGCTCTACGCCGGACAGTTCGGCTACGGCCACGAGGGCAGCAGCATGCTGTACCGCTACTCTCCCTGGGAGCTGACCAGCCCGGGCCTGACCGGGGTGAGCGAATCGGTCTGCGCCTTGCGCGAGTTCGAAGACCGGCTGTACGCGAACACCGAGTCCAGCGGAGACATCTACCGCAGCTCGGACGGCTCGAGCTGGGAGCGCGTCCATGACGGCGGCTCCCACACCATCGGCTGTGGGCTGGAGGAGCACGGGGGCTACCTGTACGCGGTCAACTACGACAACGGCGACAAGCACCACGGCAAGATCCTGCGCTCGGCGGACGGTGGCAGCTGGGACACGGTCTACGACAGCGGCAGTACCTCGTTGTACCTGCGTGAGATCACCTCCCACGACGGGACCCTGGTCGCGCTGGCGGTGAACGAGAGCGACTCCCAAGGTTGGGCGCTGCTGTCGACCGACGGGACCAGTTGGTCGGCCTACGAGACGGCCACGCGCTTCTTCCGCGGGCACTCCTGGGGCGGCACGCTCTGGCTGGCAAGCACGGACCGCAGCTCCTCGGGCGCATCCGGGGTGTGGCGCTGGAACGGCGGCAACCCGACCATGGTCCACGCCGAGAGCCGCCACTACGTCACCGAGATCACGGACTTCGACGGCGCACTGTTCGCGGGGACCTCGGACGGCTGGAAGGACGACGAGGGCAGCTCGGCCCTGCTGATGTCCCGCGACGGAACGTCCTGGGAAGAGGTCTGCCAGTTCCCCGAGCTCGCCGCCTGGTCCATCGCGGTCGTCGACGAGCACCTCTACGTCGGCACCTGGCAGTACGGCGACGGCGGCCAGGTGTACCGGGTGGACGTGACGGTGGAAGACGAAACGGACGAGCCGGACGACGACGAGCCCGTGGACTGCTCCCTCATCGAGGCCTCCAGCTCCCTCCGAGAGGTCTGCGAGACGGGGGAGAGCTTCTGCGCGGGGGTCTACGCCGACGGAGGGGGCTGCGACGCCTACTGCGCCCCCGTGGACCTGCCCTGCACCGCCCGCTACGGCGGCGAACCTGGCTGCGACAAGGAACCGGAGAACGTGCTGAGTTGTTCGGACGACAACACGCACGTGTCCGATTGGTGTGAGTGTGGGTGGGGGTGATGGACCGTAGGGCGCATCCGTGATCTGTTAGGCCGAAAAGACATATTGCAACCCATGATATGCGATGTCGCCAATCCTCACTCTTGTAGGTACCCGTGGTTTGTTCGGATCCCTTGCCATCACGGCCAGGTCGAGCCAAGTCCAAACACCTCTCGCCCCAGGCCGTAGCAACAGTCTCTCCAGGCAGTCAGCAAGGAGCTGGTTCCAGATGGTCATCCACTGGACAGGGTTGATCCACAACCTGTTCCTGGCCGCTGTCATCGCCTTCATCCTGGCCTTCATGGCCAAGGTCGTGCGGGCCAGAGCCGCGTAGACGAGCGTCCTGACCACGTGTGGCTGGGCGGAGGGGAGCTCGTGCATGCCAGAGCCCCATTTCGCGGCCTTGTAGAAGAGTTCTACTTCCCAGCGCATCCGATACATGTCCCGAACCATCTCGGCCGGGAGAGCGTCGACGGGTGCATTGGTGGCGTAGAGGTGGTACCTGCCGCTCTTGGGATTTCGGATGCCGACGACCCGGAAGGCGTGGGCCATGTTGCGGCCGGTGCGGCTGTCATAGCGCCTGACGTGGACCCGAAAGTCGGCCTGTACATCCACGAACTTGCGTTGCAGGCCGCGCAAGGCATCCCTGAGACGACGACCGCGTACCTTGCGTGCTTGGCCTCGATGACGGCGATTGTCTCCGACGATCACCGGATTGTAGCTCGTGGGCAGTCGAGTGAGGAAGAACCCGCCCTGACGATGGATGCGCCACCAGTAGCTGGGGGAAGGATAGCCACGGTCGAACAGGAACAGGACATTCCTCATCCAGGGGCCGGCGCCGAAAGCCTTGGCATCGGCGAACGCTTCTGCGGTGAGCCGATATCGAAGCAGCTCACCCGTCAGAGCCCGGACCATCGTGTGTATCTTGATGGCGGCTTTCGCCGAGTTTCTCCTTGTTCCCTTCCACAACGTGGCGAGGCGGTCCTCCACCTTCACGACCGATGCATCCAGGACCATGATGTCCCTGAACCGAGAGAGTTTCCCGGGCAGCTGCGGTGGAGCAGAGACCGACCTCTCCAACATGCAATCCAGCGCCCATCGGACCAGATCCTCGAACTGCTTGGTCAGCCTGCCGAAGAACGCGGACCTGGCCATCTCCACGCCTCCGTACAGCCGATAGGCTCTGCGAAGACCCGATATCGAACACTTGCCGCGGGTCGTGACGGCCAACAGCACGGTGAGCAGCAGAGCATAGGCGTCGACCTTCCTCGACCTCATCACCGCGCCGACCTCTCGCGCCTTCGCTCTGACTGCCCCAGCGTCGAACTCTGCGTGCACGAGTGCCTCCGTACAGGTAAGCTTCTTGCGGGCCACGAGTCCTCCTGGGTTGGCGTTTGTGTAGCAACCACATCATCTCAGGAGTCGTGGCCCACGTCGACCACTCCAGGTCAAGTTCCTGTCGACATATCAACAACTTGACGCCGCTAACCGAACACGCATGCCGTAGGGCATCGCCACCCGTCTACGGGGATCGGGGATAGCGTCCGGCGGACCTCGGGACATCCGCTTCGGGTACAGCCCAGATTCGACGCTATCTTCCGTCGCGGAGCTCGCCATGTTCCAGCTGGAGAATCTTCCACTGGCCCACGTCGCCGTCCACCACCGCCAGCAGCTCGTCATCGCCAGCGACCAAGCGCAGTAGGCGCTCGCTGCTGGTCTGCGCGCAGTCCGCTTGTTCACCTGGCAGGGCCGCGCACACCGAGACCAGGCCCGACGTTCCATCGAGGATCGCCCAGGCCGGACGATCGTCGATCCAGATCGGTGCGAGGTGGGGCAGCGGCGAACCGGGCAGGTCCACCGTCGCCTGCTGGGCCCACGCCTGGTCTTCCAGGCCGGTGGCCACGACGGCTTGGACGCCATCGGCCCCGTAGGCGACCGCCGCCAGCCAGGGCTCGCCGGAAGCGTCGACGTGAAGGGCCGGGTGCTCCAGGCGCCACTCGTCGCCGCCGTCCGGCTCGATCTCGGTCAGCTGCATGGCGCTCATCTCGGCCCAGCGGGGCCAGGCTCTGGAGAGGTCTGCCCTACCCGACCAGATGGCGCGGGTGTAGCGCGCGGTCCGAACGTCGGTGGAGCCCGCGAGGGCGACCAGCAGCTGGCCGTCCGTCAGCATCACGGCCGAAAGGTCGGTGGGGAAGGGTATGTCCCCCACGCTGGTGGTGAGGGACCAACCCTCCTCGTCCCACGCCGCCCCCTGGACGCCGAAGGCTCCCTGGCCGGCGCTGGCGTTGTCGCTGGACAAGCCGCTGGGGTTGTAGGCGTAGGCCGCCACGACCCCGCTGTCGGTGGGCACCAGGGCGGGGCGCCACCAGGGCCCCACCGGCTCGGTGGGCCCGCCGATGTCGGCCCAGGACAGCCCACCGTCCTCGGTCGCCAGACAGCGCGCCTGCCACTGGGTCTCCTCCTCCTCCGGGGTGAGCACCAGCTCGCGCCAGCACAGCCAGGCGCGATCGTCCGAGGCTGTCAAGACGGGTGCCTCGACCTCGATGGCTTCGGGGTTGGAGACCTCCATGCCGTCCAGCAGCAGCTCCTTGCGGTGGGCGGGGTCGTCCGTGTAGTACAGCTCGGCACGGTGGCTGCCCCCCACCGCCAGATCGGCCAGGCCCTCGCGGCTGGGGACCAGGGTGGGGCTGTCCAGCCAGTCGTCGCGAACCAAGCCGTCGGCCCAAGGATGGGGGATGCCCAGCAACGCCGCCAAGGTCGGGGCGACGTCGGTGAGCAACGCGGGGCTGTCGCTCTCGGCCGCGGCGCGCACACCCGGGCCGAGCAGCAGCAGGGGCACGCGGCGGCAGCCGTTGCACTGGCAGCCGTGGTGCCGCCAGGTGGGATCGGCGTTCCCGGTGCTGTTGCGGCCGTGATCCGCCAGCACGAGCATCCAGGTGCGTCCCGCGTAGCGGGGATCCGTCTCGATCCAACGCCACAGCTCCGTGATGGGTTCGTCCAGATCGCGAACGGCCTGGGGGTAGTCCTGGGGCTCACCCTTGTGGCCCTCGCGGTCTACCTGGTGCAGGTTGACCAGAGCCAATGCCACCGGGCCCTTGTCCAGCTGGTTGCGCAGGCGGCGCAGGGTGGCGCGGTCGCTCTCCGTCCCTCCACCGTCGTCGCGCTGGGCGAACAGGAAGGTGGCTTCGCTAGGCTCCTCACCATCGGGCCAGGCCCACAGGCTCGCGTTCAGCCCCTCGAGCAGAACGGAGTTGGCCACCACCAGGGAACGTTCGGGTTCGATGCCCCCCGCCACCTCGAGCCACTCGTGGAGGACCGGCAGCGTGGGTCGATACATGCCTGGGCCGTTGCCCATGGCGAAGTTGCCCAGGGGCTGACGCCGACCGATGAGCATGGTGGCGTGGGCCGGAACGGTGGTGGTGGCGCTGGCGTTCCAGGCGTAGGTGGAGCGGTGCCCGATGGGGACCAGCTGATCCCACAGCTCTGGCATCATGGCCGCGGGTTGCTCACCGGTGGCGGTGGAGGCTTCCTCCCCCAGGGACTCCTCGAGGCGCACGCCGTCCATCACGACCACGACGAGCGTGTGCTCGGGGGCCTCGAGGGGGGCCGCGGTCTCGCCTGGCGACGGGGGGTCACAGGCCGGCGCCAGACCGAGCAACAGGGCGATCGAAGTTGGGAAACGAAGTGACACCCCGGGCAGCATAGTCCCGCGCGGTGCCGCCCGCCCCTCGGGGCGCGGCCAACGGTCACGATCGAGAGATGCGCACGGGCGCCCTCCCCCTCACGCACGACATCCGATACACTCCCCAGAACTCGAAACCGGAGGGTCTGACGTGAGCGGAATCAAGATGGGTCGGACTGGATTCAGCGGTTTCGTCGATCGTTTGCTCGCGAGCAACATCGAGCGCATCCTGCCCATCCCGGGTGGCAAGCTCTACAAGCAGTTCGTCGCGTCGACCAAGGACGTTCAGGCCACCCAACAGGCGGTCATGCGCGAGATCCTGGGCTACGCGGCAGACACGGTGATCGGCAAGGAGCACGGCTTCGCCGAGATCGAGACCTACGAACAGTTCGCCGCCAGCCTGCCCATCCGCGACTACGAAGACCACCGCCCCTACGTCAACCGCCACGCTGCGGGCGAAGAAGGCGTGCTCTTCCCGGGCAAGCCCCTGATGTACAACCGCTCGAGCGGCACCACGGCCGAGCCGAAGATCCTGCCGGTGTCGCCCTACGCCTTCGAGCGCACCATCAAGAACCGCGGCAAGCTCTGGCTCTACGGGCTGCTGCGCCACTACCCGGGCATCTTCTCGGGCAAGGACCTCGTGCTGGTCAGCCCGGCGGTCGAAGGCCACACCGAAGACGGCACGCCCTACGGCTCTTTGTCCGGGCTCGTGTACCAGAGCATCCCCGAGTTCATGAAGCTGGTGCACAGCGCGCCCTCGGCGGTCATCCGCATCGAGGACTACGAGGCCAAGGTCTACACCACCATGCGCTTCGCGGTGCCCGTCGATGTCACGGTGATCTTCACGGGCAACCCGGCCACCATCGTCAACCTGATCACCCGCGCCGACCGGTGGCGCGACCAGCTCATCAAGGACATCCGCGAGGGCACCCTCGATCCCTCGCTCGATATCGCCCCCGAGATCCGCACCGAGTGCGAGGCCATGCTGTCCCCCGCGCCAGAGCTGGCAGACAGGCTGCAGGCCATGGTCGACGAGCACGGAGCGCTGCGCCCCCGGGACTACTGGCCGAACATGAAGCTGCTGCACACCTGGAAGAACGGCAACTGCCGGCTGGTGCTTCCCCAGCTCGAGCCCTGGTTCGGCACGGACGTGCCCATCCTGGACTTCGGCTACATCGCATCGGAGATCACCGCCACCGACCTGATGGACCCCGAGAACGACGGCTCGGTGCTGCAGGTGCGCAACGCGTTCTACGAGTTCTCGAAGGAAGAGGACGGGGACGAACCGGACCGGCGCATGTACCTGGCTCACGAGCTGGAAGTGGGGCAACGCTACTTCATCCACATCACCACGTTCTCCGGGCTGTACCGCTACGACATGAACGACGTCATCGAGGTCATCGGCAGCTACAACGACGCCCCTGTCATCATCTTCCTGTACAAGGGCAAGGGGATGACCAACATGCAGGGCGAGAAGCTGTCCGAAGCCCAGTTCATCGAAGCGGTGACCCGCGCCTCGAAACAAACGGGCATCACCCACGACTTCTTCGTGGGCTGGGCCAACACGGACGAGGCCCGCTACGACCTCTACATCGAGTTCACGCCAGCCGTCGGCCCCGAAGACCAGGCGCGCTTCGCAAAGGCGGTGGACAAGGCCCTGCACGAGGTCAACATCGAGTGGGAAGCCAAGCGCAAGTCCGACCGGCTGGGGCTCATCGAGGTCTTCCCCCTGCGCGAAGACGCCTTCGACCAGTACCGCGCGATGCGGCTGGCCGAAGGCGCCCTGTCGGGTCAGCTCAAGTGGATCCACCTCTCCTCGTCCGAGGGCAACCGGGTCCACATGGAGAAGCTCAGGCTCGAGGGCTGACCGCTACCAGGCTGCCACGTCGAAGGTCTGCTCGAAGTCCACGCC
>CAZVHW010000291.1:0-9546 GCA_964626835.1 uncultured Enterobacterales bacterium
CGCGACGTGTCCACTTTCTCGAGGGGGCGCGGGAGCTGGGCGGTCTTCAGGCTGGCGCCGCTATCGCCCCACGCAGCCCGCAGGGCGCTGTCGCTACCGTAGCGCTCGGAGAGCCAGGTGCGGAACCGCTGCTGTGCGAAGGGGGAGTAGTCGCACCAGCTCTTGGGCGGATCGAAGATGTTGGACACGTAGTTGGGCCCGTAGTTGTTTTCGCCCGTGACCCCTACGCGCACGTTCCAGGCCAGCAGGGCGGGGTGGTGGACGAAGTGCTCGATGATGGGCACCATCAGGCTATCGAACATGGCGTGGTAGTCCGGATTGTTGAAGCTCACCGGAGCCCAGGCCCTGCCGTCGCTGTCCAGCTGGATGCCGTCGGTGTTCTCCTTCTTCCACCAGGGCAGCGGCATGGAGGTGTTCACCGAGAGCGTCACGTAGACGCCGCGGCTCGCAGCGTAGTCCATCATCGCGTCGATGCGGGCGAAGTCCCAGTTTGCCGGATCCTCCAGGTCGCCGGCCTTGGGGTGGGCAGGCCCCAGGTAGCAGTCCTTGACCCCGGCCTTGAGGCTGATGTAGGTGAGTCCGTGCTCGGCGGTCTTGTCGACCTGCCCTTGCATGAACGGGACCCATGCTTCGGACTTCGTGGGCACGTGGCCCTCGACGTTGGTCGGGTTGTATACGTGCATGCCCAGCAGCGGGGCGCGGGCCTCGTTGATGCGCACCGTGGGCGTGCCGTCGATGTTCTGCAGACGTGCGGAGTGGGGGCCCGTGACGTCTTCGTGGCAGTTGAGCAGGTTTTCGCCCTCGTCCATCACGCCGTTGCCGCAGGCGGCCCAGAGGTCGTCGGGGCCCACCGTGACCGTGGTGGCGGGTGGGGCAGCATGACCGGCGCTGGGTTGTGCGCTGACGGCTTCGGGGACCGCATCGGGTGCGACCTGGCGGCACTGGCAGGCAGCCGTGGAGAGCAGGGCGAGTGAGAACGCGAGGCGTACGGGCATCGGGCCTCCGCAGAGCGGCGGTTTGGGAGTTGAGGAGGATATCGCATTCCTCCCGTCGAACCGGCGTGGCAGGCCGTGGTTTGGGCCTATCGGTCGTCTGACAGCTCCGAATTCCAGGGCACCGAGGTGGGAGCCGTGCAGCTGGTGTCCGTACAGACCTGGTAGTCCAGCTCTCCGCTGAGGATGTTCGGGGCGTCGGCCGGCAGTGGTGTCTGCAGCAGCACCTGCCCCTCGAGTACCCAGGCCGATCCCATGGCCTCGCTCAAGGTCTTCTCCTCACCGGTGGGGATGGGGACTTCGAGCTCCGGGTACTGGTCGATGCGGCCGGCCAGGGGGCGAGAGATGGTTTCGTTGGCGCCGTAGACGTGGAAGCCGTGGCCCACGTCCAGCTGCAGGGTGAGCTGGCCGGGCAGCTGGATCGCGGAGAGCGCCACGGCGTTGTCCCAGTCGGGGGGGGCGGGTTCTTCGGGCTCGTCGGGCTCGCCCACCGGGTTCAGGACTTCTGCTGGCAGCGCTCCCGAGGCGCGGTGCTGGGCCACGATGTCGACGACAGTGGGGATGGAGGTGCGCTCCTTGCGGTCGAGATGCACCTCTCTGAAGATCACGCGGCCGTCGGGAGCC
The DNA here is from genome assembly GCA_964626835.1 of uncultured Enterobacterales bacterium. Taxonomy (GTDB): domain Bacteria; phylum Myxococcota_A; class UBA796; order UBA796; family JAFGLY01; genus CALDOK01. The sequence goes on from CAZVHW010000291.1 coordinate 1,617, forward strand.
ACCACGATGGTGGTCGGGTACGGGACCTTGGACCTGTGCTTGTTGTCCAACCCCCAGTCGGTCCACAACTGCTTCTCCACGGATACGAAGCGGGCGCCGAAGCCGTGCTCGGCGATGGCCTGATGCAGCACTTCGGGCGTGTCGGAGGTGAGCACCACCAGGGTGCCACCGGCGTCGGTGAGGGCCTGGGCATGGGCGTCGTACTCGCGCAACTGCGCGATGCAGTGTTGTCACCAGTCCGCCGAGCGGATCAGCTCGACGATGACGTGGCGGCCCCGTGGGTCGGGTATCTCCACGGCTTGCTGGTGGATGTCCCGGATACTCAGGCCCATCATCTCGCGGGGTGCGGTCGCGTCGGCCATGACGGCTTCGTACTGCAGATCGTCGGGGTGGGTGTGGGCGCAGCCCGCGAGCAGTAGCAGGCCGGACAGGGCGTGGGAGCGGAGCATGGGTTTCTCCAGGGGGGGACCCGTAGCTGCTAATTCATGGGATGGTGTTGGGGGAGGGATCGTGGGCAGCGGGTGACGGGGCGTACCGCTTCGGTTTGTCGGAACCGTTGCGTCAAGCGGATGTCAATCGGGGCGACTCACCAAGGAGGTTCCCATGTCCCGCCGCCTGCTCCTGCTGGCTCCCCTCTTTCTGCTGCTGGCCTCTCCGGGGATGGCCCAGACCGAGGATGACACCACCGCGCCGCCAGACGGCCGCCAAAAGGTCTACAAGAGCGTCACCCACATCGACATCGACGCGGTGGACGTCGAGGCCACCATCGTCAAGCCCACGGGCTTGCTGGCCTACGAGCGCGTGCGCGGGAGCTTCAACCCGCTCATCACCCTGCGGGCCGACTTCAACAGCGAGATGGACGGCTCCGTGGACGAGGTGAAGTGATGCGCGCCCTGCTCGCCATCGTCCTGGGGCTCGCGACGGCGCCCGCGTGGGCCCAGGAGGACGAAGCGTCCACGCTTCCGCCGGATGCCAAGCGCCCGGTGGTGTACGAGAGCGAGACGCCACCTCGAGTTCGACGAGATCGGGCTCGACGTGCCCGTGGAGAGGCCTGGGGCAGAGCTGGTGTTCGTGCCACCTGGGATGTACTTCAGGCCCGACCTGCCGCTCCGCCAGGACTTCAACGAGCGCATCGAGGCCTCGGTCTCGGCGGTGCACTAGGCGCTCGAGCCGGCCCCAGCTCCACCACCGGGGTCGCTTCAGCCCTGACCCCGCGCCTCTATCCGGCGGCGTGTCTCATCGTCACGGGCAGCCTGGGCCTCTGCGAGGCTGCGGAAGCGCTGCACGCCTCTGGGGGGGGTCAGCCCGGCGAGCACGGCGGCTCTGGTCCAGACCGAGCGGATCCGATGGGGTAGGTCATCCCTCTCGGCGCGCGGTGGAGCGGGCATGTCCGCGACGTCTCGATAGCGGGTGACGGGCATGAGGATGCTCCTTCACTTCAGCACGAAGGCACGTCTCAGAGCCTCGGCGTCTGCGTGGTCGAGCGGTCGCACGGTGCCCTTCTTCATGGCGTAGAGGGAACGGGGTGTCGCGACGCGGATGGGGACACCCTCTAGCTCCACCACCGTGACTTCCAGATCCTGGTAGCGCACGGCTTCGCCCGGGCGGGTGAGGATGTCCAGATAGAGCGTGCCCGTAGGGGGGCCGTAGCGGACCGCGGGGTAGTCGCCGCATAGATCCGCGGCGGTGATGTCCTCGATGCAGGGATCATCGTAGACCTCGCGCAGCGCCTCGCGGAGGCGCGCGATGTTGTCCACCTCGGCCGCGATGAACAGATCGAGATCCTCGGTCGCCCGCACCAGGCCGTGGAGGTTCATGGCGACACCACCGATCACCACGTAGTCCACGGAGGCGACGTTGAGCGCCGCGATGACCTGTAGGCTCTGGTCGAGGAGATCGCGCATTCCGATAGTGTAGGAGCACGAGCAGGGACCGACAAGGCGAACGAGTGGCCTGGAGGAAGGCACGGCGGCCGGTTCGGTCGACCTCGGGTGATCGCACGTGGCCGCAACACGAGGGGGAGATCGCGGCCGCGAGCCCGGACGTGCGCCGCAGATCGGCCGTTATCGGAACGCCGCCAGAGGCAGCCGCTTGTTGATGCGTCCAACCGAGAAGACCAGGCTCTCGGGCTCTCCCCGGATGGCGGTGACCTTCACCCAGAAGGCGATCCGGGCCTCGACGCCGTGCAGCTCCGGGATGTGGCCCGGGCGCACGACCGCGCGGACCCGCTTGGCGTAGCGCACGGGGATGCCGTCGAAGGTGGTGTGCACGGGGGCCGCCAGGGTCGCGGTCAGGGTGCCGGTGTGCGGATTCCAGCTGCTCGCCACGACGTTGTCGGGGATCAGGCGGGTTGGCAGGTCGTGATCGGTCAACACGGCGCGGGCTCGGTCGAACGGGGTCATGTCGGCAGGACCTCCACCCGCTCCCCTGTCTGTAGACTGCGCTCTGCCGCGTCGAGGCAGGCCAGGTGGTGGGTGACCTGGGCCGGTTGTAGGGAGGAGGGGCGGGCCAGCATCCGCTGCCACGCCTCCGGCCAGCCCCCAGTGGGCGGCTCGGGCTCGATCAGGGTCGCGCCCCTGTAGATGCGCAGGCTGGGGGTCAGAGCCAAGCCGCCTTGGAAGCGCCCCACCCAGAGGATGCCGGCGGTGCCGGTGATCTCCACCGTGTCGTCGCGGGCCGCGAAGGGGCTGCGGAGCACCATGGTGGGCGCGACCGTGATCTCCAGGATGCCGTGACGGGCGGGAGCCTCGTGGCGCCAGGTGACGATCGCGGACAGCGGGGGCTCGCGTCGTGGGGCCTGGACCTGGATCTCCACCACGGAGCCGAGCACCGCCTCTGCCAGGGGCAGCTTCGAGGCGAGCTCGCGTCGTAGCAGGGCGGGCAGGGGAGGGACGGGGGCTGACTCGCGCAGAGGACAGTTCGGGTTCAGGCCAGGATCCCAACCACCTCGACCGGCGATCAGGGAGCGCATGCGGACCTGCTGCAGGCGTCCGATGTGGTTGTGGTGGACGCGACGGAGGCCCTCGACGAATGGGGGGAAGTGCGGGGCTGGGTCGCCGTCCAGCAGCTGTCTGGGGCCGGTGTTCGCGACGAGGGTCGTGGCCGACGGCGTGCGTTCGCATATGGGCGGGGCCACCAACATGCGGGTGTTGCGCTCGAGCAGGCCTCGGAGCAGGTCGTCGCGCGCCATCACGCCGCCGAGGAGGTGGACGGTGGCCACGTCGGGGTCGTCGAACAAGGCGGTGCGGTCGGTGATGGCGGTGACGCCCAGAGACTGGGCGCGCGCGGTGCAGATCGTCGGATCGTCGCAGTACAAGGCTATGTCGTCGTGGTTGCCTGCGGCGAGCCACGCCTGTACGGCCAACCAAGCCTCGCCGCCGCCCCCACCGCAGACGACGACGTGGCGTTTCATCGGGCCACCTCGTCGTCGAACCAGAGCACGCCCCAGAGCATGTCCTGAAGCTCTTCTCGCCGGGTGCCCGACACCATGCGCCGCAGCAGGACCGTGCCTGGGGGGCCGGCCTGGAGGATCTCGAGGAGTTCTCGAGCCACGCCCCGCAGTTCGGCAGGCAGGGGCAGGGCGACCAGTACGCGCAGGAACGTGATCCATGCACCGTCTCCCAGCCGCAGGGCCACGGCTCGAAGCAGCAGCAGTGAGCTGGTGAGCAGACGCAGACCGAGGGGTGGGCGGTACACTGGCTATTCCACGATGGCCGCGGGGCTTACCGGCTGCCCGGTGTCGGAGCTCCGTATGGCAGCCAGGGCGAACTGGACGACTTCTTTCCCGCGCTGGCCGGTGAGACGGGGCTCTCCCCCATCCAGCAGGACATCCACGAAGTGGTGGGTCGAGTCCACGAAGCTGTCCATCCAGTCGTGGCGCAGATCGTGGAAGGCGGTGGTCTCGCTGCCTCGATGCAGCAGCAGCGGGGGCCGCGTCCACAGCCGCGCCGTGCAGCAGGTGATCTCGAGGACACCCTCGCTTCCCGTGATCTCGATGCGCTCGTCGATGGAGTAGTACTCGGAGGGCGAGGTCACGTGGGGTGAGAAGGTGGCATCCAGAGAGCCCGCGCGCCCGCTCGAGTGGGTCCAGCTGATCATGGCGGGGGAGTCGATCAGCCCGAAGCTTCGATCGATCCAGGCGTGCACGCTCTCCACCGGGCCCATCAGGTGCAGGGCCATGCTCAGCTTGTGGTTGCCGTCGTCGAAGATGGTGGGGCCGCCGCCGCAGCTCTCCTCGTTCAGCCGCCACAGCCAGGACTTCAGGGGCACGGGCCAGCCGCCACGCATGGTGCTGCCCAGCTTGGTGCGGATGGACAGGGGCTCGCCGATGGCGCCCTGATCCATCAGGTGCTTGGCTTTGACGTAGGGGGGGAAGAAGACGAAGTTCTCGAAGACCTTGAGCTGCTTGCCGGCACGCTCACCGGCCGCGATCATCGCGTCGCAGTCGGACACGGTGAGCGCCATGGGCTTCTGCACCGAGACGTGCTTGCCGGCCTCGAAGGCTTCCTCCACGAAGCGGCGGTGCAGGTGGTGGGGGGTGATGATCTCCACCAAGTCGATGTCGGGATCGGCCAGCAACCGACGGTAGTCGGTGTAGCAGCGCTCTACCCCCCACTGGGCCTTGCGGCGGGCCAGCAGGTCTTCGTCCAGATCGCAGATGGCCAGGAGCGTGGCGCGCTCGCAGCGTTGGTACCCCGGCACGTGCATGTCGGTGATGCGGCCGCAGCCGATGATCCCTGCGCGGAGGGTGGTGGGTGCCATGGCCCGACGAGTATACGCTCCGGCGTGGCTCGTCAGCTGGCGACGAACCGCTCCACCCGGTCGAAGTCGATGTGATCGGAGATGATCTCGCCGTAGAACAGGTCCTGGATGCGGCCCGTGGGATCGATCAGGAAGTCACCCGGGATGCGGGTCTTGGTCCCCTCCATCTTGCCCGGCAGGAAGCCCTTGGCCGTGGCGGTTGTCAGTGCGGCGGTGTTGCGTGGGCTCACGAAGGCTCCCAGGCTGTTTTCCAGGCCGTACATCCGGTAGAGCCTCTCGTCCGGGTCTGACAGCAGCGGGAAGGGGGGCTCCTGTTTGCCGACGTAGGCGGCGATGGAGGCGGGTGGGCTCTGGAACACCGCGAGGATTCGAAGCCCTCTCGAGCTGAGTTCCTCGTAGCGTTGAATCATCCGGTGGACGCGGAGGTTGCAGAGTGGGCACGAGGCGTAGCGGAAGAACGCCAGCCAGACCCTGTTGCCACGAAGAGCGGCCAGCTCGTGGGTCTGCTCTTTCCAACCCTGGGCCTCGAACAGCGGCGCCTCGGCGCCTGCGGTGAGTCTCATGGAGCATCTCCTGTGCGGCTGTCGGCTCTAGCCCGTCGGGGGAACTACAGGAAGTCCAGGTCCGCCCCTTCGTCGGCCTGCAGCACGTGCTGGGCGACCAATCGCGCCCATCCACGGTCGGGCAGGGGAGGGGGCTGCCACGCGGCGCGGCGCGCGGACAGGTTCTGTTCTGGTACCAGCAGATCGATGCGGCCGGCGGCGACGTCGAGCTGGATGGGGTCGCCGTCCTGGACGAGGGCCAAGGGCCCGCCCGCGGCGGCTTCGGGCGTGCAGTGCAGGACCACGGTGCCGTAGGCGGTGCCAGACATGCGCGCGTCGCTGACGCGGACCATGTCCGTGATCCCTTGGCGGGCCAGCTTGCGCGGGATGGGTAGGGAGCCGGCCTCGGGCATGCCAGCGCCGATGGGGCCAGCCCCGCGCAGGACCAAGACGGTGTCGGGGGTGACGGGGAGGTCCGGGTCGTCGATGCGAGCGGCGGCATCGGCGGGACCCTCGAAGACCAGGGCGGGGCCTCGGTGCTGGAAGAGGGCGGGGGTGGCCGCCCCCGCCTTGAGCACGGCGCCTCGAGGCGCCAGGCTACCTCGAAGGGCGCGAAGGGCGCCGGTGGGTTTCAGTGGTGAGTCGAGGGTGTGGATCAGATCCTGCCAGTCCCCGGGGCCGGGGTGGTCGGCCAGCTGCTCGGCGAGGGTGGCGCCGGTGACGGTGGGGGCGTCGAGGTGCAGCAGTGGGCGTAGCGCGGCGAGGAGTGCGGGCACGCCTCCCGCATGGTGCAGGTCTTCCATGTAGCGACTGCCCGCCGGCTTGCAGTCCACCAGCACGGGGGTCCGGGCCGAGATGGCTTCGAGGAGATCGAGCACGCTGTCCAGCCCGGCCCGACGTGCGAAGGCGGCCAGGTGGACGATGGCGTTGGTGGAACCTGCCAGTGCGCAGAGCATGGTGAGGGCGTTGTGCAGAGCGTCGGCGGTGAACAGCTGCCGTGGAGTCGGACCGCCATTCCGGGCGAGGGTGACGGCGCGCTGGCCGGTGGCCACTCCCAGGCGCAGGCGTGCGCCGCTGCCGGACGGTGGCGTGGCCGAACCCGGCAGGGCGAGCCCCGCGGCCTCGAGCAGGCAGGCCATGGTCGAGGCCGAGCCCATGACCATGCAGGTGCCGCCCGTGGAGCAGAGCTCGAGCACCGCTTGGTCGATCTCCTCGGCGCTCAGCTCACCGGCGCGGTGTCGAGCCCACAGCTGGCGGCAGTCGGTGCAAGCTCCCATTCGCTGCCCTCTCCAGGAGCCGGTGCGCATGGGGCCCGTCACCAGGTGAATGGCGGGCAGATCGACGCTCAGTGCGGCCATGAGCTGGGCCGGTACGGTCTTGTCGCAGCCCCCAAGCAGCACCACGGCATCCATGGGCTGTGCGCGCAGCATTTCCTCGGTCTCCATGGCCACCAGGTTGCGCAGGTACATGGTGGTGGGGGAGGTGAAGATCTCGTGTAGCGAGGCCGTGGGGAAGGCGAAGGGCAGGCCGCCCGCCTGCAGCACCCCGCGCCTGACCGCCTGTACCAGGGCCGGCATGTCCCGGTGACAGGGGTTGTAGTCCGACGAGGTGTCCACGATGCCGACGATGGGCCGCCCGAGGTCGTCCCCGTCGTACTCGGCGGAGGCCAGGAAGGCGCGCCGTACGAAGCGCGAGAAGCCGGGATCGGCGTAGGAGGTGAGGGCGCGGTCCAGGCCGCGGGGCTTGTCCTCGGACATGGGGCAGCCTCGAGGTGGGGTCGGATCCCCTATCTTCTTTCGCGCGTGGCATTGCCCTCTGTCTGAGGTCTTCGGACATCGAAGGAGCTACGATAAGACTCCCCGCGTTCGACCCGGAGTCCACCATGTTCCGCCCGATCCTCGCCGCGCTCGTGTTCCTCGTCGCCTGCGGTGGCGGCAAGGTCATCCGAACGCCCGAATACAAAAAACTGGCGGGCTTGCCAGGTGACCTGGGCATCGTGTTGCTGGGGGATGCCACCTACGAGGTCAAGAACCGCAAGTACGAGCGCACGGCGATAGGGGCCGCGTATTGCCCCCACCTCGTGCACCTCTTCAAGTCCACCGACACCTTCGGGCTGGTGCGCTGTGTGGTGGTGCCACCCGGCAACGTGGGCACGGATCGAAGCCTCGTCGTGGGCAAGGAGGAGATGCAGATCGAGCTTCCGGAAGATGGCGACAGCTTCGCCATCGATCGGCGCGAGCCTGCCGTGGTGTTGTTCATCCAGGATCTCAAGGTGCTCAACACGCTGGACAAGGAAGATCTCGCTGTCGATGGTCCCACCGCCTTCAAGAAGCCCGTGACCCTGTTCGGGCAGTTCGCCTGGTGGGACAACCGAAACGGTGCGGTCATCGGCTACAACACCCTGGACGCTGCCGAGGCCAAGGTGTTGTACGAGGACGGCGATCCCCAGTGGGACGACCTGGCCTGGTACATGGTGCGAGTGCTGGGCGCTGGCATGCCCTTCGAGTTCACCTGGTAGGGGCCGGCCCGTGCGCGCTTCGCCGATGATCGCAGCTACTGGTGTGATGTGTGCGCTCTCGGCGGTCCTCGTCGCGCCGATGTCGGTCGCCAGGCGGGAGTGGTTCACG
>CAZVHW010000292.1:0-9541 GCA_964626835.1 uncultured Enterobacterales bacterium
GTCGCAGTCGTTGTCGACTCCGTCGCAGCGCTCGGGAGCGTCGGGATGGATCTCGGGATCGCTGTCGTCACAGTCGCCGCCGCTGTCTACGTGGTCGTCCGGAGGCTCGCAGTCCTCCACGGCGGAGTCGGGATCGCCGTGGCCGTCACCATCCGCGTCCACGTACCAGGTCGTGGCCAGCCCTTCGTCCACCTCGCCGTCGCAGTCGTCGTCGAGCCCGTTGCAGCTGTCGTCCGCCGCGGGGTTGATGCCGGCGTCGTCATCGTCGCAGTCGTCAGCGTTGGCGGCGTAGCCTTCGACCGTTCCCTCGCAGGGCCCACTGGCCGGCGCGTCGGGATCGCCGTAGCCGTCGCCGTCGTTGTCGGCGTACCAGTCGCAGTCGTTCGACAGCTCGCCCGTATCCGGCTTGTCCGGGTTGTTGCGGCAGGCGACGGCGAGCAGCAGCAGGACGGGGAGCATGGAGCGCATGGAGGCCTCGGACGACGTGGGCATCGACATCTTAGCAGGAGATCAGCTGCCCTGGACGCGAACCGCGACCTCGGCGAAGCTCGTCACGTCTACCCCCCAGTGCCACGCCCGGCAGCCGGCGGCCCTCGCCCCGCGCACGTCGTAGCGCAGGCTGTCACCGACGTGGACCGCTCGGCCCGGGGCGGTGCCCAGCAGGGCGCAGGCGTGGTGGAAGATGCGAGGATCGGGCTTGTCCCAGGGAAGCTCGCTGCTCAGCAGGGTGAGGTCCACCACCTGGGCCAGCCCCAGGCCCTCGGTCACCCGATGGGTCCGGGTGTCGGCATTGGAGACGATGGCGACCTTGACGCCCGCGGCTCGGAGGGTGTGGCAACAGTCCAGCAGGGCCGGTGCCAGGCGGTAGGCTTCCGGACTACCGAAGTAGCGGAACAGGCCCTCGAAGTAGGCGGGATCATCGCAGCCGGTGGCGCGGGCGACCACCGTCTCCCAGAAGACACGCCCGTCGCCCAGCATCCGCTGCTCGGTCTGGGTGTGCTCGAGGGCCACGTGGAACCGCGCCATCAGGTTGGTCGGGTCCTGCTCCACGCCCAGGGCACGGCCTCGCTCGGCGTAGGTGACGGCGACCGTCTGGACCGGGTGGAGGGCGGTGGCGTAGAGGTCGATGAGCAGGGCGCGGATCATGGAGCTTCCGCTGGCACCAGCTGCTGCACCAGCTTCAGGAAGTCGCGGTAGGTGTCCACTCCCTCGTCGCCGTACTTCCAGTGCTCGGGGCGGCCGCGCATCTGGCGCACGGCCACGATGTGTTGGTCCGGGATGACCACCAAGACCTGACCCAGCCAACCGTCGGCGCGGTAGCCTACGATCGCCTCGGTCTCGGGCTCCCGCAGCATCCACCAGAGCCGGCCGCAGCCGGGGAGGAGGGGGCTGGGTTGGGTGGAGTCGTGGACCCATTCCGAGCTGACGAGTTGCTGGCCATCCCACATGCCGTCCTGGAGCATCAGCGTGCCGAAGCGGGCCAGGTCGTCGGCCCTCAAGGCCAAGCCGGCGCCACCCTGGACGTTGTCCTTGGGGTCGTGGGCCCAGTGCTACTCCGTGATGCCCATGGGCTGCATGAAGTGCCGGTCCGCGTAGGCGTCCAGGGGCTCGCCGGCTGCGGCGCTGGCGATGCCGGCCAGCAGGTTGGCGGCGTTGTTGTTGTACTGGAACGTGGTTCCGGGCTCGCTGACCAGGTCGGACTCGAGTGCGAAGCCCAGCAGGTCGCCGGAGGCGTAGATGTCCTTGGATTGCGGTGCGGCCAAGCCAGAACTGTGCTCCAGCAGGTGGCGGACCGTGACCTTGGCCTTGCCCCCTTGGGCCCACGATGGGAACCAGGTGGAGACGGGGGCATCCACCGAGGGAATGTGTCCCTCGTCCACCAACTGGCCCACCACCAGGTTCAGGATGGACTTGGTGGCCGACATGGTCTCGATGGGGAGCTGGTCGTCGGGCCAGGAGACGAGGGTCGTGCCTTCCACGATGACCACCAGGCCGTCGCTCCGGGAATCTACCGCGCGGTCGATGACCTGTTGGACGGCCGACGGGTCGACGCCGATGCTGGCGGGGTCCACCAGGGGCTCGATGGTGGGTGCGGGGGGCTGGTGCCACGCCATCGGGCGGGTGTTGCCCTGCAGCGTGCCCATGAGCCCGTCGAGCACCATGGCGCAGCCCTCGTCGGCCAGGCAGGCGGCCACGGCCGTGGCTGCGGCCAGAGGATCGGTGTCGTGGATCCACAGGTCGGGCAGGTGGCCCACGCCTTCGTCGGCAGCCAACCTGGGGTCGATGTGGCGAAACTGTTTGGAGCCCATGGCGAAGCCCAGCCCGGTCCGCGGCAGGCGGAAGCTCTTGGCCTCGCCGTATTCTCCCACCCCGCCGCTGTTTTCGCCCACGACCAGCGTGCCCGGGAGCTGCCGCGCGAACATGGGCACGGCCTCGCAGGCGGATGCGCAGCCGCCGTCCTGGAGGACGACCATGCGGCCCCACCAGGGATCCCTGATCCCGCCCTCGGTCTTGGGGGTGTAGATGTCGTGGGTCCGCCAGGCTGGGGTGCCCTTGTCACGCCAGTGCTTCAGGCGTTCCTCGAGGCTGACCAGTTCGACCTCCCAACGGGTGCGCAGGCCCGGGTCCAGTTCCTCCGAGCGGGGGCGGCAGGTCAGGCCGTTGATGTCGGCCAGCAGCGCGACGGTGGAGTCGATGCGATCGACGTCGTCGTAGCGGAGGTACATGTCGGTGAGCTGGGAGAAGAGCCCCATGATCGGGTTGTCCGAGCCACCACCGTTACCCCGGACGTCGATCAGTACGGCAGGGGCATCCCGCATGGCGGGGGCCTGCTCGATGAGCCCGCGCATGGCGGGCTGGTGCTTCGCGGACAGGTCTGCGATCCGGTAGGAGAGCACCGGCTCGTCTGCCGTGAGCACCCACGCCGGCTCCTTGGGCAGATCCCCTGCGAAGCCCCTCAGGCGGACCATGGGTAGACGGCGGGGCTCGGCCTCTCCCTCGAAGCTGCAGCGCAGGGGAGGGGGCTTGGCCACCGAGAGCACGAGCGGGCGGTGGCCCAGATCGAGGGGCTCGTCGCTGTCGAGCACGGGCTGCAGCAGCGCGGCGAGGTTGTGGTTCTCGCAGGAAAGCAGGGCTGCGCCGTCTCCATCGCGCCATGCGCCGTTCGCGTCGAGGACCAGGCGGGGTTCGGCCACCCATGCGTCGAAGTGGCGGCCGGCAGACCGCCAGACTCACCAGCCCTTTTCGGTGATGCGCCACAGGGCCAGGTGGTTGTCGTGGGTGACCTCGAGGTAGCGGAGCGCCCAGTCCTGCACGCGGGGCACGGGTACGGGTTCCGGCAGATCCTCGACCCCGGCGCGCATGGCCGCGAACAAGGCATCCCAGTGCAGACCCGCGCCGATCAAGGGCTCGTAGCCGGCGTAGCCCTGCTCCATCAGCAACTGCAGCAAGGACAGGTCGTACAGCAGATCGTCGTGGCTGACCTCGGCCGAGGACGGGGCGCCGCAGGTCTCGGCGTCGATCAGCAGGTCGTCCACCGGGATGGGGGCCAAGGCTGGCTGTGCTACTGGCAGGGCAGGGGAGGCCGCTTGGTCGGGTGGCAGGTGGCTCGTGCAGGCAGCCAGGACGAGCAGGACAAGTGCGGTCATCGAGCAGGTTCCGTGCGGGGGGACCTGGAGGTTCTAGCAACCGCTAGGCTCTCGATCCACGCCGGATTGTTCGGCGAGGAGGGAGCGTGGCGACGTGGCCCATCATCGGTCCTCGCAGTCCCCCTGGATGACGTACTCGATTCGGGCGCGAGTCGGATCTCGAAGGGTGGCCACCAGCGTGGGGCGAGTCGTCGGCCTCTTCCCGCGCGTCGAAGCCCTGCGGCCCGCCTCCGGGGTGAGGGCTCATCCTCGCCGTTTGACGCGGCTAGCGCCTCGAAGCCCTGCGGCCCGCCTCCGGGGTGAGGGTTCATCCTCGCTGTTCTATGCGTCCCTCGCGGGCAAGAGCGCGCAGGGAGCGCCCGAGCATGACGGGATACGTGATTCCCAGGAGGTGATCCGTGCAACTCACGAAGCTCTCGTTCGTCCTGCTCGCCCTGCTCGGGGTTCTGATCGTCGGCTGTCGGGCCAAGCAGGGCTACGCGCCTCCCGCCGAGGCGTACTACGACTACGAGATGGACGACTACGGTGGCTCGTACGGTGCCGAGTTGGCCCTCGCCGAAGAAGCTCCCGCGCGAATGATGCGCAAGGAGTCCTCGCGGTCTTCCTCCCGCTCCCGAGACGGAGCGGCGCCTCCTCCGCCGGCTCCCCAGTCTGCCCCCGTCAGCAGCACGGCCCCCACCCCCGAGCCGGAGCCCGGGCCCGAGCAAGCCACGGAGCAGCCCGCGGCCGAGCGCATGGTGCACTACGACGGTTGGGCCCGGCTGCGGGTCACCCGCGTCCAGGAGCTGCTCGACCAGGTCGCGGCAATGGCGGAAGAGCTGGGTGGCAAGGTGGAGCGCATGTACAGCGGCACCATCACCGTGGCGGTGCCGGTGGCCGGCTTCGAGGCAGCCTTCGCCCAGATCCTGAGCCTGGGCGACGTGATGGACAAGTCCATCACCGCCACCGATGTCACGGAAGCCTTTACGTCCATGGAGCTGCGGCTGCGCACGGCCGAGACCACCCGTACCCGGCTGCAGGCCCTGCTGGCCCGTGCCGAGGAAGAAGCCGAGAAGCTACAGCTTTTGCGGGAGATCGCCAGGTTGACCGAAGAGATCGACCTGATGAAGAGCCAGGTCGAGCTGCTGTCCACACTGGCCAGCTTCTCCCGAATCACCATCGAAGCCGTGCCTCGCCAGGCCGTGGGCCAGCGCTCTGCGCAGGAAGAAGCCTGGGGCATGGGCTGGATCCTGCAGCTCTCTCCCTTCCGCCAAGACGTGGTGGCGTATGCCAAGCACCTCCCCCTCGAGGTGCCCGAGGGCTTCGTGGCCCTGGACATCAAGAAACGTTTCGTGGCCGAGAGCGCCGACGGCGCCATCATCCGCAGCGGAAAGCTGGACAACGAGCCCCACGGCGACACCGACTTCTGGATGGCGGCCCTGCAGCAGCGCCTCGAGTCGGAGTTCGCCAGCACCACGGTCGAGACCTGGGGCAGCTACCGGGTGCTCGAATTGGTGGACGGCTCCGACGAGCCCTATGTCTACTTGCTGGCCGCCAGCGCCCAGGGCAAGTGGCTGCAGCTGGTCGAGGTCTACTACCCGGGCAAGGCCGAGCAAGAGCGCCACGGTGCCGCGGTGCGCGACGTCATCGAGGGTGCGGCCGATGTCAGTGCAGCTCCAGTCGGCCGTGAAGGGAGGGTGCTCTGATGTCCCGCTTCCTCACCCTCGCCGTCGCCTCGCTGCTCCTCTCTGCCCCCTCCCTGGCCTCCGAAGAGGTGGTCTCCGGCAGCATCACCGTCAAGGTCGCCCAGCGCGACGAAGCCAGCGACGCCGTCATCGCCCAGGCACGCGAAGCCGGGGGCTGGTTCAGCCAGCTGGCCGGTGACCACGTCACCCTTCGCGTACCCGCCGCACAGGTCGAGCCCATGATGGACTTCGCCAGCGGCCTGGGTGTCCTCGCCGATCGGCAGATCTCCCGCAGCGACTACAGCATGGAGCTGTCCCAGGCCCGCGCCAGGCTGGCCACCCGCGAAGAGATGCTCGAGCAGTACATGGAGGTGCTCGAGACCGCCAGCTCCAAGGCGGTGGTCACGGTCGAGCGCGAGGTCACGCGGCTCGTGCACGAGATCGAGGAGCTGAAGGGACGCATCCGCTACCTCGAGGACCAGGTTGGCTACGGAACGGTGCACGTCTGGTTCGAGTTTAGGGATCGCAGCGCACCCGTGCGCGACGGGTCCAGCTCCTTCGCCTGGCTCAACAGCCTGAACCTGGTGGACTTGGTGGCCGACTTCCGCTGGCTCGACGGCAGGGGCAACACCTCCACCTTCCTGGCCGAGCCGCCCGAAGGCTTCGCTCCCTACGAGAGCAAGAAGCTCTACCGGGCCGTCAGTCCCGAGGGCGTGGTGTTCCGCGTGCGCGCCGCCGAGCACGAGCCCGAAGCCGACCTGCCCTTCTGGAAGGAAGCCATGCACAAGCGCATGGAAGAGGCCGGCTACCACTTCCTCTCCGAGGCGGAGGTCGAAGCCGGCGGCACCAGCGGCACCTTGCTCGAGCTCACCGCCCCCTACGGCAACGACGACTACAGCTACCTGCTGGCGGTGTTCCCGGCGGGCAAGGACCTGGTGGTGGTCGAGGCCGCGGGCGAGGTCAGCCGCTTCGCCGAGCGCAGGGACGCCATCCTGGCGGCGATTGGGAGCGTGCGACCCTGACCGTCACTACCGCGGTTCCACCTCGATCCGCCGGTAGCGCATGACGTCGTGGACGTAGGTCAGGTGGATGGCGCCCTCCTCATCCGTGACCATGCTGCAGGTGGTGCCGGAGTCGTCGTCCACGCTATGGGGTCGTGTAGACCTCGTGCCACCAGACGGGGAGGTGGGCCGAGCCGTTGGAGGTCGCGATGGCGCTCTCGAAGGCGCCCGCTCCGTAGGTCACGCCTTGGCCCGAGGTGGAACTCTGACTGCCGGTATAGCCGCCCTCGAAGGTCTGGTTCCAGCGCCCGGCCGGGTCGTTGACGGTGTAGCTGGAGCCGTCGTAGCCGGTGGCCAAGACGACGTGCCCCGCGGTGAAGTAGCCGTGCACGATGGTGGGGGTCCCCGACTGCAGCTGCTGGTTGACGTAGGACATGGTCCCGTCCCTGTGGGACTGCAGGCGCTGGGCAATGCCGGCTTCCGAGGCGTAGGTGTTGAAGACCTGGGCCAGCCCCTCGGGGGACTGGCCTTGTCCTTGCCGAACCTGCTGGTGATCTGGTCGGGGGTGACCTCGAGTCCGTAGTAGTTCAGCAGCATGGCGATGGAGGTGTTCTGACAGCTCGCACCGGGGTTCAGCCTGTTGGCGTATTGGTAGAAGTAGGGCACTTCTTTGGAGGGGGGCGGCTGGGTGGTCTCGGGGGCCGCCGCGGCCCCGCCGCCGACGCCGAGATCTCCTGCCAGCGTTGCCTCGAGGTCCGGTCAACCCACGGGTCTGCGAAACCTCCTCGCGGCAGCGGCGATCCTGCTGTTGCTGGCACCCCTGGCGATGGTGGGTGCGGTAGCCACCTGGGTGAAGCTTCGGACGCCGGAGGTGAGTGTTTCCTCCGCGGTGGGCGCGCAGGATGGAGCGGGCGTGGCCCCGGGCGCCAGCCTGGGGAGGGATGAAGAGGAAGCCCCCACCAGCCTCGCTTCTCTGGTTCTGTAGCAGCGGGAAGCCGTCCCGTACCAGCCCGCGACCGGGGAACTGGCGGTCGTGCCCGTACCAACGGCGACCCCTCGGAAAGAGCGAGAGGTGACGTCACGAAGCGGCCCGGGGCCAACCAAGCCGGCTGCGTCCTCCGCGCCAACGCCCCAACAGTCAACACCCGCGCAAGCATCGCCCACGGTAGGCCGCGCACCTGCGCCAGCAGCTCACTCAGTCCCCACCGGTCGCGTCCTCGTGCAGGGCGTCACCCAGAAGGTCTGCCTGCTGTCCCACGCTGACGGCGAGGAGCACTGCGCCGCCGAGGTTCCCGCTGGGGCCTACGACATCCTTCTCTATACGGACGCGGGAGGGGCGGTGACCGCCGGGGTGGTCGAAATTCGGGAAGGCAAGACCCGCGCCCTGCAGTGCGATCCGTCGTTCCTGACTTGCTACTGACCGATCAGTAGCAGCCCCCACCGTCGCAAGTGAAGCTCTCGTCGTCGCCGTAGCTCGAGTAGGCGGTGCTGGTGTTGTTGACGTAGACGTCGTCCGGGCTGTTGTCGAGCGTGCCGTCCCAGTCGCAGGTGTTGGACGACAGCTCGCAGGTGGTTTCGTACAGGAAGACGCCGGCTCCCGCGAAGGCACTGTTGCCCCAGAAGCCCGCGCTGTTCTTGGTGGAGCCCGTGCAGCTGACCGTGGCGACGCCCCAGCACGCCAGGCCCCCCCCGGCCGAGGAACCCGTCCCCGAGGCGACGTTGCCGGTGACCACGGTGTCCACCAGGTCCAGGCTGGCGAAGTCCACCCACAGCCCACCCGCATAGGTGCCCGCGTTGTTGTCGCTGACCTCGCTGTCGGTCAACAGGGCCGTGGTGTCCGCCAGGTACAGCCCACCCACCCAGTCGGCGGTGTTGTCGGTGATGGTCACCGAGTCCACGATCGCGTCACTGTAGGTGACATGCAGTCCACCACCGCTTCCCGAGGCGGTGTTCCCCTGGATCGTGGTGTCCACCCACGTGGAGCTCGTGTCGTGGACAAAGCCTGCTCCACCGTGCTCTTCGCAGCTGTTGTCCTCGAGCGTGACGCCGTCCACCGCGAGGTCGATGCCGTCCATGAACAACGCTCCACCCTGGCTGCTGGCGTGGTTGCCCTCGAAGACGGTGTCGGTGAGGGTGACGTCCGCCCCCAGGGCGTACAGCCCGCCCCCGTAGGTGGCGTCGTTGTCGGAGACGTCGCAGTCCTGAACGCTCAAGCTCATGCCGGGAATGGCGGCCTGGATGCCGCCGCCGCTTTCGGACGACCCGCCGGAGATGGTCAAGCCCTCGAGGTGCAGCGTGGACAGGCCGTAGTCCCCGCTGACCACCACGTCGCTGCCGTCTCCCAAGAGGGACACCGCCTTGGCGCCTCCGATTCCTACGACCTCGACATCCGAGGCTGATGCCACGATGTGGGCGTACCAGGTGCCGGGACAGAGGTAGAGGGTGCCGCTCGCGGACAGCTCCACCTCGACGGCGCAGCTCGAGTCGCCGGCGCCGGCGATGGAGGTGTAGTCGCTGGGGGTGCCGGTGCTGTCGTAGAAGGTGGCGAGGTTCATCACCTCGATGATGCCATCGCAGTTCTGGTCGGTGTCGTCGCAGAACTCCTCTGCTCCTGGGTAGACGCTGGCGTCCTCGTCGTCGCAGTCTTCGCCCCAGGTGGTGGGGATGTAGCCATCCACCTTTCCGCAGGCCTTGATGCTCTCAGCCGGATCCCCGAAGCCGTCGCCATCGGCGTCACGGTACATGACGGTTCTGTCGAAGCCCTCGTCCATTTCACCGTCGCAGTTGTCGTCCGCCCCGTTGCACTCCTCGTGCGCGCCCGGGTACACGTCGGGATCGTCGTCGTCGCAGTCCTCGCCTTCGGGGTAGCCATCGCCGTCGTGGTCGGCTGGTGGTCCGGTGTCGGTGTCGGTGTCGGTGTCGGTGTCGGTGTCGGTGTCGGTGTCGCCGTCCGCATCGGTGTCGGTGTCGCCCTCGGGCTCGCTGTCCGGGAGCCGGCTGTCGTCCTTGGCTAGGCGTGCGTTGTGCTCGTCCAGGGAGATGAAGGCGCAGCTCGCCAGCAATGTGGCGAGGAGGACGTGGGAGGGGAGGTTCAGGAGCATCGAGCTGGTCGCATTGTATACGTCCGGCAGGACCTACTCCTCGACCACCGCCTCGAACATCTCCGCGATCTTGGCGTGCCCCGTCGCGTTGGGGTGGATGCAGGTCAGGTCGAACCACAGCTCGGCCT
>CAZVHW010000293.1:0-9531 GCA_964626835.1 uncultured Enterobacterales bacterium
CGATGTGCCAGTGTTGGTGGGGCTTCGAAGGTTGTACGAAGCCGGTGCCTTTCCGTAGGGTCCCACGCTATCCCGCCGCGTGATTCCCAGGATGCTCCGCCCCGGATCAGCTCGACCGGGCCAGCGTTCTCGCACTGACCCGGTCGGCGGTGTAGAGCGGCTATGGGGGGTTCAGAAGGGCAACGGCTCCTGGTGGTCGTGCTCCCTGGACAGGTAGTGATGAACCGGCGCCTTGCGCTGCGCGGCAGCTATGCGAGACGCGACCAGGGCGCTGGCGCGAAGATCGCGCTTGGGCACCCTGCGCAACCAGGCCCGGGGGATGGCGATCAGGTCGGCGAAGTCGAGCACCTGTTCGGCGACCATGTCCACCTGCCTGGTACCGAGCAGCACGACGACGACGGGGTATCCGAGGGGCCTGAGGGCATCACGGATATCTGCCGGGTGGACCACTGAGGTGGAGCGGCGCAGCCTGTCCCTGGGCCACCTGATGAAGAGGTGGAATCCGGTGGGCGCTGGGATGAGGACGGCGAGGGTGATCATGTCCGCATCTCCTCGGCGCCAGCCCTGACGTGGTCGATGTCCGCCAGTCGCGCACGCTCCATGGCGGCGGCGGCCAGGGCGTGGCCGGCGATGGAGTCGATCTTGCGCATGATCCCCTGCGAGGCGTTGAAGAGAGCCTCGATGGCAGGCTCGGTGAAGACGGGTCGGTCCACCCCAGCGACCGCGAGCCTGTGCTCGAGGTAGGCCCGGGTGGTGTCCCTGTCGAAGCCCTGGAGCCGGTAGCGGACGGTGATGCGCTGTGCGAGGGCCTCGAGGACGGCCATCCGCAAGCGGCTGGCCAGCCCTGTCTGGCCGACCAGCAGCAGGGGGAGCCTTGCCTGGCCATCCCAGTCGAAGCTGGTGAGCACGGGCAGCTCGGCCAGCACGTCGTTGCGGAGCCTGTGGGCCTCGTCGACGATCAGCAGCACGGTGAGCCTGCGCTCCTTCTGCAGCCGGTCGATCTCTGCCCTGATGGCGCGGAAGGTCATGGCCCGTCGCCAGCAGGGCTCGATGCCCAACTCCAGGGCGAACTGCCTGTAGAGGTCGGCGACGTTGACCGCGGTGTCGTGGAGGTAGACTGGGCGCACCTGCTCCGGGTGCAGGCTGTCGCGCAGCCTGCGCAGGGCCGTGCTCTTGCCGGTTCCCGGAGCGCCATCGATCAGGCCCATACCATTGGTTCGAACCAGATAGTCCAGCCTGGCGTGTAGCTCGTCCAGCACCGGCGCGGTGAAGCGCTTGTCTGGGGGCAGGTCACGCAGAAACGGATCCCTGGCGAAACCGAAGAAGCCTTGGGTGCTCATTCCTCACCCCCGCCTTCGCCGTAGAAGTTCCGGGCGATCAGGTCCAGATATGAGATGCCGGTGGCCACGACGGGCTCCTGCGCCTCGCCATCGTCGCGCTTGGCGCGGGGCAGGGTGGCGTTGAGCTGGGCGTCGAGGCGGTGCAAGGGGATCTCGACCTGCTCGCCGGAGAGCTGCATGTGGACGGGCCTGGCCGGGTCGTAGGGGTCGTACAGCACGGTGACGGTCTCACCGACGTAGCCATCGGGGGCCTCGTAGATGCGGCCGTCGAGGCGGACGGTGCGGTCGCGGGCCACCTTGCGCTTGACCTTCATGCGCATCAGCCGCTCGAGGTCCTCGGGGGCTTGGCGCACCAGCTGTTGGTCCACCAGGAAGCGGTCCAGCGGGGTGACGCCGTCCAGGCCGCGGTGGGGGGTGTGGTGATACTCGGCCTCGATCCAGGCCCACCACGCTCGGTTGAGCGAGGCGATGGATGAGAGGTGCTCGGTGGTCAGGTGGGCAGGAAGGTGTTCCTCACCATCCTGAAGAACCGCTCGATCTTCCCCTTGCCGCGGGGTTTGTAGGGCCGAGCGTGGATCAGCGCGATGTTGAGCGTGGTGCAGACCACCTGCAGGTGCTTGGTGCGGTACGCCGAAGCGTTGTCGACGTAAAGGCGGCGGGCCACCCCTCGCCGCAGCAGGCCCTGCTTGAGGGCCTCGGTGAGGCAGGCCGCGTTCTCCGATGGGTAGAAAGCGCTGAAGGGCACCATCCTGGTGGCATCGTCCATCAGGGCGATCAGGTAGGTCTTGCGCCCGCCCTTGTGCCCGGGCACCAGCAGGCGGGGACCGTGCATGACGTCCGACATCCACAGGTCTCCGGTGTGTGGGTAGGTGAAGGCCCTGGCGTCGGGCTCGACTCTTGCCGGCCTTGTCGGCTGGCAGGCCGTGGGCTGCCAGCAGGCGGTAGACGGTGCTGGGCGCCAGCGGCACCTTCGCGTCCACCTTCCCCGACAGCCGCACGGCTCGGATCAGGCTGTGCACGTTGGCCTTGGGGCGCTCCCGCCGCATCGCCAGTAGTAGATCCTGGACCGGCTCGGGGATCGCTCGGCTGGCACCCTTGTCCGAGCGAGGCCGGGGCTTCAGTCCGTCCAGGCCCATGGCCACGTAGTTGTCCGCCCAGTCCCGCAGGGTGGAGCGGCCGATCGTGGTCCGGTTCGTGCCCGGGATCGCCCACTCCTTGGCCACGAGTCTGGCCAACAGGTTCTCTTTCTCGCCCGGAGCCAGCGGGCCGTTCACCAGCTCGCTGATTGCTCCGTACCGGAACAGCGCGATCATTTCGCGCATCGTCTCGTCCATGATGTCCTCCTTGGACTGCCGCAGGGAGCATCCCCGCGACGCCCCCTGGGCTAGGCACGAGACCACCCCCCGTTGAGCTGCCAGAGTCCGTGGATCGGCGGCGAAGCTGCGTTCGCGGCCGGCCGTGGCGATACAATCCAGCAGGACCGCCGAAGAAGATCTCGTGGTGCTCCAACAGCCAGCGGCGCAGGCGGAGCAGCACACCGGGCGCGTCGCCGAAGCAAGCATGCAGCCTGGTCAGCAGGTCTCCCTCGACACCAGGGAGCAGTGCGAACAGCACGTCACGGACCTTGCCATCGAACTGGCGCTGCCAACGACGGACGCGGCCTGGCCCGCCCGTAGTGCCGAGTCCTGCGGCTCGGGCACCAGCCGTGGACGTTCCCGCATCCAGGGCCGCCTCCACCTGGCCCAGGGTGGCATCCTGGTAGGCACAGCAGTCCTCGGGCAGCAGCGTGTGGCTCACGCCGCATCGCCTACAGCGCACGCGCAGCACTCGGCCCAGCGCGCCCCCGAACCAACGGTCGTCCCAGGCGTGGTTTCGGAGGACACCGCCGCATCCCGGGAGGGGACAGGCCATCACCGGACGCCGCCGAACCTCCTCGGCGTAGTTGTCAGCAGTCGTGGCGGGGATAGTGAGCGTGGGTCTGGGTTGACCCGCCGGAGGGAGCCGTTCCGCCAAGAACTTGGGCTTCTCCGGTGGGCCAGACACCCATACCACCAGCAGGACGCTGGCAGGTTCCAGTCCCGGCGGGGCGCCGTCCTCGGTCGCTGCACTCCCTGTGGGCGGCGCCGCTGACTACGCGGCGGCGATCCCGGTCTCCAGCGTCGGCGGACTCGCGAAGGGGCGGTGGAGTCCGGTCAGACAGCAGGGGGCGGGGACGAGGTGCTGTGGGGCCCTACACCCTACAGCGCTTGGTGGCCGACGCGCTCACTTGATCTCTCGGCCCATCCTTGGCGGCCTGCACCACGACTATTCGCTCGCAGCGTAGTTGGTTCGCCAGACCATACCCCGATGGTCGTGGGCCTCGTGTGCCTCGACCTCAGCGTCGGAGACTCCGAAGCCTTGGTTGGCATGGTCCACGGTGTCCGGGTGGGTTTCGAACGGATTGGATACGAGTCGAGAACGCGGGCAGGTGGCCTCGCGGGCACCTCGGAACCGGCAGATGAGGTTTTCGCGGACCACGAGGGTGCGCGGGTGGATCTGGAGCCGCGCCGGTGCCACCGGTGCCTCGCCACAGCTCATCCGTCTCGAGCTGGCCCACCTCCACCTCTCGGACGGTGACTGGGATGGAGCCGAGCGCCTGTTGTCGGATGTTGCGGAGGACTCCGGAGACGAGACGAGGCCGGAGTGGAGCGGTCTGGCACGCCTGCAGCTCGCGTACCGGTGGTCCCGCCTGCCAGGTCGGGAACAAGAAGCCCTCGAAGCCTTCCAAGAGTTTATTGAGGGTCCCGAGGCGCGCTTGGCCCAGCGCGCCCACTTGCACCTTGGCTTGCACGGCAGCTTTTCCTCGCGGCGGTCCAGGGCCCCGAGGCGTGGATGGTCGAGCAGGCCGAGGCAGAGCTCGCCTTTTTTTGATGCCGACCGGTGGTCATTCCACCGTGTAGTCGATCTCCCGCCAGCCCATTCCACCCCGGCCGTCGAGCATCACCACGATGAGCAGGCCTTCGCTGCCCGCGTCGGGGGCGATCCAGGTGGTGGCGCCGGTGTCGATCGGGTCGAAGAAGGTCCCGCCCCCGCCGGTGTCACCACCCTGGTGGGGTGAGCCATCGGCCCACTGGTCCAGCTCGCCACCGCTGGCGTACCAGCGGTACTCGGCTTCTTCTTCACGCTCCTCGGTCTCGCCTTCGTTGTTGACGTAGGTGTAGGTCTCGAGGGCGTCGTCGGGGGGCACCGGCTTTAGGGCGTAGGACTCGCCGGCCTGGGCCACCAGGCTCTTGCCGGCGCCGTAGCCGCGACCGTCGACCGACACGGTGGACAGGTCGGGGTTGTTGTTGGGGGTCTCCGCGAGGCTCACGGGCAGGTACTTGACGACGTGTTCGCGTTCGTTGACCACGCCGGTGGGTTCGAGGGGCTCGGCCCGCAGGTGGATGGGCAGGCTGAGGCCCTCGCTGAGCTCCTCGGACTTCAAGGCGTAGAGCAGCTCGCTCGGGACGTCGTAGCTCGGGACCAGTCCCGGCTCGACACCCAGCACGCCCACCGCGGCGGCCTCGGCCCGCTGGGTCGCCAGCTCGTCGTCGCTCATGGACCCCCAGTCCAGATCCTGCAGCTCCGCCAGCGCGGTCTCGTCGGGTTCGCAGTCCGTGGAGAACATGTCCAGGCCCAGGCAGACGTACCACGCGACGCCCAGCTCTCCGCTCGGCGAGTAGGTCAGGGCGTCGAAGCTGACGGTCTCGCCGGGCTGTGGCTCGGCGGGTGTTGCCCGGATGGCGAGGACCCGGGTGCGATCGAGCTCCCACTCCTGGGCCGTGGCCGACAGGTCGCAGCCGAGGAGTCCCAGCAGTGGGGTTAGCAAGAGAGGTGTGTGGACGTGGTGGGTGAGCATGGCCTAGAAGGTGAACTCGACTTCGAAGCCCAGGGACGGGATGATCGGCAGCCCCTGGACGATGGTGGACTCACTGTAGTCGTAGTTGTAGATGATCATCTCGGGGTTTTCGGCGTGCACGACGTTGAGGAAGTCGAAGAACAGCTCGAGGGTGTAGCGTTTCATGGCCCACATCTTGCTGATCCGCAGGTCGGCGGAGAAGTAGGGCCCCATGCGGGCCGAGTTGCGGGCTGCGGACTCGACGGCTGTGTAGCTGCCGGTGTCCACGTTGTACACGGCGTCGTCGTAGGGCGTGTAGGGGTTCCCCGTCACGTACTGCAGCTTGGCGGAGACATCGAGATCCCACGGGAAGCCGTAGCCGGCGATGGCGGTGAGGATGTGGGTCTGGTCGTAGTCGAAGCGATACCACTCGCCGTCGCCGTCCTCCCGCAGGGATCGCGACAAGGTGTAGCTGAGCCACCCGAACAGGGGGCCGGTGGGCTCCTTGCGCAGCAGCAGCTCCAGGCCGTAGACGCGGCCCGCTCCGTCGGGCACGTACAGGTCGTCCTCGAAGAAGTCCTCGAGCTCGGTGTTGAACACCCCCAGACGATCGAGCTCCTTGTAGAAGCCCGTGATGTCCGCCGAGCCCGCCGTGCCGAAGCGCTGCAGCCAGCCCAGCTCGCTGCTCCACGCCCGCTCGAGGGGCAGGGCGGTGCCGCTGCCGCCGAAGGCCATCACCCGCTGCTCGGGGTGCTGCTGGTAGAGGCCGGTGCCGGCTCGCAGGGTGCCCCCGGGCACCAGCTCCCAGCGCATGGCGAGGCGGGGATCGAGGCCCAGCAATGGGTCCATGTCGCTGACGAAGGAGGTCTCGAGGCGCACTCCCGCGTCGAGTACCAGGGTCTCGGGGTCCTCGAGGGGCCGCAGCTGCACGTCCAGGTAGGGGTCCGGCGCGTGGCTCCAGCCATCGTCCGCCGACGAGAAGTCGTCTTCCTCGGCCAGGGGATCGTCCATGGACATGGAGAAGCCGGACATGTCCACGCTCATGTCGAAGCGGCTCGAGCTGGCGTCCACACCCCCGGTGACCTGCCAGGCCTCGTTGGGCCGCCAGCGCAGCTCGCTGCGGAGCCCCAGCTGGGTGCTGCGGATCTCCATCGACACCGCGGTGGCCAGGTCCAGGCCCGTGTCGTCCCAGCCGAACACCGGGCGCACGAACAGGTCCAGGGTGGGTGAGATCTCCCGTCTCCAGGTGCCCACCATGCGGTGGGTCTGGTAGGCGAAGGCCAGTCCGTCGGTGCCCTCTTCTTCGGTGCCCACGGAGAAGTCGTCCGGGTTTTCGATCAACATCAGGTCGTGGAACCCGAAGAACAGCAGCGACAGCTCGTTGGGGCCCTTTGTCAGCGTCTGGCCCTTGACCTGGTAGTCGAACCAGCGGGGCTTGATGGTGGGGGCGTCGTCGGGCAGGAACGGCTTCATCAGCACGTCGAGGTAGGAGCGCCGGATGCCGGCCGCGAAGCCAAGCTGTTGCTACCAGCCCACCCCCCCCGTTGTTTTCACCCTGCAGTCCAAAACGTCGGTGTGCCCGGTGGCCCTGCGGCGCTCGGGGTACTCGTCGCTGGTCTGCACATCGACCACGCCCCCGATGCTGCGGCCGTAGCGCACGCCGTAGCCGCCGGGCAGGTAGTCCACCGAGGCGATGAGCGCGGGGTTGATGACCGATCGGTAGCCACCCATGTGGAAGATGATGGGCACCTCGACGCCGTCGATGTAGACGTTCGAGTCCTCGGGGTTGGCGCCTCGGAGGATGAGCTGGGAGGAGCCGAAGCTCGAGCGCGCCGCTCCCGGCAGGGACTGGATGACCCGCACCGGGTCGCCGAAGGTTCCGGGCACCCGGCGGACCTCGGCGATGCTGATGGTGCGGCGGGTGATGTCCGGCTCGCGGTCCCTGTAGTACAGGCCCACCATCTCCCCGCCGTCGTAGTCGCGGTTGGTCATCCACAGCCGCAGCTGGGTGACCTCGCCGGGCAGCACCTCCACCACCTCGGTGAGGTCCTCGTAGCCGGGCCAGGTGGCGTGGACCTCGATCTCCCCATGGGGCACGCCGTGGAAGGCCCAGTGGCCGGCGGCGTCCGAGCGGGTGTCCACGCGCTCGCCGTCCACCGTGGTCCACAAGGCGATGCCTTCGAGGGGGGCGCGGGTGCCGGCTTCGAGGACCGTGCCCTCGAGGTTTACCGGTGGTGGGGGCGGTGGGGTGTCGGGCTCCTCTTCCGGCGCGGTTTGCTGGCTGCTCATGGTGAAGCCGTACTCGAACTCGATGGCGACCGGCACGGGCCCTTGCTCGTCCTCGGCGGGGGAAAACACCAGCTGCCAGGCGGCCTGCTCCGCCGCCTCGTCGAAGCCGTGGCCTGTGGGCTCGAGGACCTCTACCGCGGTCACCACGCCAGCTTCGTTCAGCTCGATGAGCAGCAGCACCACCGCTTCCAGGCCCTGCTCGAGGGCTTCTGGGGGGTAGGGTGCATCCACGAAGGTCACCAGGGCCGGGTTCACGACCAAGGGGGGGAGGTCGTCGTCGGGGGCGGCGGCATCGGCGGGCTCATCCACTTCGTCCGGCTTGGATGCCGACGCCGGATCCACCTCCGGCTCCGCCTGGACGGCGCCGAGCAACAGGAGCGGGAGGAGGTTCAGCAAGGTTTCTCGAGGAGGTCCGGATGTGGCTCCGGTAGGGTTCGGTCGGGCTCGAGGCCCACGCAGACGGAGCTAACGCCTTGGCGACGAGTAAGCCCTCCGCCAAGCCCCGGGGCCCGAGGGGTGTAAACGGGTGACGTTGTTGGCGACCCTGACCCTGGAGGACATGGTGGCCACGACACGACGGAAGGTGATGTCTCGAGCTGAGGCCCTCGAACTGCGCCTGGCTGGCAGGCTACCCGTACACGCGGGTCCCCGCGTTGACACCTCGAGGGCGCTTTGTCCTTCTTATCCCCCAAGCTGATGCGTGTCGGCGGCAGCGGGGATGGCGGCATCGACGGCATCATCTCCCTGGACAAGCTCGGGCTGGAGAAGGTCTACGTCCAGGCCAAGCGGTGGCGGGACAACAGCGTAGGGCGTCCACAGCTCCAGTCCTTCTTCGGTGCCCTGGCGGGCCGGAAGGCGAGCAAGGGCGTGTTCATCACGACAGCGCGGTTCACGCGCGAGGCTGTGGAGTTCGCGGCCGCAGTGTCCGACAGCATCGTGCTGGTGGACGGTGAGCGGCTGACGGAGTTGATGATCGAGCACGGTGTGGGGGTGTCCCACAAGCGCTATCGGGTGGCGAAGGTCGATACCGACTATTTTGAGGGGGAGTAGACGCCGCACTCCCTACCATACACCGTCGAAGGCGGGATACCAGGGCCAGAGAACGCGGCCCTCTTGAACCACCTCTGGTATGCGGCTACCACTATGTTTGGAGGGCCCACGATGAAGCACCTTATGTCTCTTGTCCCCGTCGCCCTGGCGGTCGTCTACCTCGTCTTGCGGGGATTCGGGCTCATCCAGCTTGAAGCCTCTAGCGCTTTCTCCGACGCGCTGGTGGTAGCCTCGGGCCTGCTGGGTTTCTCGTACCTGTCCGGCCGTGTTCTTGCGGGTGAGAAGCTAGAACAGATGGAGGATGCCGCTCGACAGATGCGCGATGCGATGGGGGATGCAGATGCGCTTCGGAAGGTGCTCCAGCGATTCCTGCTCCTTCAGCAGACCGCTGGAGAGGGTCTAGGAAAGCTCCATGAGAGTGTGGTTGCCGCAGCCGCACGAGTTGAAAGCATCGATGCATCGAGGACGCGAGAGTTCTCGGCAGCAGCTACGCAGGCCGTACAGGCTGCAAAAAGGGCCGCAGAGGCGGAAAAGAACATGATGGAGCAGCTTCTCGACGCCCACAGCGCAGTGTGGATGAACGCGCCAGGCGATGACAGCCTCGTCTCCCAACTCGCCTTACAACTTGAGGTGCCGCTACAGAGAGCAGGCATCGTCCTCATCACCGACACTGGCGTCCCGCTGAACGGCGAGCAGCACGAGAGGATCGACGACGAGCCCGTCGATGAGGCTCGGGTTGGCCACGTCACTCATGTTCACAAGCCCGGCTACATGAAGGACGGCCGCGTCGTCAGGCGGGCCCGGGTACGTGTTGGCAGCATGGCGAGAGCTACGTCGCAGCCCGAAGCAGAGCCAAAGGCAGCGACGAACACGCCCTCAACTGGCGACGAGCAAGAGGAGAAAGTGCAGTGACCGTTCCTCCCATCGGTATTGATCTCGGAACGTCGAACTCAGTCGTATGTGCGTTCATTGACGGGAAGCCAACCCCCATCAGAA
>CAZVHW010000294.1:0-9524 GCA_964626835.1 uncultured Enterobacterales bacterium
CGGCCAGGGCGAGCATGATCTCGAGCAGGCGCTCGGCTTCTTCTTCCCGACCCAGACCGCCTTCGCCTTCTTCCCGAGCCAGGCCGTCGTCGCCCTGCCGTTTTCGAGAGGAGCCGCCGTTGCTCGGGCCCGCTTGCCCCGGACCGCCGCGACCCGGACCGCCGCGACCCGGGCTGCCGTCACCCAGGCCCGCTTGCCCCGGACCGCCGCGACCCGGACCGCCAGGCACACCGTCGGCCGGATCTACCGCATCGCCAACCGGGCCCCGCCCGTCGAGCCCCGGAATCCGCAGCGCGGGGCGTGGCTCGAAACCACGCCGCAGCCGGCGCCGGAGCGCGGAACGTTCCCGCTTGGATGTGTGTGTACTCGGCATGTTTCACTCGACACAAACGTATCCCCATTGCCACCAGAGGCAAGCTCGTTTGCGGACAGAAACTGTCCGTCTTAATTACGTTATCGGCGTACTCCCGGACAGGTTTTGGCTTGTCGGCGGGTTAGTGTTGGGCGACTGGTAGCCCTGTGTCGGGTCGCGGTCGTGGCGACCTCTCACCCGGGGTGCATCCCAGCTCCTGACTGCGGCGGTCACCCGTTCGCCGCTGGGAACTGGGTGACGTTGTCGGGTGGCTGGATGGTCACCTCGTCAGACACCGCGGCACCGCTCCAGCCCCCTGGAAGCGGCAACCCCGGGGCCGGTGCCGCGAGAGGGGCGGCAGCGGTCCGTGTAGGCAGGACACCTGCGACGTCTCCGCGGTCGGAGGGGCGACTGCGGTCCGCGTAGGCAGGACACCTGCGACGTCTCCGCGGTCGGAGGGGCGACTGCGGTCCGTGTAGGCGGACACCTGCAGCGTCTCGGCGGCCGGAGGGGCGACAGCGGTCCGCGTAGGCGGACACCTGCAGCGGCTCGTCCGCCTCGCCATGGACAGAGGCCTCGGATCCATGCCATTGTCTTCAGGCCTTCCCAGTCCCGTCAGGGGTGAAACATGGTCGCAAGGCATCGGACGAGGGGATTCGCGCTGACGACGCTATTGGCTGCTTGTCAGGCAGGTCCTGTTGATGACGGAGTCGAGAGCGTGGGAGGGAACTGCACGCCGCTGGCCGATGCAGGGCCGGACCAGGAGGTCACCTTTGGAGAAGGGGTCACCCTCGACGCCACCGCGTCTCGAGGCTGCGATCTCGAAGGCGTGAGCACCACCTTTCACTGGAGCTTCGACTCCGCTCCAAGCGCCTCCCTGCTGGACGGGTCTGCCTTCTCCGAGAACGAAAGCGCCAGCGCACGGGCCACCACCTTCGTCCCGGACGCTCTCGGGATCTACGTGCTGGCGTTGGAGGTCTGGGACGATGAACGTGGCTCCGAGCGTGATGTCGCCATCGTCGAGGTCTACGCGGGCGGTGATCGCCCCGTGGCCCACTGCACCGGTGAGCTCGAGGTCGTGCTCGGGGATCTGGCCTCCTTCGATGGCTCTCAGTCCCACGATCCCGATGGGGTCGCCATCGGCTACGCCTGGGCCCTCTCCTCGGTGCCCGAAGAGTCCGCCTTGGACGGCGGCTCGGTCTTCCAGGCCGGGTCGGCGGTCGCCTCCATCGTCCCCGACGTGCCGGGTACCTACACCGTCCATCTGGTGGTCTCCGACGGTTTGCAGGAATCCGAACCCACACTCTGCGAGGTCACGGCGGTCCTGGTCAACCGGGCGCCCGTCGCCGACGCGGGCCAGGGAGAGGAGCTGACCGGCTGCGAGAATCCTAGCATCGGGCTGGACGCCTACGGCAGCTACGATCCCGAGGGGCAGCCGCTCGGCTACCTATGGGGCCTCGTGTCCGCACCCGAGGGCTCGGGGGCCAGCGCAGAGCCGTGCGACAGCGGCCTGGGCTGCTACCAGGCCCTCGACGATCCCAACTCGGCCGGTGCCACTTTCTCCTGGGACCTGGCTGGCAGCTACACGCTGCAGCTCGAGGTGAGCGACGGGGAGCAGTGGTCCCCTCCCGACGTGGTCAGCTACGTCGTCGCGGATTGCCCATAGGGCCGAGTGGGGCCGCCCGAACGCCTGGGGCGAGCCTCCGCTCCACGGGTCCGTGCTACGACTGAAGCGTGCTTCCCTTCCTGCTGCTCCTCGCCTGCCAGCCCACCTCCGAGGTCCGCGGCGACTCCGACGCGGGAACCTGCACCTGGTACGAGGACGCGGACGGTGACGGGTACGGTGCTCAGGAGCAGACCGCTGCCTGCGACACCCAGCCGTCGAACACCTCCGCGACCGGTGGCGACTGCGACGACGGGGACTGGTACGTCCACCCCGACGCGTACGAGGACTGCGACGGCGTGGACGACGACTGCGACGGCGAGGTGGACGAGGGGCTCGAGCAGGCCTTCTACGCGGACCTGGATGGGGACGGCTTCGGCGATCCGGGCGATCTCCAGCAGGCCTGCGAGCTGGAAGAGGGGCTCAGCGAGGACGGCACGGACTGCGACGACACCGACGCCACCACCTTCCCCGGCGCCGACGAGATCTGCGACGACAAGGACAACGACTGTGACGGCCTGGCGGACTCCGGCGAGATCGGTTCCTCGCTGATCTGCGCCGCCGAGAGCTGTCTGGCCTTGTTGGAGGCCGACCCCACCCTCGAGGACGGGCTGTACCCGGTCGTTTCCCTGGACGAGGCCTTCGAGGTCTTCTGCGACATGGGCACCGAAGGCGGCGGCTGGACCCTGGGATTCCTCAAGAACTCGGTGGACTACGACAGCTACGCGACCTTCGGCGCTGGCAACGAAGACGCCAACGAGCTCGTGGTCCACCCGAGCTTGGCCAGCACTTCGGAGCAAGCCTACGGAGGTTGGATCGATCTGAACGAGCTGCCCTACGAGGAGCTGGAGCTGGCCGCCTACTACCAAGGCGTCGAGACCTACCGATCGAACCCCATCACCGCCAGCGAGCTGCGCATCGAGTTTGGGCAGGATGGCTACTACCTCTACGGCGGGGCCAGCGGATACGTGTGGTGTGGCGGGGCCCATGCCTACACCGACAACGGCATCGGCCAGGTGAACCAGCCGGACGGTGCCTACGGGGACTGCCGCGGGCATGGATCCCTGGGCTCGGGCTGGGACTTCTCCACCGCCACCACGGCCAACCAGGGGCTGACCATGTGCGGCGTGGACTCTGGATCCAAGTGGATGTACGCCTACTACGCGAGCACGTCGATCACCTACCCTGCGGCCGGCGCTGCCTACGCCATCTGGGTGCGCTGACATGCTCGCGCTCCTGCTGCTCGCCCCTGCGCTAGCCCAGCCGTTGCTCACCCCCGAGCGCGGCCTGTTCGAGTCCCCCTTCGAGCTGGTGATCGAGGCGGAAGAAGGCGACTCCGAGCTGTACTACGTGATGGGGGATGGCGATCCACTGGCGTATGGCAACATCCACTACGACGGGCCTGTTTCCATCGAAGGCACCACCGTGCTGCGCGCCATCGAGGTCTATGCCGATGGCCAGGTCTCCCAGGTCGCCACCCACAGCTACCTCTTCCCGGCCGACACCATCGTTCAGGCCGAGATGGACACCCGCATCACCGAGGACCCGGTCTACGGCCCGCTGATGCTCGATGCGCTGACGGTGATCCCCACCATCTCCCTCGTCACCCCGGACGGCCTGGACCAGACCGAGCGTGAGGCCTCCATCGAGTGGCTCGATCCCGAGGGCGGGAGCTTTCAGATCCAGGCTGGCCTGAACCAGGCCGGGGGCACCTCCCTCGGGTACGACAAGGTCAGCTATCGGCTTCACTTCAGGTCCACCTACGGAGCATCGCAGCTCGAGTACCCCCTGTTCGAGACCGAGGACGAGCGCTATGCCTCCGGCGCCTGGCCCGCGGACGGCTTCGATGCCTTGACCCTGCGCTCGGGCAGCCACGACACGGTGTTCTGGCTGGGCACCCGCGGCCAGTACCTGCGCAATCGCTGGATGGACGAGACCATGCTGGCCATGGGCCACGCCGTGCCCCACGGGCGCTACGCCCAGCTGTACATCGACGGCAGCTACGTGGGGCACTACCACGTGCGGGAGCACTTCAACGGTGCCTTCGCGGCGGACTACCGCGGCGGGGACGAGGACGACTACAGCACGATCAACGCCTGCAGCACCAGCAATGGCGATCCCGGCACCTGGACCAGCGCCGTGGGTTCTTCCTATGACTACACAGAAGCGGTGCGTTGGATCGACGTCGAGAACTTCCTCGACTACGTCCTGATGGAGCTGTACGGCGCCAATGTCTGGGACTGGGCTGGCTGTCACAACTGGAAGGCCGTGGGTCCGAACGTGCCCGACGCGGGTGGATTGCAGTTCCAAGCCCACGACTGTGACATCACGCTCTGCTACGCATGCGAGACCAACATGCTCTCCCACGCGGGGCCGGGGGACATCTTCGGCCGGCTTCGGGCGGACTGGCACCCGGACTTCCAGACCCTGCTGGCCGATCGCATCCACCGGCTCTTCGAGGCCGATGGCGCCCTGACGGCCGACAACGCCGCCGAGCGCTACGCGTGGCTGGCGAGCTGGATCGAGCTGTCCATCGTGGCCGAGTCGGCCCGCTGGGGGGATGGTTGGTGGGAGCGCGACGAGGACTGGTACGCCGAACAGGACCGGCTGTTCGACGACTTCTTCCCCTGCCGCACCGACACCATCATGCAGCAGTTCAGGGACGAGGGCTGGTACCCCCTGGACGCCCCCGAGGTGGACCTCGAGCCGGGTGTCGTGGAGGTGGGAGCGGTGGTGACGGTGATGCCTCCCGAGGGCATCGAGGCGGAGGTCTGGATCAGCACCGTGGGCGATCCTCGTCTGCCGGGCGGAGAGGTGGCTGCCGACGCCAGCGGGCCCTTCCTCGAGGCGAGCCTCACCCTGGACCATCCCACGCTGCTGAGCGCCCGCCTGCGCGATGGCGAGCAGTGGGGCGCCCTGCACGAGGCCTGGTACGAGCCCGACCGGGCGCCGCCGCTGGTGCTCAACGAGTGGAACGCCGTGGCCGAAGACGAGCTGATCGAGGGTGGGGACGACAGCTTGGGAAGCGTCGCGGGCAACGGCGGTGACTGGCTGGAACTGGTGGTCATCGAGGATGGGCTGTCCCTCGGGGGCTGGCAGCTGGAGCTCGACAACCGCAACGGAGAGCAGGGTACGCTCGTGTTCACCGACCACGAGCTGTGGAGCGACCTCACGGCCGGCACCATCGTCACGGTGGCCGAGGCGATCGAAGCGGACACCAGCTACGCTCCGGACGCTGACGACTGGAACATCCTGGTGCGGGCCGGGATCGATGGCACGGCCGAGCACGTCTCGGCCTTGGACTTCGACGTGGACGAGCTGGACTGGCAGCTCACCGTCCGCGACGCCGACGGCAACATCCGCTTCGGCCCGGTGGGCGAAGGCGTGGTGCCCCGCCACGGGGTGTCTTCCCGGGAGACCGGCATCCTGCAAGACGACCCTGGCCCCTCCGTGCGCCGCACCGGCGACTACGACGACAGCGACATCTCGACCATCGGGGCCCCCAACCGCTGGGATGGCGGGGAGCAGAGCTTCGAGGCCCTGCGCTACGGGCCTGGCGCCGTGGAGGACCTGGGGGACAGCGGCAGCGACGAGGGAGACTCGGACACCGGAGCGGGGCTCCCGCCCGTGTCGGGGCTCGGCGGCTGCGGCTGCGCGAGTGGCGGTCGGTCCGCCGGCTGGTGGTGCCTGCTGGCCCTCGCCATCGTGCACCGTCGCAGATAGGCGACCCCATGACCGACATGACGCCGTACCTGCAGCCCGACTTCTTCGTGGACAGCGACCATCCCGTGGTCATCTCCTATGCCCAGCGCCACTGCAGGCCCGGGGCGACGAAGCTGTCCAACGCGGTGGAGCTATTCGGCTCTATCCGCGATGGCTTTCGTTACAATCCGTGGGGCGTGAAACTCCGTCGCGAGACCTTCAAGGCCAGCGTGGTGGCCCAGCGCAGCAAGGTCCGCGGAGGCCACTGCATCGACAAGGCCATCCTGTTGGCGGCGTGTTGTCGCTGGCTGGGAATCCCCAGTCGTTTGCACTTCGCCAACGTGCGCAATCACATCGGGACGGCCGAGCTCGAGCGGACGCTCGGCACCGACCTGCTGGTGTTCCACGGCTACGCCGAACTGCTCCTGGAGGGGGCCTGGGTAGCCGCCACGCCGGCCTTCAACCGCGAACTCTGCGAGCACCTGGGCGTGGAGCCGCTGGCCTTCGACGGGCGCTCGGACGCCATCCTCCAGCAATACGACCGCGAGGGCGGCGAGTTCATGGAGTATGTCCACGACTACGGTCACTTCCCCACCATCCCCTGGGAGCTGATGACCGGGGAGTGGCAGAAGTACTACGCCGGCCGCCTGTCTGCGGACTGGACAGAGGCTGTGGCCAAGCGGCAGTCCTGAGCGTTCGGATACCCCGACGGAGTTGGATCCTCGGCCCGGTGGGACGTGTCGGCAGGCGCCGGCGGATCCCCTTCGACGTCCTGGACTTCCGGATGGGGCGCGGGCGGCTCGCCCAGCATGGGCTCGATCTCGCGGCAGCCGTCTTCCATGATGATGGCGACGTCCGCGTCTTCACCGGACCAGACTACGCAGTCCTCGACCATGCCAGCATCCCAGGACTCCATCCGCCAGGCCATGGTGGCTTCCATCTCGGGGGTGCCTGGGTAAAGGGTGTAGTACCCGACCCAGTCATCCCAGCCGTAGTCGATCTCGAGGTCGATGTACCACTCGTCCCAGGAGCCGTATGGGTCGTAGTCGCCTTGGCGGAGTTCGTGCTCTTCTTCCCAGGGGGAGGCGGTGTCCTGGGTGATGAAGAGCGTGACCAACTCAGCCCAGCCGATGAGCTCGACCTTGTAGGACCAGGAGTAGCTGTCGTAGCTGTAGGTGACCGTGACGATGTCGTTCGTGTTCCCGTCGGTGTCGTTGTCACCGGTTTCGCGGATTGCGTAGCTGTCGTCCTCGTCCTCGTCCTCGTCCTCGTCCTCGTCCTTGGGGAAGCAGCCGACCAACGCCAGAGCCAGGATGGCCAGGAGAGTCTTCTTCATGTTGCGTCTCCTTCGTGGGTTGTCGGGCTCGCCTCTGGCACCCACTACATCCTACGATCGGGTTCCTCCGGTTGTCTTTCCCCTCTATCGGCCAGTGAAACACCTGCCCGGAGAACCGGACGGGGCGAAGCTGAAAGGTGATCTCCTCCAAATCCCGCCGGACGAACCGGTAGCGCCTCTGTCGGCCCACATCCCCTCCAGCGGTTCGTATTGCGAACCGGTAGCGCCTCTGTTGGCCTACATCCCCTCCAGCGGTTCGTATTGCGAACCGGTAGCGCCTCTGTCGGCCCACATCCCCTCCAGCGGTTCGCGTTGCGAACCGGTAGCGCCTCTGTCGGCCCACTGGGTCACCTGGACGGACGAGTACGCCCGGGCTGCCTCAGCCCCCGCCCTTGTCCTCGGCATCCGGCGGCTCGGCGGCCGCTGGCGGATCCCCTTCGATGTCCTGGACTTCCGGATGGGGCGCGGGCGGCTCGCCCATCATGGGCTCGATCTCCACCGGGGTGGGGTCTCGAGGAGCGCGCATCCCGCCGGGGATGGGTACCGGGTGGGGTGCGGGCTCGTCTCCGTCCACGCCATGGACATCGACATCGGGGCCGGCTTCCACCTCGGGGATGACGGGCTGCGCCGAAGGATCCGCCTGGGGATCGGGATCCACCTCTGGGTCGGGGGCCTCTATGTCGCCAAGCACCGCGGGCATCTCACCGGGGATCGCGTGGACGCCATCGCCGTGGTTCGAGAATCCGGGCAGGTTGTCGCAGCTCACCAGAACGCCGCTGCTCAGAGCAGAGCCCAAGGCCAGCAGGCCCACGGCCCAGCGGGAGCCGCGACGGTCGGGGTAGGCGGGTGCGGAGCGATGGGTGATAGGGCGGCGTTTCATGGCGGATCAGTCCTCGTCGGCCGCTTCCGGCTCGGGAGCGGGCTCGGGTTCTGGATCGTGGGGGACCGCCATGTCACCGGGTACGGGCTGGTCCTTCAGATCGCAGGGTTCCGCCTGATCCGTGGCTTCCTCTCCCTCGGGCTGCTGCGTCGGCTCGAACCCGGGCGCGGGCATCCCACCGTCCACGTGGTAGTCGTGCTCGGGCACTATCGCCGGCTCGGGCTGGGCTTCGGGGACCGTCTCGGGGTCGACCTCGGGTACGACCATGTCGCCATCGACATCCGGCATGTCGCCTTCGACGTGGGCGGGCTCGACCTCGGGGGGGACCGCTGGATCCGGGGCGGCCATGTCACCACGGATGTGGGTCTCGGGCATGACGTTGGGGTCCGGGGTCGCGGGTTCGCCGAGCATGTGGAGCGCTGCGTTGGGGTCGGGGTCCGCGCCCACCTCGGGGCTGGTGGCGGGCTCCGCCTCGGGTTCGGCCGCTGGCATGTCGCCAGCGCAGGTGGCGCCCTCGGCGTGGGAGGCCGGAGGGGTCATGTTGCCGCAGCCCACCAGCCCGGGCGCCGCCAAGGTCGTGCCGCCCAGGGCGAGGAGGCCCAGGGCCCACCGGGCGCTGCGGCGGCGAGGGTAGCTGGGGCGGCTGGCCTGCGAGACGGGGTTGCGCTTCATGGGGGGCTCCAGAGAGAGGGCTCGTGGAAGAGTATCGTGTCGCGGACGGAGAGGGGCGCCGCCGGAGCGGGGCGGCTGGGAGCTCGTTCCCGCTCTCGGCAAGGTACATGAGCGAGAAGCCTCAGCAGCCCTACGCTTCCACCTTTCCCCCGACTCCTTCGCGATGCTCCGGAACACCGTGGCGATCTCCTCGTAGTAGATCGCCCCTGGGGCACGAAGTAGTCGTCGGGATCGAGCAGATCCCAGCGCGGGCGGGGGAGGCCCTCGAGGTCC
Organism: uncultured Enterobacterales bacterium; assembly: GCA_964626835.1. Classification (GTDB taxonomy): domain Bacteria; phylum Myxococcota_A; class UBA796; order UBA796; family JAFGLY01; genus CALDOK01. The sequence continues at coordinate 8,879 of CAZVHW010000294.1, forward strand.
AGGGGCCGGACGATCTCGTCGTGGATCGCGACCCGCAGCAGATTCGGTATGCCATACGGGCTGCTAGATCAGGGATACCCTCATACGGGTTCAGCTCTCCGGCGACGAGCGTGCGAGGATCCGCCAACCGGGTCCGCTTCGGCGTTCGAGGACCTGCCTGGGAGCCTACCCGCCAGCCGCCGCCGTGAACGACACGACCAGGATGCACGGGAAGCTGATCTCCAGCAACGTCTCGGCGGTGGCGCAGTCTGCGCCTTCGCAGGCCATGGTGCCGTTCTGCGTGCCTTCCAAGGCGTCGCTGGAGAGGAAGGTGCCCTCTGCGACGACGTTCACCGTGAGGAAGGCGTCGAGGTGGTACTTCTCGAGACTCTGCTCCTCGACCAGGCGCTCGTCGCAGCTGAAGTCCATGCCCTCGAGCTGGCAGATGAAGCTGCCCGTGCCGTCATCGGGCTCGATCAGGAAGCTGTTGGGGCTGGTGGAGGTCAGGGTGAAGGCGCCGTCCTCCTGCACCCCGCTGCCGTCGTCGATGCCGCAGCTGTCCTTGGTGACCTCGCCCTCGTCGTACTCCCACCTGCCCTCGGTCGGCGAGAAGGTGTCGGTGTCGGTGTCGGTGTCGGTGTCGGTGTCGGCGTCGGTGTCGGTGTCG
>CAZVHW010000295.1:0-9502 GCA_964626835.1 uncultured Enterobacterales bacterium
GGCGGCCAGCTGGTAGCGGGCCTCGTCCACCACGGTGGGAGGGGCGGCCACGGGATCGTAGCTCAGCAAGCGATAGCTCAAGGCCTGACTGCGACCACTCAGCTCGTAGCTCACCACCGGGGTTCCGGGAACCAGACCCGTGGCCCAATCGGGCAGGCTGCTGCCGGGCACCGGCGCCAGACCGCTCTTTGGCTCGGGCACCAGCATGGCCGTGTCGGCCCGCGCGATGGTGAGCCAGCCCGTGTGCTCGAAGACCCCCTGCGGGCTGACGAGTGGGGCGGGATGGGCCTGGTCGTCGCCGGGCGGCGGCGAGCGGAACGCCACCTGCAGCTGGAAGCTACCTTCCATGGGCCGAGCCAGGCGAACATCGACCCGCTGACCGCGGACAGCGTGTTCCAGCACCGCAGGCCCACTGACCTGCACGCTGTCGGGTCGACCCGCGAGATCGAAGCTCACCTGCTCCACGCTGCCGTGGGTCACGCGATAACGAAGGGTGGCGTGACCCTCGAGGCCGGACTCGTCGAAGCTGACGGCCGTGGCGCTCTCGACCGTGATCACCCTGGGCTTGGGCGCAGGCGTCGCATGGGGCTTCCAACGCATGGCGAGCCGAGAGCTGGCGGCGAGCAACACCGCACCGTCGGCCATGGGTACGCCGTCGGTGACCTCGAGGTCCCACCCCGGCTCGGTCAGCTCCACTCGGGCTCGGGAGGCCATGGGCAAGGGTAGGTCCAGGCTGGCCGCGGGGGTGGCGACGGTACCGGTGACCACCAGGCGATGCGCGCCGCGCAGCTCGGTGGTGAGCCATCGCTGCCCGCCGTCGTGGCTGGACAGGGCCACCTCGCGGCCGTCCAGGCGAGCCGAGCTCACGGCCAGGGCACCCCCGGTGACGGCCAGGTCTACCCAGCCGGGCTCGAGGGCGCGCAGGGCCAGTTCCAGCTCAACGCGGCTCTCGTCACCAGGTGTGACCCGCACGAGGACGCTGTCCACCATCACCGCCACGGGGGGCTTGTCGGGTTCGTGCTCTCGGTCGTTCAACACCGCCGGCAGGGGCACAACGGCCACCGGCGGTTGCGCCAGGACAGGAGCCGGGATGGTGAGGGCCAGTAGGTGCAACCAGAGGGGGAGCAAGCTGTTCTCCGGGGGGACGGGACCCGAACGATGCCTAGGACAACCTCCTTACAGTTCCGGTTCTCCGGGGCCAGCGAGGCGGTACGAAAAGAGGCCTGCCGAGCCCGACACGTGGACCCGGCTGACCATTCCAATCCCTCAGGATTCCTCGAACACCAGCATGTAGCGCTGAGGCACCGGCTCGTGTTCGCCTACCAGGCGGAACCCATTGGCCTCGATCTGCCCTCGGATGAGCCGGCGATCGATGCGAACCCCCTGATAGATAGGTACCCCATCGGGGGGGGGTCGGCTCGTTCTCCACGATGACCAGTCGCCCCCCGGGACAGCTCGGAGTACAGTCGCGCAGCCACGGCCATCTGCTTGTCGGTGCCGGTCTCGAGACCCATCAAGAGGTGCAGCGAGGCGCGACGCGCCAGCGGCTGGAGAAGGTCCTCCGAAGAGACGCATGGCAGAATGGCATCCGCAGAACGGTCAAATTTGCACCGGAGGATACCATGGCAGCGTCAGCCACCCCGCCTCTGCCGGCGGAGATGGTCGAAGTGGTGGTCCACGCCATGGAACACCGCCATCCCCACGTCCACCTCCACCTCGTGGTGGACATGGGGCGCCGCTTCGACCATCCCGATCTGGTGAGAGCCCTACACGGTCTCGTGGAGGCCTTTCCCGTGCTCGGCTGCCGCTACCAACCCGGCTGGTGGCGCGACCGCTGGGTGAGATGGGAGGGCGACCGAGGGGAGCTGTGCCACGTCGAGGAGACCAACGACCTCGAGGCGGCGACGCGATCTTGGGTCCAGCGCTCCATTCGTTACCTCGAGGAACCCACGGTGCGCGTGGCGTTCTTCACTGCGAGCACCGGAGGTCGGCTGGTGCTGACCCTGCACCACATGGTGGCGGACGGTGGGGGGATCAAGGCAGCGGGCGCCGTGTTCGTCTCCCTCCTCTGCGGTGTCGAACCCAATCCCCCGCCCAGCCAGGATCGCAGCTTGATGAGCGTGGCCCGTAGCCTGGGCGTACGCGACATACCCATCCTGCTTCGCGAGATGCTGCACGAGGGGCTGTTGCCCCTGTCCTCGATGCGGGTCCGGCGCCTGGACTACGGCATCCCTCGCGGCTCGGGGGCGCCGGATCCCCACTGGCAGCCAGTGCGCCTGACCGGGGACAAGGCACGCCACTTCGTCGCCGCCACCAAAGGGCAAGGGGCCACAATCAACGACGCATTGGTAGCCACCGTGGCCAGGATGGCTGCCCGCCGTGCGAAGCAGGGCCCCGTGATGGTGGCCTATACCGTCGACCTGCGCCGCTACCTGCGGGAAAAGCGAGCCCAGGTCACCAACCTGGCAGGGGTCAGCATGGTGGTCTTGGGCCGGGAAGTTACGCGCACCACCTCCGCATCGCTGCGCGCCGTGTCCGTGGCCATCGGCGAGCAGAAAAAGCGCCTCACCGGCGTGGCCTACGCCCTGCTACCCGGCTTCACGCTGGGCTGGTTGCCACACGGCCTGCTGCGCTGGTCGGGACAATACGTCATCTCGCAGGTGCTACGCCGCTTCGACCGCACCATCGCCATGACCAACATCGGTGCTCTGGACGAGTGCCTGGCCCCGCTGGGTGACGACGCCGTGGAGGCGTGCATCGTGGGACCCTTCATCCACGGCATCCAGGTCCCCCTGATCACCGTCACCGGGTTCCGAGGAGAGCTGACCCTGAACGTCGGGGCCACGGGGATCCACGATCGACAGGACCTGGCAAACTTCGCCTGCGAGCTCGAAGGAGCGCTCAGGGAGCTCTCGGAGGGGTGACTCGGCCGAGACCGCTCGACCTCCCGTGATGAAGGCCCGCTTGTCCCGAGACTCGCTCAGGTCTCGAACGCCCCCTCGAGGAAACGGTCCAGATCCGGGATCACGTCGGCCCGGTGCAGGTACAGATTGCTGGGACAAGGGATGTCGGCGCCGTGGGACAGGCCCCCGATGAGGCGCTTCACGTCTTCGGAGGCGTGGAGCGTGTCGGAGCTGGCGTGGGCCACCCCTACGGGCACCGGGATGCGGACGAGCAGGTCCCAGACGTCGTAGCCCCCGAAGCTGCGGCAGCTGAACTTGAGGCGCCGCGGCTCGGCGGCGTTCATGGTCCGCTCGTAGCGCGCCATCTGCTCGGGCTCGGCCTGGATGTCCACCTTGAAGCTGCGCAGGTACCAGAGCAGGAAGTCACGCACCGGGGGGTAGAGCCAGTCTGGGGCGTAGGTCAGAGGCGCGACCCACCACGGATAGTGGAAGTGGGGTTGGGGGCTGATGGCGAAGGCTGCCCTGGCCGGCAGCTCCCCACCCGCCAGGGCGGGCAGGAGGATGGTGGCCCCCAAGGACGCGGCCACCCACACCCGCCAGTTCGCATCGCCAGGCAGCTGCCGGGAGACGGCCACCAAGTCGGCGGCGTTGCGTTGGATGGTCATGTCGGCTGGCACGATGTCGCGTTCGAAACGCGCCGTGGCCTTCTCCCTGGTCTCGACGTAGTGGACGGTCTGACGGCTGGCCAAGCCCTGGAGCATGTGAGCCCAGCCCTGGGGAAGCGAGATCCAACCGGGCACGAAGACGACTGGCCAATCCAAGAGGGGCTCGAGGGGCTGCCACGTGCGCACGAGCAGCGCGATGCCAGGCTCCACCTCGACGAGGCGCTCCGAATAGCGGGCGTCGACGAGCGCAACCGGATCGACGGACACTACAGGCCCCTATGCGTGGACCGCTTTCCTGGGCACGATGGGTTTGCCCGAAGAGAGGTGTTCGTTCCACGACGCCGGCGAGAAGCCGTTGTCCACTTCCTTCATGGTGATGCAGTCGATGACGGGACAGACGTGGGAGCAGAGGTTGCAGCCGACGCACTCCTTCTCGTCGACCTTCGGCACCCGGGTGTCCGCCTGCAGCTCGATGCAGTCGTGCCCACCGTCGCGGCAGGCGACGTGGCAGACCTGGCAGCCGATGCACTTGTCTGCGTCGATGTCCGCCACGACTTCGTAGTTGATGTCCAGGTCGCCCCACTCGCTGTAGTTGGGCACGGCCAGGCCGATGAAGTCGTCGAGCTTCTCGAAGCCGTGGGAGCTCATCCAGTTCTTCAACCCCGTCTCCATGTCCTCGACGATGCGGAAGCCTTGCAGCATGGCCGCGGTCGCCACCTGGATCGAGCTCGAGCCCAGGAGCAGGAACTCGACCACGTGGCGCCACTCGGAGATCCCGCCGATACCGCTGATGGGGAGATTGAACTCCTTGGAGCGGGCCAGCTGGGCCACCATGTGCAGGGCGATGGGCCGCACGGCTGCACCACAATAGCCGCCATTCGAACCCTTGCCGCCCACGCGGGGCAGCGGCACGAAGCGGTCGACGTCCACGCCGATAATCGACTTGACGGTGTTGATAAGGGCCACGCCATTGGCACCACCCCGCTGGGATGCGAGCCCATGGGGAACGATGTCGCCCACGTTGGGGGTGAGCTTGATGAGCACGGGGATGCTGGCCACGTCCGCGACCCAGGAGGTGATCTCTTCGTTGATCTTGGGCTCCTGGCCCACCGCGGAACCCATGCCGCGCTCGCACATGCCGTGCGGACAGCCGAAGTTGAGCTCGAGCCCGTCGGCTCCCGCGTCTTCACAGCGCTTGACCGCGTCGATCCACTGGGCCTTGGGGCCGAACATGAGCGACGCCACCACCGCGTGCTTGGGGTAGCGGCGCTTGACCTCGACGATCTCCCGCAGGTTGGTCTCGAGGGGCCGGTCGGTGATGAGCTCGATGTTGTTGAAGCCGATGGCTCGAGTGCCGTTGTGGTTGATGGCGCCGAACCGACTGGAGACGTTCTGGACGGGATCGCCCAGGGTCTTCCAGACCGCGCCACCCCAGCCTTGATCGAAGGCGCGCATGACCTGATCGCCGGTGTTGGACGGCGGGGCCGATGCCAGCCAGAAAGGATTGGGAGCGGTGATACCACCACAGTTGCAGCTGATGTCAGGCATGTTCGTCTCCTCCGCCTAGGCTCGCGTCAGGTGCTGATGGATGGCCAACGCCGCGGCCTTGCCTTCAGCGGCCGCGTTGACCACTTCCTTGCCGCCGTTGACGCAGTCGCCACCGGCGTACCAGCCGGGGCGGCCCGTGAACCCGTTCTCGTCCACCTGGAGCAGGCCACGCGGGGCCTCGATACCGGAGACCTTCTCGGCCAGATCACCCAGCCGGGACTGGCCGATGGCCACGAAGACCCGGTCGGTGGGGACGACGAAGTCGGAACCATCGATGGGCACGAGGTCTTCGGACAGGCGGACAACCTGCACGCCCTCGACCCGTCCACTGCCCACCATGCCCACGGGGGTGGTGCGCCAGTGAGCCTTGGCACCTCCCTTGACGGCATGCTCCCACTCGTGTTGGTAGCCCTTCATGCTCGCCTGATCGCGACGGTAGATCAGCGTGACCACGGGCACGCCGAGCTGCAGCAGCTCGCGGGTGAGGTCCACGGCGGTGTTCCCGCCGCCGACCACCACGGCCCGCCCGATGCCGCGCAGATCGATCTCGCGGGTCTTGATCTGACCGATGAACTCGACCGCGCCCTCGATGCCAGCCAGGCTGGCGCCGGGTAGACGCGCCATGAGGCGATCAGGGCCCAGGCCGACACCCACGAACACGGCATCGAACTCGCTCTCGAGGTTCTCCCAGGCCACGTGGCGCCCAACCTCGACTCCGAACCGGACCTCGGCACCGCTGTGACGCACCAGGTATTCCGCCTCCTGGATGGCCCTGTCTGCCTTCATCTTGTAGGGGGCGATGGCCGTGGTGTTCAGCCCACCGAGCAGCCGGTCCTTTTCGAGAATGACCGGATGATGCCCCTGCAAGCCCAGGTACCAGGCACAGGCCAAGGCCGAGGGCCCTGCACCCACCAGCGCGACCTTCTTGCCGGTGGCGGGTGCTCGCTGGGTGAAGACCCAGTCGTTGTCCAGAGCGAGGTCGGTGACGTAGCGCTGCAGCCGGCCGATCTGGATGGCAGGCAGCCCCATTTCGGGCAGCACGCACGAGCCGGAGCAGAGCACCTCGACCGGGCAGACCCGGGCGCAGGACATCCCCAGGGGATTTTCGGCCAACACCAACTCGGACGCCCCACGGAGGTTGCCCGTGGCGATTCGCCGAATGAACTCGGCGACGTTGACCGCGGCGGGACACTCGCCGATACATGGAGCATCGAAGCAATAGAGGCAGCGGTTGGCTTCGGCCATGGCCTGATCCGCACCCCAGGCCGCCTTGAAGTCTTGAAAGCGCGTCTCGGTGCGACGCTCGGACAGGATAGCCATGGGCCCTCCGTGGAACGGAAAGCCGGGAGCATACCACACCGAGGCCGGGCCGGTGCGGCGGCCCGCGCTAGCGTCGCGGGGAGCCAGGAACGATTCCGGAGACGATCGCTACGAATCCGATGCCGCGGGCACGAGACCGACGCTGGCGGGCAGCCAGGTGCTGATGACCCGGTACAGTTCGTCGGCCGAACTGGCCTTGCCAAGGCAGGCCTTGGCTCCCATCTCGATCAGGCGGCGCTCCGCTTCTTCGTCCAGATGCCCACTGAGCACCACGACGGCCATGCCGATCAGGCGACGTTCGGAAGCGGCCCACCGACAGACCTCGAACCCGTCCATCCCAGGCATGGCCAGGTCCAGCACCATCACGTGGGGCTCGAAAGACAAAGCCTGAACGCCTGCGGAGAAGCCATCGTGGACGACGCGGACTTCGAGGGCACGATCGATGCGCCGCAGGGCGCGCTCGAGCGCCCTGGTGACCAAGGGCTCGTCGTCCACCAGCAGCACGCGGCCGGGGCCCGGCCCGAGCCACGAGGGGACGGGGATGCCGTGGGCGCCCATGAAGTGGGCGAGATCGACAGGCGCGATGCGGCGCCACCCACCGGGGGTCACGCTGTGTGGGATCTCGCCGGACAAAAGCCAGCGCCGCATGGTGGTACGATCGACGCCGCAAAGCTCGGCAGCTTGCTTTGGTGTCAGCGTTTTCTCCTGGCGGGACATCGGCATGCCCTTCGATCCCTTGGAGGTGGTATGTCGCAGTGCGACGTGAACACTCTCCCCCACTCAATACCCGACCAAGAGAGAATTCACACTTTCGAATGTCTACAACGATCCCGAGGCGGAACGAAACATGTCAGGTCCTGGGCACGGCCCCACCGTGGTCGGTGATGCCACGTTCGAAGCACTCGGGGTCCTCCAGCATCTCCTGCTGGCCCGCCAGGGACAGCGCACAAGCGAGACCGTCCTCGACGCGCTCGTCGAAGGAGTACTTGACGCGCACCTGGGAACGCAGCGCCACCTGACCGTCCACCGCGGCGGGGGCCTCTCCGATGGAGCCGATGGTGGCGAAGAAGGGGCAGTTCCCGTACTCGTACAGGTGATGGTACGCGGGTGCGAGACCGACCGAGCCCAGGTTGGCCACCACCATGGAGGTGAACATGGGGTCGGGATCCGCGAAGAAGCCGGGAAGCAGATGCCAGCGATCGAACCAGAGAACCAACTTGACGGCCCGGGAGAGGATCCAGTTGGGCAGGCGCAGGAAGAAGGCCACCTCTTTTTCGTCGTGAGTTTCACCCTCGCGCCCAGTGCTGACCATGGCCCTCACCTTGTCGTGCACGGTCTCGGGGGTGTCCTCCGCGGTCAGCGGCACCTTGAGCATGACGATCTTCGCCCCGTCCGTGAGCGACTTCTTGACCGAGATGGTGATGGTCACGCCGTCGCGCTGGTAGAGCCGCCATCCGGTGCAGTAGCGGTTGAGCTTGGGCCGCAGGTTGAGAATGCGCCCGGTGGCTGCGAGGAAGACGTGCAGGAAGGTGATCTTCTTGCCCGTCCGTTCGCGCTCGGCCTCGAGCCAGGCCAGCGTCTTGTTCAGGTCGAGGTTCTGCTCGAAGTAGATGGCGGCGTGGTCGCGATCGGGGGTGATGTGCGCCAGGATCCGCCGGTAGTTGGGGATCTCCGAGGTGATGTTTCGATCCTTGCGGTAGGCCACGGTGTTACTCCTCGCCAGAGGCAGAGGCAGCGGCAGCGGGCTCGCCCGCATCGTCGGAGGCGCCTGGCACGACGGGTTCTTCTTCAGGGACCTGTGCCAGCCCGGAGCTGTTGTCCACCAACCGCACACGGCCTCCGCGCCGAACCGTGCGCCGCTGGCCGTGGTCTCCTCCCGTATCGAGCCCCAGGGGCGTGACCGCACCGGACGGGACGGGAGGGCGCTCGAGGGCCGCCTGGTCGGCTTGTCGCTCCAGCTCGATCGCCTGGCCGGACTCGATGAGGGCCTGGAGTTGCTCCATGGCTGATTCGTAGGCGTGGCGCTCCACCGCATCGCGGGGGGCGTCCTGCTGTGCGCGCTGGTACTCGGCGTGCGCTCTGAAGATGCGGCTCTTGGCGTACAGTACCTCGGCCCAGGCTGCCCGCGCCCGGAAGTTCTTGGGATCGCGCTGGACGAGCCGTTCGAGCACGGCCTCGGCTTCGTGAACGCGGCCGCGACGGGCAGCCAGCCGCGCCTCGAGCACCTTGTCCCTGCGCCCGGGCCGGCGGTTGCCCTTGCCTCGCGGCTTGGCGGCCTTGTCGAGCAGCCAGGCGATCCGGTCCGTGTCCTCGTCACCCTGGCGGTCCAGCAGCACCGAGGCGAGCTCTTCGAGGGCGCGATGGTTGCGTCGCTGGTCCTTGATGGCCCGCTCGAAGTGCTCGATGGCCTGGGCCCAGAGCTTCTCGCGCTGCTCACGGTCCAGCAAACCCTGCTGCCGAAGCAAGCGCCCCATGCGCGTCAGGTGCACCGAGTCGTCGGGGGACAGACGCAGCGCTTCCTCGAGGTACTCGGACGCCTTTGGCCAGGACGCGGGTCCTCGCTCGAGCAGGATCTGTCCGAGCAGCCCGTAGGTGTCGGGCATCATGGGCTCGAGCGCCATGGTTTCCTCGAGCACCTTGACGGCGTCGTCCAGCAGTCGCGCCTCGATCAGCAGTCCCGCCAAGCGGCGGCGCAGACGTCCATTCGAAGGGAAGGCCGCGGCCCCCCTCCGAAGCGCCGAGATGGCGGCCTCGAGGCCGCCCTTCTTGCCACGGTGTTGATGCCAGTTGGCCTCGAGGTGGAACACCTCGGGCGTGGGGGCGTTCTGGGCCGCCTGATCGAACACCTGCTGGACCTGCTCTTCGGCCGCCTTGGTCTCCACCATGGTCTCGGCCCGCAGCAGGAGCGCCTCGGTGTTCCCCGGATCGGCCTTGACCAGGTAGTTCAGCCGCTGTTCGGCGAGATCGAGCCGCGGCTGGCGCGCCCGCAGCAAGCCGCGCACGGACTCGACCTCCGCGTCTTGGTCGGGGAAGCTCAGCCGAATGGCGCTACGCTCCCGCCGCGCC
>CAZVHW010000296.1:0-9438 GCA_964626835.1 uncultured Enterobacterales bacterium
GCGACCGAGTGGAACATCTCAAGCCCCACCCCGCCACCTACCTCCTCGCCGCCGAACTGCTGGGCGTCTCGGCCGAGCGCTGCCTGGTGATCGAGGATTCCCCCATCGGCGTCGAAGCGGGCAAACGCGCCGGAGCCCGCGTGCTCGCGCTCACCACTACCGAGACCCCGCAAGCGCTCGCCGGGGCGGACTGGATCCGGGCGGACCTGTGCGGGCTGGACGTCGACACGCTGGGGGATCGTTAGCGCGGCCAGCGACAGAGCTCCGGGTGCGCGGTCATCCATGCCACGTTGCGGTACCAAGGTTGGTCCCAGCCAGGCACGCGGCCATCCCCGTAGGCGGCGCGAAGATCCTGGACCGCACGCACCAAGGGGCGCCTGGGCCGGAAGCCCAGTACCCGGGCCACCTTCTCCGCAGACAGGTGATAGGAGCGATCGTCATCGGTAGGAACCACGTACACCTCCACCTCCTCCCCGAGCTCAGCCTGGATCATCCGCGCCAGGTCCATCACCGTCGCATTGGATCGCGAGAAGTTGAACGCCTGGCCCTGGACCCGGTCCCTCGGCGCATCGAGTAGCGCTACGTAGAAGTCGGTGAGATCCTCGATGTGCACGTTGGGACGCTGCTGATCGCCTCCGAACACTCGGATGCGACCGTTGTTGATACCGTGGCTGGTGAGGATGTTGATGGTCAGGTCCAGCCGCAGCCGCGGGGACCAGCCGCAGACCGTGGCGGCCCGCACGGCCACACCGCAGAAACGTTGGTCCAACAGATCGAGCAACACCCGCTCACCCTCGGCCTTGTAGCGGGCGTACAGCGTGATGGGCTCGAGGAGCAGATCCTCGGTGACGTCCGGGGTCTGCTTGATGCCGTAGACGCTAGCCGACGAAGCGTAGAGAAGTCGGGAAACGCCCGCATTCTTCGAGGCCCGGAATAGGTTCTCCAAGGCCACTAGGTTGACCTCCCGCGTCAGATCGGGATCCAGCTCCGATGAGGGGTCGTTCGAGATCGCCGCCAGGTGGATCACGGCGTCGAAGGCGCCGGCGGCCAGGATCCTCTCGACCTCGTCGTGATCTCGCAGGTCGGCCTGCTCCAGGGTGAAGCTCGGCCGGCCGGCACAGCGGGCCAGAGGCTCGGGGCCGTACCACAGCGCGTCGAGCACCGTGACCACGTGGCCGGCGTCGAGGAGCTTCGGTGTGAGAACGGAGCCCAGATAGCCGGCGCCGCCCGTGAGGAGGACGCGCTGGCCGCCGGGGGAAGAGGAGTCATTCATGGTTCGTCCTGAGTGCGGCTGGAATGGAGCAAGGCGACCACCTCGATCACCAGCCAGGGGATGCTCACCAAGGCCACGGGGAGGAAGGCCAGGGCGTGGCCAACGACCACCACCGAGGTGGCCATGACGCGCTCCACGCCCACCAGCAAGAAGGCCTGGGTGGTGAAGAAGTGGTAGGTCCCAACCGCGCTCGGTGAGGAGGGCAGAAAGGTCCCCAGGGCGGAAAAGAACAGTACGAGGAAAGGGGCGTACCATGGTAGTTCCAGGCCGAAGCCCCAGATCCACACTGCCGCGGAACCTACCGAGGCGATCCAGTATCCAAGCGTGCAAGCCATCACCAACAGGACGCCGCGTGTCGTGCGCAAGGAGGACAGCCCCTCGGCCAGCCGGCCTGCGAGCCCCGCCAGCTTCTCCGCGACCGCCCCACCCACCAGCCCCTGCGTAGACCGGGCTAGCTGCACAATGCGCTCGGGATGGCGACTGGCAAACAGGGACCCTCCCATGCAGACTGCGAGCACGACCGCGAACACGTACAGGGACGTTCGAGCGGGCAGATCGACCACAGTCAACGGCATGACCACCGTGAACAACGCCACCAGACAAAAGGAGTCGAGCAACCTCTCCAGTGCCACCGCTCCAAGACAGGCACCCGCCGAGGCCTTACCGACACGCACCAGGTAGCCGACGCGCATGAGCTCGCCGAGACGCAGGGGTAGGATTGCATTGCCCCCAGTGACGACAAAGATCGAGCGAAACAGCTGACCGAATCGGTAGCGGCCAACACCCCGCATCACCACGCCGGACCGCAAGGTCATGAACAACATACCCACCAGCTTCGTAGCCAGCGCCAGAGAGAGGATGGGGAGAGAGGCGCCGAGCACGTGGTGGCCCAGGTCCGCGATGGAGACCCGGCGCAAGGTCAGCCAGGCGAAGAAGGCCGAGACTGCCAACCCCAGCAGGATCGCCGCGATCTTGCGCGCTCGCCCAGCGGCCATGGCGCTCACCGCAGTGCCTGGCAGGCGTCCCGTAGGACAGCGACGACACGAGATCGGCCGGCCTGGTCCAACTCAGGCGTGACAGGCAGGCTCAGGATCTCCGCAACGACGCGCTCGGTGTGCGGCAAGGGGCCGGTGACACGCTGCGCGAAGGCCGGCTGCCGGTGGATTGGGATTGGGTAGTGCACCTTGGCATCGATACCCTGGTCTCGCAAGCTGGCAACGATGCGGTCGCGCTGTGGATGCCGCACGACAAAGGCGTGGTACACCGCCCGGCCGTGTACCGGCACGGCTGGCGGCAGTAGGACCAGCCCCGCCAGGGTAGCGCGATAGGCAGCCGCGTGGGCGCGGCGGGCAGCCGTCCAGGCATCCAGGTGCTGGAGCTTGACCAACAAGATGGCGGCGTGCAGGGCGTCCAGTCGGCTATTGCCGGAGACGAAGTCGCAGTGATCACGGTCGCGAATGCCGATGTTTCGCGCCTGCCGGATCCAGGCGGCGATCTCGTCGTCGTTCGTTGAGACGAATCCCGCGTCTCCGCAAGCGGAGAGGTTCTTGAGGGGATGCAGGGAGAAGCAGCCTGTGCCAAAGCTGCCCACGTGTCGGCCTCGCCAAGAGGCGTCGATGGCCTGGGCACAATCCTCGACCAACACGAGGTCGTGCTCCCGGCAGAACGCCACCGTGCGGTCCATGTCGCAAGGGATGCCCATGAGGTGGACCGGCAGCACCGCCTTGGTGCGCGGTGTGACTGCTCCCTCGAGCAGCCCGGGATCCAACAGCATGGTCTCCGGGTCGATGTCCACGAAGACCGGGACGGCCCCCACGAGTTCAATGGCGACAGCCGTAGCGAAAAAGGAGTGGGAAACCGTAATGACCTCGTCCCCCGGCCCAACGCAGTGGGCCCGCAGCGCGAGCACCAGTGCGTCGGTGCCCGTGCTGACTCCAATGACGTGGCGCACGCTTAGGCGTTGGGCGAGGGCTTGCTCGAGACGTTCAACCTCGGGGCCCAAGACAAACCAGCCGTGGCGGAGCACGCCACGCACGGCCTCGAGGATGGCATCCTCGAGCTCGGCGTGCTGCGCAGGGAGATCGACGTAGGGGATCTTCATGGACACCTACCCAGGGCTGTCAGGATTCCGGAAGCGACGCCTTACGCCCTAGGCGCTCGGCCAGCATCCGTTCCTGCTCCTCGATGACCGCTGTCCGGTAGCGCGCGACCTCGCGGTGACCAACCACCACCTCGCGCACCGCCTTGCCGATGGCCTGGGGCCGGAAGGCCTTGGAGCCTCCCCGCGCCCGCCCACGGGCCTCGAAGGGCGCCTCACCTACGCGCAAACGGGGATTGCGCAGCAGGGCCTTGGCCAACAGCTCCGCGTTGAAAGCGTGCCCCCCCGAAGCCACTGCGATGTCGCGGAACACGTCCACCCGATACAGCTTCATACCATTGAGGTACTTGTAGGGAAAGCCGTACAAGACGGCCGAGACGCGCGTGAAGGCCCGAGAGGACAGCCTGCGCCGCATAGGGCGAATGACCGGATTGCCGAAGTAGCCCAGGATGAGATCGTAGCTCTCGCGCTGCTCGAGGAAAGCCCAAATGGAAGAGAACACGAACTCCGCGTCACCCGGGATGCCTGTGACCCAGGATCGGGGTTTCACGTGCTCGAGGGCCCGAAGCAGGGAGCGACCCACGCCCATGTTGTGGGGATTGGCAAGGACACGGCAGCGGGAATCGCGCCGCGACCAGGCCTCCATGACCTGGCGCGTACCATCGGTAGAGCCATCGTCCACCAACAAGAGCTCCAGGTCGACCGGTAGGTCCTCGGCCACGAGTAGCACCTCGGACACCGTCAGCTCGATGCCGTCCTGCTCGTTCAGGCAGGGGATGATGACGGTGAGGAGCTCACGCTCCGCATTCTCGGTTGAGGTCGCTGGCATCGGGGTGGTCTCCTAGGCCGAGGTCCAGGCCTCTCGGAACAGCCGGGCTACCCGGTCCACGTCTTCGCTGGAATATCTCATGTCGAGGTGCATCGAAAAGCTACGGTCGGGCAGCTCTCGGTGGGCACTAGGCACCTCCTCGAACAGAGACCGGTCCAGGGGCCAGAGCTTGGAAGGGTAGACACGACGCTGGATGAGGGCGTCCTTGACTCGCTGGCAGGTCTCGCGATGATCGAAGACGACGAAGGCCGAGAACGGGGCACAGTTGGAAGTCTGCGGTTGCAGGACGCGGAGGCCGGGATCTACGGGTAGCTGGGCCACGAGCCGCAGGAAGCGCCGGCGACGCTGTTCGCGCCACGCAGCCAGAGGGAAACGGTCAATCAGGCCGCGGCTGAAGGCCGTCATGCCAGACGGTGGACCGGTGCAAAACAGCTCCTCTCCGCGGTCGAGAGCTTCGCGGAAGGCCCGCTTGTCCACCGCTGCGCCCCGCAGGTAGCGATCCTTGAGCACCATACCCTGCAGACGAGCTTCCGACGCCTCGCTCGAGGTGGCGTCAATGGCCGGCGTTTGCGGCAGGGCGTGCCCACGGGGCGACCAGAGCACACCGCCGTCGGGCAGGGGAAAAAGCTTGCGAAACGAAGCCAGGCAGTAGTCCGCCCGAGATGCGTGCGCCCAGTCAGAACATGGATCGTGGGTGTGGTCCTCGATCCACGTGATCCCCGGAGTCGGTGGCCGGGGGACGGACGCACGTAGGCCAAAGTAGTCAACCACGTAGACGGCATCCCCCGCCCGAAGGGGCAGCACATCGAAAGCGGGTGCGGCTTGTAGGGGGCTGTCCGGGTAGCAGCGCACGCTGGCCCGCCCGGAAGCAGCGGCACGCACGACCTCCTGGCAAAGGTAGCTCGGCATCCAGAGGCGTTCGAAGCGTGGCAAGATCAGCCGCAGCGCATCGCGACCACAGCCAAGCATGAGCGCATCCGAGCCCCAGGGACGGGGGCCCCGATCGCTGCGCGCTGGTGGAGCCACGGCGTGCAGCTGGGATCCGTACTCCCAACGCGCTGGGTGGAGGCTCGAGGCGCTCATGCCAGGAACCGCTCCAGATCGGTGCCGGCCAACTCGGTGAGGATGCCGTCCCGAATCTCGGGCTGCAGCTCGCGCTGCCAGCGGTGCACGACGCTTGGGGGCTTGAACACCGAATAAGGACCTGGCAGGTGCTCGCGCCGGGACCGGGAAAGGAAGTCATCCGTTTGGACGCTCACGGGGAGATCGAAGAAAGCGAACAGCTCTTGCACCTGGCCAGCGGGGTCCCCAACCACGTCCTCGTAGCGGACCAGACGAAAACGATCGGGATGCTCTTTTGCCAGGCGCAGGTGCAGCCTGGTGACGGCTTTCCAGTCTTCAAAGCCAAAGAAGTCCCCGCAGCCGGTCTTCTTGATGGCGCCCGAGCGCCAGTGCTCCAAAGGATCGGCGCTCGGCGGGAACTCCTTGGGAGCGGTGAGCCAAGAGTGGATGGCACCGCAGGGGTGCCGCACCACCGCCAATACCTTCATCTCGGGGAACAAGTCCACGAAACGCTCGAGCAGGTTCTGGAAGCGGTTGAACTTCAGGACCAACACCGGCGGCTCGACGTGCTTGACGGAGAACACCGGATACTCACCACTTGCCCGGCGCTCCGTCTGGTTCATGAACTCGTTGGAGGAGGTGTAGGAGCCCTGCAGGACGTGCTCCCAGTCGGACCGAGGGGAGGCCTCGTTCACGAAGTTCTTGAACTCGTAGGAAAACAACGGGGACATGCGGTACCGCACCACTGGACAGCTGTCGAAGATCATTCCGATCCAGCTGGTGCCAGAGCGGGGCATGCCGGTGATGGAGACGAAACGCTGGTACATCCAGGATTCCCTCGCTGTCAGCTGTGGACCAAGAGGACGTCGAAGCGGTAGTGCGCGGTGTTGAGGGCGTGGTGCTGATCCCTGAACGCCACCCGGTAACCCCGCGCCGAGCCCGCCCGCACCAAGTGGTCCCGCGTCCACCAGTGGCCCATCTCGTGTTGGCCCTGGGCCGACTGCTCCTCGAAGCGCCGGCGGCGCTCAGGCGTGTCCAGGAAGACGAGCTGGCGGTCGTGGTCCAGCACGCCCGAGAGATAGATGCGGTGACCAGGGGAGGCAACGCTGGAGATGGCGGCGAGCAGGCCATCGAAACTTCCAGGCTCGAAGTACTGAAGCGACTCGAACATGCTGACCTTGTCGAAGCGCTCACCGGGCGACAGCAACGTGGGTGAGAGATCCTGCACCGCAGAGTGCAGGTAAGACACACCGGCGGGCTGGTGGTAGCGGCGCGCAACCTGTAGCAACTCTTCAGAGAAGTCAACCCCCAGGGCACTCGAGCAGCGCCCGCAGTACCGCGCGGTGAGCAGGCCGTTGCCGCAGCACAGATCGAGGACCCGATCGCTCGCCACCAGCTCGAGCCCTTCGTGCACTTGAGCCACGGCGATCGCCAACTCCCTGGGATCCGTTGCCCTGCCCCTGGAAAAGCGCCCGACCTGAAAGCAGAAGTCCCGCTCGTCGAAGCGCCGAGGAAACTCAGTCCAGTACTTCTTCCAGTCCATCCGTTGCTTCCTTCGACCGCCTACCGCAGCGCCGCCCGCAGCGCTGCGAGGACGAGGGGGCGCTGGCCTGGGAGGACGTCCTGGTGGACAGGGAGATTGAGGATCTGGCCCGACAGCCGCAGCGACACGGGATGTTCCCGGGCCGTGATGGGGGTGATGAGGGTGTGATAGCAAGCGATGACGCCGACGCCTTCCGCGCGCATCGCCTTGTAGACCTCGAAGCGGTCCCGGGCCTCGATGAGCACCGGGAGGTTCATTGGCACGACTTGGGGGGGTAGCGAGGAGTGGAGCAAGCGGACCCCTCCGAAGTGCGCCACACTGGCAGCGAGGGCCAGATAGTTGGCGCGCCTGCGTTCCCCGATGGCGGTGAGATCGGCGTTGGCCACCGCTGCCAGATCTGCCAGATCGATGGAATCGGAGACAGTGGGCTGCAGGGAGGAGGCCAACGGTACCGGACCGTTGACCTTCAGGGCTCCGCCGCCAGCACTGGAAAGCACCTTGTGGAACGAGTACAGGGCGAAGTCTCCGGTCCCACCGAGCGACGCGTCGGGGATCCCGCCATGGAGGCAATGGGCGCAGTCCTCGATTAGCAGCGCACCGCGTTCGCGACACAGGTCGCGAACACGGTGCAGGTCAGGCTGGGGGAAACCGAAGTAGTGAACGAGCAGCACCGCGAAAGTGCGTTTGGTCCCCAAGGCGAGCTCGAGGCTGTCCATGTCTACCGACAGATCGTCCCGCACCGCGTAGAAGCCCGCGGGGACCCCGACGGTCTGGACCGGATCGAACACGCCGGAGCCCTCGAGGGGGGACAAGCCGACGTATGCGGGCAGAAGGATTCGGCCCCTCCCGGCCGTCCAAGTGCGCTCGAGCAGCAGCCGAAAGCCCACGCGAGCGCTGGCAGTGAACAAGAACCCACGGCCACAGAGGCGCTCGTCTCGAGGGTGTCGGGGAACGGCGAAGGCCACGGTCGCTCCGGCGCTGGAAGCCTGGTTCGCGAACCAGGGAAGATACTCCGTCATCGGAGTCGCCACCACGACCTGGGAAGGCCGCTGTGCGGAGCGGAGGGTGAAAGGGTATGAACCAGCGACCACGGAGCCAGCCCCATGCGCCTAGGCATCATGCAGCCCTACTTCGCTCCGGCCCTGGGTTACCTCGATCTGATCCATCTCTGTGACGAGTGGGTGGTCTTCGACACAGCCCAGTACCGCCGCCACAGCTGGATGAACCGCAACCGCGTCCTGCACCCGAAACAGGGTTGGCAGTACATCACCGCCCGGGTGAACAAGCCTTCGCGGGGCACGCCCATCCACGCTGTCAGCCTTGCGAAGGGCGACGACTGGCAGGGCCTGCTTCTCCGTCAACTCGAACACTACCGCAAGCACGCTCCACACTACGACACCGTGACAGCGCTCGTAGAGAGAAGCCTGGCCGCGGAAACCAGCTCCCTCGCCAGGCTCTGCGCGGCATTTCTCGCCAACACCTGCGCGCTCTTGGATATCGCTTTCACCTTCCGCTTCTTCTCGGAGATGGACCTCGAGTTGGGCCCCATCGAAGGACCCGGGGATTGGGCGTTGCGCATCTCCCAGGCGATGGGAGCTGCGCAGTACGTCAACCCACCCGGCGGTGAGGGTATCTTCGACCGAGCCGAGTTTTCGCGAGCCGGCATCGACCTCGAGATCCGTCACTTCCGCGACATGGTGTACCAGCCCCAGGGCTACGCCTACATCCCCACGCTCTCCATTGTCGATCTGCTCATGTGGAACGAACCCACAAAGGTCAAGGCCTACCTCGACCAGCAACGCGAAGCGTTCCTCGAAACGAAGCGCTGAAGGCTACCCCCCACCCTCCTGCAAGATATGGAACTCCACCCGCCGGTTGCGGGCCTTGCCCGTGGTGGTGGTGTTGGTGTGGATGGGGCGGGTCTCGCCGAAGCCTTCGGTGACCAGGCGCCGGGCATCGATGCCGCGGGAGATGACGTACTCGAAGACCGAGTCGGCGCGCGCCTTGGACAGCTCGAGGTTCGAGGCGTCGTTGCCCACGCTGTCGGTGTGGCCCTCGATGCGGATCTTGATGTCGGGGTAGTCGCGCAGGACCATGACCACGTCGTCGAGGACCGGGTAGCTGGCCGGGCGGATGGTGGCCTTGCCGGTCTCGAACTGGATCTGCTCCTTGATGACGATCTGCTGCTTGGTGACCTCGACCCGCTGGGGTTTTTCGTCGGGGCAGCCGTCGTGGTCGAGGTACTGGTTCTGGGTCTCGGCGGCGTCGGGGCAGGCGTCGCTGTCGTCGGGCACGCCGTCGCCGTCGGCGTCCCTGTCGGGGCAGCCGTCTGCGTCGCGGTCTCCGTCGAAATCTTCGGCGTCGTTGGGGCAACGATCGGCGGCGTCGTCGATGCCGTCGTTGTCGTTGTCGGGATCCGGGCAGCCGTCGCCGTCGGAGTACTGGTCGAAGTCTTCCGGCGCCATGGGACAGCCGTCCATGCCGTCGACCACGCCGTCGTTGTCGTTGTCCAGCTCCGGACAGCCGTCGGCGTCCTTGAACCCGTCCATGTCTTCTGGCACGTCGGGACAGGCATCTTCGCCGTCGACGATGCCGTCGGCGTCCATGTCACCCGCCACGGGCTCGGGGGGCAG
>CAZVHW010000297.1:0-2858 GCA_964626835.1 uncultured Enterobacterales bacterium
CCGTCGTCCAACTCACTCCACCCACGCTGCCCCGGCCACAACCTCTCCTTGGCCGTGTGCGCCACGCGTTCACTGAACGCGATCCGCACCAGCTCCGGCAGCCCCCCGTCCTGCCACAGCCCCAGCTGACCCTCGAACCACGCTTCGGGGTCGTAGTCCTCGGGCACCTCGAAGTGCTCCCCTCGCTCGATCTCGGCCTCTTGCACCCGGTCCACCGCCAGCAGCCTCACCCCACCCGCGGGCCCCACGCCCCGCTGCAGGCCGTGCACGAACAGCGCGTCGCGGTACAGCACGATGGTCCAGGGTTCGAAGCGGCAGCGGTAGGTCCAGCCGGTGCCGGTGCGGTAGCGCAGCATCAGGGGCCGGCGGTGGACGGTGGCCTGGATGATGGTGTCCAGGGTCTCCTCGCTGGTTCGGTAGTCCTTGGGCCCGAAAGGCACGTAGACGAAGCTCTCCTGCACCCGGTGCACCAAGGGCAGCAGGCGGCGATGGAAGCCCTTTTCGAGGGTGGTCACCAGCTGCTCGGCGCTGTCGCTGAGGGGGGATCCCTTTCCCGCCGACAGGGCGCGGGTGGCGGCGAACACGGCGGCGTACTGGTACAGCCGTGACGAGGTGGGCTCGCGCTGCTCGGCCAGCACCACGGTGGCCTTGACGCCGCGCCCCTCGAGGCGCACCAGGGGGTCGCCGTCGGCGGTGGTGGCGGAGGCCTCGAGGGCCTGCACGTAGCGGCGCGCGGTGCGCCGGTGGACCTCGAGGATCTCGGCCAGGTCGTCCAGCAGGATGGCGCGTCGTCGGGCGCGCTCAAGGAGCTGCACGATGCGCACCATGGCCAGGCCGTCGTTGTAGCTGGGCGCTGCGGTGGTCATGGGTCACCTCGTGGGCCCATCCTACACCGGACAACGGCTGTCGAGTCGGCTGCGTACAAGGGAGGCATGGCACAGCGCCCCACCATCGCAGCCCCGCTCGCGCCCCAGCGGGGCATGCGCGTGTTCACCTTGGACAGACGAGAGTACAGCGCGCAGGACTATCCCACCCGCCTGTGGGGCCTGGGTACCTGTCACGCGGTCTCGCTGGCCAACGGTCGGAGCTTCTACACCTACGCTGATGGCCGCAAGCAGCGGCGGCTGTTGGTGGAGTGGACGCAGTGGCTGTCAGGGCTCCAGCGCGACCACTGGGTGTGGCTGCTCGACAGCGACACGAGCCCCGCGGGCTGGCAGCTGCTGTGCCCACTGCGGCCGGCTCCCCTGGCAGGTGCGGGTACGGTGGCCGCCGTGGTCGGAGGTACGGATCGCAGGGAGTGCGACCAGCGCTTCCAGCGCGCGGTCCGGCAGGTGCTGGCGCATTACCAACTCGAGCGCGGTGAGGACGACGATGGCGCAGCGGTGGTCTCGGTCTGCGGCGGCGGCCAGCCCTACCTGGTCCGGGTGCGGCTCGACGGCGCCGAGCCCCCCGCGTGCACCTGCCCCGACGCCATCCACCGCCGTCCACTGCACGGCGGGTTCTGCAAGCACACGGTGGCGGTGTTGATGCGCTGGCCCGACCTGCGCTGCCAGCTGCTGCGCGCCATCCTGTAGGAGGACGAGCCCATGTCACCCGCTGCGTCCGTTGCTCTGCCCCTGGCCCCCGAGGGCTACGCCTACGACGACCTGACGGGCCTGGTCCGCACCACGCTGGATGCGGGGCTTTCGGTGTTGGTGCGCGGCCATCCCGGCGTTGGCAAGTCCACCATGGCCGCCCAGCTGGCCTCGGACCTGGGGCTCCCCTTGGAAGACATCCGCCTGGCCCAGCGGGAGCCCGCCGACCTGTGCGGGGTCTACTTCCCCGACCGGGATCGGCAGGTCCTGAGCCTCTTTCCCCCCGACTGGGTGCGGCGGGTCTGCGACGCCCCGGCGCTGGTGTTCCTGGACGAGATCAACGCGGCGGTCACCCGCCTGCATCAGGCGGCGGCCTACCAGATCGTGCTCGAGCGCCGGGTGGGGCCGTTCCGCTTTCATCCCGACACCCGGGTGACGGCGGCGGGCAACCTCGAGGAGGACAACGCCATCGTCACGCCGCTGTCCACAGCCCTGGCCAACCGCTTCGTGCACTTCGTGCTGCGGGTGGACGCCGACAGCTGGCTGGCCTGGGCGGCCCAAGCCGGGGTCCACCCCACGGTCATGGCCTACATCGCCCTGCACCGCGAAGACGCCCTGTACGCCAACGAAGGCGATCTGGCCTTCCCGTCCCCCCGCAGCTGGGCCATGGCCAGCACGCTGCTGCAGGCTGCCCCCTCCGCGCAGTCCCGGCGGCTGGTGGCGGCGTGCGTGGGCGAGCGTGCGGCCGAGCAGCTGTCGGCCTTCGAGCGGATCTTCGCCCGGGTGCCGGTGGCGCGGATCGTGCGCCGGGGCCAGGCCATGGACTTTCGCCGGGGCAAGAACGCCGAGCCCAGCTTCGTCTACGCGGCGGTCTTCGCGGTGGCGCGCTGGCTGTGCGGCCGTGCGACCATTCCCGACGAGCAGCTTCCCCACGTGGTGAAGTTCGCGTGCTCGCCAGGACTGGACCCCGAGTACGTGTTTCTGTTTCTGCGACAGCTCGAGCAGGTTCCGGGCCTCTTGGACCGGCTGCAGGGGGAGGCGGCGTTTCGGGATCTGGCCGCGGGGATGGTGGACCTGAGCTTGGAGGCGTGGGCCTAGTGGGCCAGGGGCGTGATCGGGAGGATCCGACGTCCGTCCCCACGTGCGGGCAGACCGAGGTGGTCCGCGCCGAGGCGCGGCGGGTGTCGGCGTTGCGGCTGCAGCTGCTCGATCTGCATCCCTTCTGGGGCTACCTGCTGGCCCACCTTCGCATCGTGCAGGCGCCCGAACTGTGCACCTTCGCGG
>CAZVHW010000297.1:2868-9438 GCA_964626835.1 uncultured Enterobacterales bacterium
CACCGACTGCTGGCGGCACATCTGGCTCAACCCGCTGCTGACGCGGCACCTGTCCATGCCGCAGCTGGGCTTCGTGCTGGCCCACGAACTGGGCCACCACCTGCTGGCCAGCGCGGATCGCCAGCGGGGCCGCCGGGCTCACCGCTGGAACTGCGCCACCGACTACGCAATCAACCGCATCGTGGCCGAGATCGGCCATCCGGCCCGCCCGGGTGAGCGCCTGTACCGCTCCCCCGATGGCAGCTACCCGGGGCTGGGCACGGTGCAGATCCTGCTCGACCCGCGCTGGGACGGCATGATCGCGGAAGCCATCTACGCGTACCTCGAGGACGACGCCCTGCCCGCGCCGGCGAGCGTCGCGGTGCGGCTGGACGATGCGCCGGGTGACGCATCGGGTGGCTCGGCGTCTCGAGCCACCGACCACGGCGGCGGGCTGGACGTGCACCTGCCCCAGCGGCTGGCTCCGGAGCAGCGCCAGGAGGTGCGCGAGCGCCTCGCCGCGGCTGTGGAACACGCGGTGCAGCAGGCTCAGCGCGGCCACATCCCGGGCCAGGTGCTGCGTGAGCTGGGCTCTGCAGGCCGCCCGCGTGTGCCCTGGCGGCGGGTCCTGCGCCGCTACGCGGGCTCCGCTCTGGCGCGGGACGACTATGCCCACCATCGCCCCGACCGCCGCTTTGTGGAGCACGACCTGGCGGTGCCCGGCCGCTGGTCTGATGGCCTGGGCAGCCTGGTGGTGGCCCTGGACACCTCGGCCAGCATCAGCCCGGAGCTGCTCGGGGCCGTAGGCACGGAGCTGCGGGCGCTGGCGGCGCTGGCGCAGGAGACCCGGCTGATCGTGGCCGACGCCCGGGTGCAGCAGGTGGTCGATGACCTGCAGCTCGAGCGCTTCGTCACGCGCGGCCGCGTGAAGGGTGGGGGTGGGACCGACCACCGCCCGGTGTTCGCCTGGCTGCAGCAGCGCCGCCTGCGCCCCGACTTGCTGGTGGGCATCACGGATCTGTACAGCCGCTTCCCGGAGCGGGCGCCCAGGTATCCGGTGCTGTGGCTGGTACCCGGCAAGCACGGAGCGGCGCCTTGGGGGCGGGTGGTGGAACTCGATACAGGAGTTCATCCCCAGCCCTGAACAGCAGGATCGCCCATGGTCGCCGAGTTCCAGCCCCGCTTCACCCTGACCCCTCTGCTTCAGCGCCAGCTCGTGGCTGTGGAGCGCACTGTGGGCTTCCTCGAGGCTGTTCGGCTCCAGGGGGACTGGCTGCACGAGCTCCGCGACGAGGTGCGGGTCGGCGACGCCCTGGCCAGCGTGCAGATCGAGGGCGCCAGCCTCACCCGCGAGCGGGCCTTCACGCTGGTGAACAACCCACCGGACACCGAGCTTTCCGGCAGCGAGCGCGAGTTCCTCAACTACCTGGCAGCCTTCGAGGCCATCGACGGCCTGCGAGGCTGCAAAGGCGCGGTGCTCGACCGGCGCGACCTGTGTGGTCTGCACGCCATCCTCGTGCGGGGCGTGCGCGGCGGCTACACCAACGCAGGGCGGTTCCGGGAGGAGCCGGTGGTCATCGGGGACAAGGTCGAGGGCGAGGTGGTGGTGCGCCACGACCCGCCGCCCCACGTTCAGGTCGAGGCGCACGTGGATGAGCTGATGGGCTGGCTCGAGCGGGTGAAGCAACACCCCAAGCGCTACCGGCTCGAGCGTGGCGACGCGGACCCTTGGATTCACCCCGTGCTCGCGGCGGGCATCGCCCAGCACCGCTTGGTCTGGATCCACCCCTTCCTGGACGGCAACGGCCGCTCCGCCCGCATGTTCACCGCCATGGTGCTCTACCAGCGGGGCTACGACTTCAAGTACCTCTTCGACCTGTCCAGCTACTACAACCACAAACGCGACAAGTACTACGACGCCTTGCGCACAGCCGACCAGACCGGCGACTACACCCGCTGGCTCGAGTACTTCGTGGGTGGTTTCGCGCTGCAGATGTTCGGCATCCGAGCCAAGGCCCGGAAGCTGGCGGCCCATGAGGTGGCGGGGGAGGGCGGTGCCAGTCACGGCAGCGAGGAGCCGCGGGCGGAAGGCTGAGCGCTACCCGCAGGCCCCGCGCTGTCCCTTGGCCATCAGCGCAGCAGCCAACTCGGCCGGGGCGTGCTCGTCCATCTCGTCGAGCTCGACCACCAGGCCGGTGGGCACGAACGAGATGACCCGGCCCCCTCGGGCCCTGAGCCCCAGCCATCGGGCCCTGGGATCTCGGGTCTCGGGCACCTCGGCTCGCAGGTGGTCCGGGAGCCTGCCTTCGGCCCGGCAGCGCTGCCGCTCGGCGCGTGCTTCGCGACGCTGCTTGCGCTTCCTGCGCCGGCGCCGATCTCGCTTGGACATGGGTCGGTCTCCTCGGGCTCAGCCCGGCCGTTGTTTGTCGAAGATCACACCTCGCTCCGAGCACAGGACCATCAGGCGGTCCGCGATGCTGCCGGCCCCGGGCTGGGGCACGCTCGCCTGCGCTTCGGCAAACGCCAGCGCCTCTCCCTCGTCGTCGAAGCTGGCCATCAGGCCCCAGCCGTCGCGGCCGGGGCCCGATTGTTCCTCGAAGGTGTCCACATAGATCACGCGGTAGCGCTTGGTGGAATCGGGGGAGCCCATGATCAGCACTCCCCCATGGCAGGCATGGCGATGAGCGCGGGCCCCTCGGCATTCACCCCGCTCTGCTCGGCCGCGGCCTCGTCCAGCAGCCGGTGGCTCAGGGGCTGGTCGAGGCTTGCGGCCCGGTAGCAGGCGCGGAACACGGCGGTGCGGATCAGGCCGCCGCTGAGTGGGTGGCGTGCGGCCAGGCGGCCGGTGTCGACGCTGCCATCGGTGGGGGCCCGAGGCGGGAGCAGGCGGGCCCAGATGGCGGCGCGCGCACGTTGGTCGGGCAGGGGGATCTCGAGGCGCCAGCCTACGCGGCGGGCCAGGGCCGGGTCGAGCACGGTGGGGCGGTTGGTGGCCATGATCACCACGCCGTCGTGGCGCTCGAGTTGGTCGAGCAGGCAGGAGACGTGGGCGTCGTCGTGGCGGGAGGCGTTGCCCGCGCCGCGCTCCATGAGCAGGGCGTCCACCTCGTCCAGCAGCAGCACGGCGTTGTGCTTGCGAGCGTCTTCGAACAGGTTCGCGATGCGGCGCTCGGTGTCGCCCACCCACTTGGACAGCAGGCTGGGCACGACCGACCGCAGCAGGGGGCGGTTGAGCTCGGCGGCCACCACCTCGGCGCACAGGGTCTTGCCGGTACCCGGGGGGCCGTGCAGCAGGGCCACGACACCGCGACCACCGCTGAGGTGGGTGCCCACGCCCCAGGTCTCCACCACGGTGCGGCCATGGCGGGCTGCGGCCAGCAGCTCCTCGACCTGATGGGCCACCATGCTCGGGAGCACGAGATCGTCCATGCGGGCCTTGGTCCACTCGAGCTTCTCGGCGCCCATCTCGTCGCTGTCGGGGCGCTGCAGCTGGTCTTCGGCCGCGTGCTCGAGCTGGGCTTGGGTGATGGGGCCTTGCCCTCCATTGTCGTGCACCGTGGCGGCCAGGGCCATCAGCACGGCGTTCTTGATCTCGCCGCCGGTGATCTCGAAGCGCCGGGCCAGGTCGATCAGGTCCACGTCGGCAGCCAGGGGGGCCTGATCGGGCAGGTGCTTGCGCCAGATGTCAGCGCGGGCTTCGGCGTCGGGCTTGTCGAAGCGCACCTTGACCAGGATGCGGCGGTGCAGGGCCTCGTCGAGCACCTCGGGCATGTTGGTGGCCAGCACCGCTACCCCCTCGAAGCGCTCGATCTCGGTGAGCAGCAGGGTCATCAGCACGTTGCCCCGTCGCCGGGACTCGAACAGGGCATCGCACTCATCGAAGAACAGCACCGCGTTGTGCAGCCGGGCCTCGCGGAACAAGCCGGGCAGGAAGCGCTGGGACTCGTTGGCGTTGACGAAGGTGGGGATGTCCACGTTGAGCACCCGTCGCCCCAGGTGCTGGGCCACGGCGTGGGCGGTCATGGTCTTGCCGGTGCCCGGGGGGCCGTGGAAGAGCATCAGTGCGCCGCGGCCGTAGCGGATCATGGCGTCGAAGCCCCATTCCTGGCGCTTGGCCAGGTACAGGTCGTGGCGCTCGACCACCGACAGGATGCGCTGCTTGTCGCGGGCGGGCAGCACCACGCGGTCCAGGCTGGCCTGTGGCTCCTCGAGGCTGGAGAACTCCATGAACTCGTCGCCCAGGGCGTCGTTGCCCAGCAGCAGGTCCAGGGCGCGGCCAGTGATGGACAGGCTGGCGGTGAGCAGGTCCTCGGGGGAGCTGTAGCGGCCGCTGATGTGCACGTTGAGCAGATCGTGGGCCCGCAGCGGGGCCTGGGCCGTGAACGCGCGGCGGCGATCCACCCGCTGTGTGAGATCGAGCTCGGCGAAGACGAAGATGGTGTCGACGGTGAGGCCTCCGCCCGACAGCTCGTCGGCGCGCTCGATGAGGCCCTCGAAGCGGCGATCCAGGGCGGGGCCGCTGGCCAGCAGCAGCGCCATGCGCTCGAAGTCGTCCAGCTCGTACAGGGCGCAGAGGCGCTGCATGGCCAGGGGGCGCTCCAGGCGCAGGTGCTCGGCCAGGCGGGCGTCGAGCTCCGTGCGGAGCTGCCGCTCCTTCTTCTGCAGGGCGGTGCGGCGGCGGCGCAGGACCGTGACCGGGAGGTCCTCGTCGTCACTGGAGTAGAAGCCGCGGGTGCGGCGCTTTTCGCCCTCGCTGCGGTCGCGCAGGTAGCGCTCGGTGGCCAGGCGGCGCGAGCGCAGGTCGAACCACTGGTGCTCGGCCTGCAGGCAGTGGAGGTCGGTCTCGAACAGGGTGGGGGTGGGGGGCTTCTTGGCCATGGTGGCTGTCCTCGGCTGGGGTTGTGCGCCCACAACGATCCTCGGCCTCCAAGAGTCAGAGGCGAGTCGAGCTGTGCGTGCGAGTGCGCAGCGAGTGCGCACTGACAATACGGCCAAGAACGGAGAGTTGAACCCCCCGGCAGACGAACTGGTCAACGGCTGTCCAGTTTCAGCTTCACCCCCCACCGCACATTCCGCTCGAGCGGGCGGCAGCGCCACGCCTGGCCCACGACGCCGGCCTTCCACCTCTGCTGCTTGCGGCCAAGGGAATCCACGAGTTCGTCTGTCATCTCGCCTTCGGCATGTTCGTCGCGCTCCTGGCTACCCGTCTGGCGTTGCCCAGGGCGCACACGGAGAAGGTGGTCTGACACGCCATCGGGGCGGGCCTGCCAGCTCCGTCGACTCACCGTCGACGAGGTGACACCGTCGATAGGAGAAGGCTGTGTGCCGATGCTATACTCGCGGCATCGTAGAAACAGGTCGCTCGTTCTTCTCTCCCCCTCGGAGTGGGCGCCGGCCGGCAAGGGCAACACTCCAGAGAGCACCGCGGGAGGTACCATCGACGGGAAAGACCGGGCGCCGGCGACGGATGGCGAGCCGACTCTCGCGTACCGGATCCTGGTCATCTCGATGGTCGTCGTCGTCCTGGTCGTTCTCCCGCTGTACGCCTCCGGCGCGTTCGACCGCACCCACGAGCTGACCCTGGCCCAGCTCGTGGAGCGGCGCAAAGACAACGTCGGCATGAAGTTCGAGATCACGGGCACGGTCGTCGCCCAGAAGCAAGCACGGTACGGCTATCAGCGGAGCACCCAGGTCGTCTACGACGACACTGTCTATCGCCCGCTGTGGATCGCCGACGAGGAGGCCAAGCTAGTGGTGTACGTCTCACCCGACGACCTGGCCTCCATGCCCGAACCCGACGACCAGGTCCGCGTGGTGGGCAGGGTGCGCAAGCTGCCCGATGTGTCGTTGGACCGCCCGAGCACGGTCTACATCCCGGAGAGCCACTCGGTCCTTCTCATCGCCAGCAAGATCTCGGGGCAGTGTCGCGCTCGACCAGCTCGTCTCGACCGCCGCGCCATTATGGGATGGACGCATCGCGCCGCCTTCCCGCAGGGTAGTACGTCAGTCGATCCGAGTGCCACCGTCGCCCAGCTCGGAGCCGGGCATGCCGAACAGATCGCTGAACGCTGCGAGCGCTGGCTGGCCCGTCAGGGTTTCGGAGAGCAGAGGTACTCTCCCTCGTCCAGCAGGGTGGCGTAGACCTCGACCGGGGCCTTGTCGTCGAAGCGTTCGGAGTCCAGGGTGTCGATGACCTTCTGGCGCTCTGCAGGGGACGTGGTGTTTCAACCGTGGCTTGATGACCTCGGACTGAGTCCGCTTTGCCTCGAAGTAGGTCCCAGGCGGGAGAGCCCAAGGGGTTCGGCGTGGTCGCGCCAAAAAGATGGTAGCCACCGACACCGAAGGGGTCAGCCAGCAGCCCCTCTCCGTCCCACCAAGGCACGCTCCGGGGACAAGCAGTCCAAGCGGGCACCCGGCTTGTACGAGCTATCCCCCATCAGCGCGCTCCTGGACCGCGTGGAGCCCACGACGCCTGCCCCTGCGGCAGCGGCAGGAAACACAAGCGCTGCTGCCTTCGTGCTGGAAGCCGCGGCGTGTTGGGCGGTCCGGGGAGCCGGGCTCTGTGGGGATCACAGCGCCACCACGATGCGC
>CAZVHW010000298.1:0-2175 GCA_964626835.1 uncultured Enterobacterales bacterium
CTCGCCCAGCTGTGTCGTGGCTCGGGCAGCTGCCGCTCGCCGTGTCGGAGGAGCCCGGCGGCTGGCAAGCGACCAGCGCCAGGAGGCACGAGGCGGAGGAGGGAAGGCTCGAGATGAGAGCACCGAGGGCAGGCCTGGAGGGTAGCCCATCCTGTCCCCGTTCGGCTATGGTGCGGGCCATGAGACCTTTCTCGCTCGCTCTCGTCTTGTTGGCCTTGGGCTGTAGACCTCCCGAATCGGCGCCCACCGAGCTGGACGAGCTGATGCACTTCTTCTTGGCCCAGATCCAAGAGCAGGAGCACGAGCGCATCCTCGAGGGTGCGGCCAACCTCCAGGCCTGGTTCGATGCCAGCGGCTTGGCGAGTGGGGAGCCCGCTGGGGGTACCCTCGAGGATCTGGTGCAGTCGGAGGTGGATGCTCTCGATGAGATGCGTTGGAGCCCCGATCCCGCGCCTTGCGCTGGGGTGTACGTGGTCTCCGAGCTCAGCTGCGATCTCTCGGCCGCCGCCGACATCGGTCTCGAGCCCAACCAGCTCGAGGTCTTCGAGGACAGCTACGCGGCATACGAGCGCACCTGGGACAGCGATCCGGAGTGTTATGTCGAGGGCTCTTGTGACGCGGTGGACTGGTGGTCCCTCATCGAGGACAACTTTGTCGGCAGCTACGGCGACATGACCTACGAGATGGTGGTCAAGCTGCGCCGCACACGGGACGAGGACGGCGAGCCAGCGGTCTTGCTCATCCGCAGCATCATGCCCGAGGAAGCCGAGGAAGACGTGGGGATCGGGGGCTTCGAGCAGAGCTACCACGTCGAGGTCTATGTCCCACGCGGCACGGGCACGCTGCATGCGTATGGGCTGTGGAACTACGGTTGGCTGTCGGGCATCGACGATGACGCTGACGTGTGGCCCAATCAGTACCTTGACGGTCTGTTGGACTTCGAGGTCCAGCTCGAGGATCTCTGCGTCAACGGTTGGTAGCGCCCCGGGTCACTCAGGGATGCCGAAGCTCCGCAACCAGGCTTCGGCCAAGGGCATGGCGTCGTAGCCGGTCTCGTCCCATACGTGATCGATGAAGTCCTGCATGCCCGCTGCCTGGCCCACCCAGCGCTGGTAGAAGCTGCCCAACGAGGCATCCAACACCTCCACCCCGATCTCGTCAGCGAGGGCCTTGTAGAAGTAGGCCCCCTTGAAGTAGGGCGCGTAGCTGAACAGATCGTCCTCGAGCACGTCCAGCTCGCAGCTGTCGGGCCAGGTCTCGATGGTCTCGTTGGCCACCGCGTAGTCCAGGTAGCTGGCGTAGTCCCCCCAGGTCTCCAGGGCGGCTTCGGGGCCGATGACTTCCTCGATGGCCCGGACCGTGAGGTAGGTGGCGGTGCCCTCGGACAGCACGAGGTCTTCCCAGCAGGCGATGCGGATGCCGTCTCCATACCAGCCGTGGGCGGCCTCGTGGATCTGGGTTTCGCGGTCCGCGATCGCGCCGCTGGCGATGTGGGAGTAGGGATGGTGCTCCATGCCCCCGTAGGCGCCCCCGCCCCAGTCGACGGCCACCGTACCGGCGCGGTCGCCGAAGGTGTAGGGACCCAGCGTGTCCTCGAACCACTCGAAGGCCTGGCGGAGGTGCTCGCCGCCTTCCTGGGCGTCTTCCCGGCCACCCGGCAGGTACCAGATGGTGATCTGGACCCCTCCATCGGTGCTGCCCAGCTCGAGGGCGGTGTAGTCGCCCACGGCCCAGGCCGGCTGGTAGGCGGGGGCGTCGGAGGGGATGGTGTCCGGGTAGATGGCGATCAGGCCGTCGTCGATCCCCCTGATGTCGAGGGAGAAGCCCAGACCGTCTTCGGGGTGAGGTTGGCAGGGGAAGAGGTTCCCGCAGTAGTAGGGCCAGGTGAGGGTGGAGCCGGTGTCCATCCAGCCCTCGAAGACCGCTTGGGGTTCGAAGGCGTAGCTCACGACCACCTGGGGCTCGGGGTCACCTGGTGGCAGCGCCACGTCCAGGCGTCCATCGCTGAGGGCCCAGTCGAGGTCGCCGCCCATACCTTCGACCTCGAGCAGCTCCAGGCCCGCTACGTCCAGCGAGAGGTTGGTGGTCTCCGCAGCCGTGACGGTGATCGTGGCCGTGCCCTGCATGGCAGCCATGTCGACCACCAGATCGGTCCACTGCATGTCGCCGGACCAG
>CAZVHW010000298.1:2185-2786 GCA_964626835.1 uncultured Enterobacterales bacterium
GTGTCGGCGTGTCCGTGTCGTCGGTGGGGGAGCCCGAGTCGTTCGCTCTCGGGGTGGGGCAGCCGAGGCCGAGCAAGCCCAGAACGCCGAGAGCGAGGCTGGACCGGTGGTTCATCGGCGCCGCCTACGCAGCGCGCGACGAAGCTTGCCACTGCCAGGCCGCCAGCCCGTGAGGCTGAAACGTTCTTCTTCCTGGTCCTGGGCGTCGGGCACCGTGGCTGGTCGGGGCGGGCTGTCGTGCCGCGGTGTGGGCGGGGCCTGGATGTCGGGGATGGCCTGCTTGTCGTGTTTGCGCTCCACCGCCTCGCTTCCGTAGGCTAGCGCCTCGACGGAACAGGTTGGAATGCAGGCGGAGCACTCGGCGCACAGCGGCTCGTCGACCAGCAGGCGGGGTTCTGCACCTTCCGCCAGGGACAAGGCGTTGGTGGGGCAGCTGTCGATGCAGGCACCACAGACGATGCAGCTGTCATGGTTAACCTTGATGGCCATGGGGACTCCTAGGGTGCCAGGCGAGTTGGCTCGAGCGGGTTCCTATCGTGGCTTGACGACAGCCGGTACACCCGGATGGTGTAGACGCTTGTGCTCCCGCACGAGACGTTGG
>CAZVHW010000298.1:2796-3854 GCA_964626835.1 uncultured Enterobacterales bacterium
GGGTCGTGTGATCGTTGGAGAACGCATGGCTCGACCGGAGTCACCAGCGAAGCCGTTCGTGGACCTGGAGCATGAGCGCTTCGGGTTGTCGATTCCGTGGCTCTCGCCGCTCCTGGGAAATCCGCACCATTGGTCGGGGGTGGCGCGGGCCATGATTCTGTTGGTGCTGGTGGTCCCTTTCCTGACGTTGGGCTTCATCGAGACCACCTGGTTCCTTCGCCATCCGTCCCAGGTGCCCTTCTTCGACTTCGAGGTGCTCCGCACCTACCAGGTGGTCATCCTCTCCCTGGTGGTGGTGGGAAGCTTGCTGCTGGCGCTCGGCTCGCAGCTCCGCTCCCGCCTCCCGGCGAGCCTGGTCTACCAGTTGATCGCGGTGGTCTTTTGCAGCCTGGCCCACCTCGTGGTGGGGCACTTCTTCGGAATGCACATCAGCGGGTTGCTGGTGGCGTTGATGTGCATGAGCGTGCTGTCCCTGGTGCTCCTCCCAGGCCGAGTTGCGCTCACGGGCATCCTCACCTGGATGGTCCTGGGTGCGGTGCACGGTCTCTTGGAACAGCTGGGTTGGCTCCCGCATGCTCCGCTCTTGAACGCGGCCCCGTTCGACCAGAATGGCCTCCACCCCGCGTGGCTGTGGGGTGTGGGGGGCGTCTACTGGGGCTTGGCTGCGGCCGTTCTGGTGGTGGTCGGCCTGTTGGTCCGCTCGGAGCGGGGCCAGGCCCGCATCCTCCGCAAGCTGGCGGTCACCGACCCGCTGACCGGTGCTTTCAACAGGCGCTACTTCGTCCGGGCGCTCGAGCGGGAGCTCGACCGCCAGCGGCGTTACGGCCAGCCCCTGGGCGTCATACTGCTGGACCTGGATCACTTCAAGCAGGTCAATGACACGTACGGGCATCCGGTGGGTGACGAGGTCTTGGTGGAGGTGGTCCGCCGGCTCGGTGCGGAGCTTCGCAAGGCCGACCTGCTGGCTCGGTTCGGAGGCGAGGAGTTCACCGTGCTTCTCCCTCACCTCGGTCTCGCTCAGACGCAGGTGGCTGCCGAGCGGCTCCGTGTGGCCCTCG
>CAZVHW010000298.1:3864-9432 GCA_964626835.1 uncultured Enterobacterales bacterium
CGTGGGTCAGCGCGTTGTGGCACTCTCGGCCAGCTTTGGGGTGGCTGCCACCGACGTCCACCCTTCCCTGTCGGCACGGGAGCTGTTGTGGCGCGTAGATCAGGCTCTGTACGATGCCAAGCGGGCGGGTCGCGGCTGTGTGCGCAGCTGGCCTCCCGAGGGCGAGGCCCAGCGACAGCTCCCGCTGGGCAAGCCCGTGTCCGACGTGTAGCCCCTTCGGGTCCCACCCAGGAGAAGGCTTGGAACCTTTCGCCCTCGCAGCCGTGGCAAGCGCTTTAGGCGTGGCGATCTTTGCGCTGATGCGGCTTGGCCGCGTGATCGCTGCCCACGAGCGGATCCACGACGTGCTGCTGCGCAGCCTCGCCTACGGTCGTGGAGGGACGTTTCGCCCCGGACGTATCCACGACTCTGGAGAGCTGTCCCTCGAGCTGCCGTTTGGAACGTTGCGGATGCACTACCTCGCCGTGCCGCGGTCGAGCGCGACCAAGCGCGTATGGGCCGCCGTGGAGGTTGCGCGGGTGCTCCCGAGCTTGCGCTTGAGGCCCGAAGGGCCCCTGGCCGAGATGGCCAAGGAGCTCGGAATGCAGGACTTCGAGGTCGGTCATGACGTCTTCGACCGACGCTTCGTGGTGTCGAGCGAAGATCCGGGGGTTGCGCTGGGGATGCTCGAACCGGCGGTGATCCGCGAGGTCCTTGGGCTCGGCCGCGGTAGGCCCGGCGCCCAGATCTGGATCGAGGTCGAGCCCGACGCCAAGGCCTCGTCCAGCCGTGTGGTGGTTCAGTGCAGCGGCTGGGTGCAGGACCTCGAGGCGCTGCAGGAGCACGTCGACGCGGTGACCCGCGTCTGCGAGGCTCTGCTGGGCGCCTGGGACAGACCCTGGGTGGAGGTGGCCAGAGACCGCGGCTTGGCGGTGGGGAAGCTCGGTCAGCGGGGTGTGTCATCACTCGTCGGCGTCCTGGACGACATTCCCCTCGAGGTGCGCGCGCGGCGGGGACCGGAGGGGTGGAGAACCGAGGTGAGTGCCCGGGTGGATGGCCCGCGCGGCCTGCAGGTGGTGCACCGCGACCTGGCGCGCGAGGCTGACTGGGATGCCGAACGACTCTCGTTGGGCAACCCCGTGCTGGACATGCTGGTGGCAGCCCGTGCCGACGACCCCGAGGCCCTGTGCGAGCTGGTGGCGGACGAAACCCTGACGGAAGCTCTGCTTGCCGTCGTGCACGCCCACAAGGGTTCTTCCCTGCTCGAAGACCGTGTCCAGCTTGTTGCCCAGGGCCGCCTCACCAAGGAGCTGGACGACGCAGTAGGCGATGTCCTGGCCTTGGCCAGGCTGATGCGTGCGGCGGGAAGGGGGTAGGCGTGGCGGGTGGGGTGAACCCCTCCCGTACGTTCTGTGGGCCTCACTGCTCCTTGGCGCGGCGTTTTTGCTCGGACTTCCAGCCCTTGGGGTCGTGCTGGGCCCAGAGCCGGTCGCGCTCGGCTTCCCAGTCGTAGACCTCGGCCTCGATGCCGCCTTCGGACAAGGAAGCCTGGACCTGCTCGGCGGGCCCAACCAAGGTGATGACCTCGTGGCCGAGGCAACCTGCGATCAGCGGCGGCAGATCGGTGACCTGTACCGCGCCCAGGCGCTTGCCGTGCAGGGAGATGTGGTCCCAGCCCCTGTTCAAGATGAGCGGCTGAACCAGGCGGTAGACCATCTGGTCGGTGCTCTGTTGGCCCAAGACGTAGTTGCGTGCCTCTCGCAGGGCGAAGAGCTTCAGGAGCTTGGGATCCAGATCGCCCTCGGTTCCCCGCTCGACGAGGTCGAGGAAGGTCTGCACGGCGAAGGCCGAGGCGTCGGTCTGGACGTTGGAGGACATGGACATCAGGGCGGCACCGCCGGCATACTCGCGGGTCCAAACGCCAGCACCGTAGGTGACACCTGCGTTTTCTCGCAGGGTGTTCCATGCCATCTCGTCGAGCATGGCGGATAGCATGCGCCGCGCCTCGTGGTCGCCGTCCTTGGCGGGTGTGATCTGGCAGGACAAGCGCACCTGGGTCTGTGAGACTTGCGGGCGGTCGAGGATGAAGACGCTGCGTTCGGGGGGGGGCGGGAGAGGGCTCATGGGGGCGATGGGCTCCCCAGCCCCCGGGTGGGCTTTCCATTTCGAGAACCAGCCGCGCACGGACCGCTCCGCCTGATCGGCGTCGAAGTGGCCCACCACGAGCAAGGTGGCGTTCGAAGGCTGGAAGACTCGGTTGGTCCAGCGCTGGGGCTGCTCGGGTGCGAGGACTCGGACCGCAGCGATGGTGGCGTCGTCCAAGGTGGACCCGAGCGGGTGACCTGGCAGCAGGGTTCGAACGCTGAGGTCGTAGGCCCACGAGTCGGGTAGCTCACGCTCGTAGCTTAGCTGCCTGCGGAGCTCGCGCGCGTAGGACTTGGCGCTGCCCGACTCGACCTCCATGGATTGCAGGCGGCGGAGCATGAGCCACAGCTGGGCGTCGAGGTTCGCGGACGAGCCGTTGACCTCCAGCACCCGCATGTCCGCTATCTCCCAGTCCTCCCAGTCTCCCCCGATTCGCAGGGGGGCCTCGTCCATGGGGACCTCGAGCTCCTTGGGTGACGAGCTGGTCTGAGACCAGGCGAAGCTGTCCAGGCCGGGAAGGGGTTCGTGCAGGTCGCCGCCACGGACCACCAACGCGGTGCGGGCGATGGGCACGGTGCCGTACGGGTAGAGCACGACCCGTAGGCCATTGTCCAGCTCGAAGTCCCGCATGACCGAGAAGTCGGGGGAGACCGTGAGCTGTTCGATGACGCTGGCATCCACCGCGTCCATGTCCACCACGGTCTCTGTGGCTGGCTCGCGGGGATGACCGGTGTAGCCGCCTTCATCCGCCAGGCCCGGGTCGTCCTCGTCCTCGAAGGGTTCGAGGACTACCGCCACGTAGCGGTCGCGGGTGAGGTAGGTGTTGGCCAGCATGGCCGCGCGCTGGGCGTCGATGGCCCCGAGCCACTGAAAGCTGGTGGAGAAGAAGGCCGAGGAGCCGGTGAAGTGGGTGAAGAGGGCGGCCTGGGTACCGCGGCTCGAGAACAGGGTGGCCACTTCGTCGGCCGAGCGGAAGACCTCGGCCATGAGGTACAAGCTGGACTGCGCGTAGTATCGGTCCTGGAAGCGACGCATTTCGGGATCCCAGAGCTGGTACAGGCCGTCTGCGGCTTTCTTGATGACCTTCTCGGGGTTGGCGTCGTGGGTGAGCTCGATGGCGCACATGGCCGTGCTGGCGTGCTCGCTGGGATCGAGGAAGCACCAGGCTTCGTTGCGGTCCTTCCAGTCGGGGGTGTTGGCCGGGTTGATGTATGCGGAGACCGCCCAGCTCATGGTGAGGCTGACCATCTCCATCAGGGGTGTGTCCAGGCGGTAGGCACCCGGAAGGGCCCAGGCCATCAGCACCGTGGTGCGGTCCACCGGTGCTTGGATGTGGTCGATGGTACGGTCGGCGGGCGCTGGGGGTTCCTCGCTCGGGCCGGCTATGCGCACCGGGCAGGAATCGGCCGAAGCAGGACCTTCCGGGTGGTCGGGGTGGAAGACCAGCGCGGGGGGGAAGGCCTGGACCAGCATGTCCGGGGCGTCGTCCAGGGAGAAGTCACCCACCACCATGACGGTCGTGTTTTCGGGGGTGTAGTTGTCTGCCACGAACTGCTGCACGTCGGCCAGGCTGATGGCGTTGAGGGTGTCGCGGGTACCGATGGTGCTGCGGGCGTATGGGTGGCCCTGGGGGTAGAGCTTTTCATACAGGCTGTCCATGCCGAGGTCGATGGCTTCGCCTTCGCGCAGCTCGTTGCGAACCACCTCGCGTTCGGTGGTGAGGGTCTCCTCGGTCACGCCCTCGACGCCCCCCAGCAGGCGCGCCGCCTCGAGCTCCAGCACGGCTGGGAGCATGGCCTTGGGCGCCACGGTCATGTAGGTGGTGATGTCCTTGGCGGTGAATGCGTTGATGGTGGCGCCCATCTCGGTGAGCAGGTCCCAGGTGGGGGGCAGCTCGCCTCGCTGTGAACGGAACCAGAGGTGTTCGACCAGGTGGGCGATGCCTTCTTTGCCCAGCGGGTCGGCGTCGGAGCCGCGGTCGATGACCGAGGTGACGCTCACCACGGGCTGACTGTGGTCCTCCTGGAAGCTGACCCTCAGCCCGCTCGCGAAGCAGAAGTCGCGGGTCTGCAAGGAGTATTCATCGAGCTTCAGCTCGAGCTCGGGCGTATCGGCGGCGAGGGCCGGTCCGGCCAGGAGCCCGGCGATGGGCAGGACGATCAGGCTGCGGAGCGTCATGGGTTTCCCTGGGGCAGGGGGGGGGGCAGCTTATCCCGGTGCACGGGGCGAGCCCTGTGCCCGACGTTGCCGCGCGGTCGAGCGGCCAGCGGTCGACTGGCTTGTGTCCCCCCGGGGGGATTGTTGCCATGCTTCGCCCGGGGAACGACGCCCAGGCCAGGTGTTACCCCTTGGCTGGGGGGGCCGGTGTCTCGTAGTGGCCCTTCCAAGGCTCACCCGCCTCGCCGTCGGGGCGGATGGGGGTGAGGGTGAAGTCGCAAACGCGGCTGCCGCCGGGGTGTGGGGACTGGATCTTCCAGAGCGGCTGCAGGCGGTAGGCACGCTCTTTGCCCGTGTACTTGATGGAGTAGGTCTTTTCGTGGGACTGCGGGCTTTCGTTGCCACGTTTGTCGTGGGTGACGCAGTCGACCGCGAAGGTGGCTTGCCAGCCTTCGCCCACCGAGGGGACCTTGACCTCGGATCGGATGAAGAACGAGCCGACCGGAAGCAGGCCGGGCTCGGCTCCGACGTAGTTGTCGCATTCGCGCTTGCCTTCACAGACGCCGAAGGGCTGGTCGCCCCAAGTGGTGACGCCCGCTCGAAGCTCGTCGAGGGCGGGGGCGAGGATCTCCGCTTCCCAGGCGGCGAGCTGCGTGCCACCGGCCGCGGCGGGGGCCGCTTCGGGGCAGGTTGGGCAGGTGGGGCAGTCGGAAGGGGACTGACCGGAGCAAGCGAGCAGGATGAGGACCAACAGCATTGTCTCTCTCTCTATCGACGTTCGAAGGATGTTGGCAGACCTATCTCGAGGCGGAGCCCGCGCCCAGTCCAGGGAGCTCGCCCGACGGAATCAGTCGTAGTCGACGTTTATGGGGTAGCAGATCCAGGTGACCGCGCCAGCGCGGGGGAAGACCAGGTCTGCGAAGGCGCGCCAGAGGCAGGACTGGAACTCTTGGTCGGCCCCGGTGTGGTCGACGGGGACGTCCACGAGGGTGACACGGCCGACGGGGGAGACGGCCAGGCGAACCACCAGTTGGCCTGGCGCGAGCAGATCGTAGCTCACCGCCCAGTCGACGCAGGCTCCGACGCGGTCGAGCTGCTGGAACACCGCCTCTCTCACGGCGACGTCGGTCAGGGCGCCCGCGATGACGGGCTCGTCCAGGATCTGTCCCGGTGGGACGGTGCAGCCGGGGAGGGGAGCCAACGCGAGAGGGGCGGAGGTGGCGGCCGCGCTCGTGCTCGTGCTCGTGCTCGTGCTCGTGCTCGTGCTCGTGCTCGTGCTCGTGCTCG
>CAZVHW010000299.1:0-4022 GCA_964626835.1 uncultured Enterobacterales bacterium
GAGGGCTTCGAGCTGGGCCGCGGGGACGGGCGTCGTGACCAGGTAGAACCTCGCGTGAGCGAGCTGGTCGCGCACCGAACGCACTCGGGGGGCGATGGTGTCCGCGAGCTCTTCGAGGAAGTGGACGAACACCGCGATATCGCGGATCGTGCCGGTACCTACGAGGCGCTGGAGCACGGACACCACCAGCCCGCTCCGATGCTGAAGACGCTCCATCCCGTCGATCGTTCGGGGCAGGGAGAGGACCTTGAGCACCCTGCGGTCCATGAATCGCGCCAGGCGATCGGGCGCGGTGAGGAAGTCCAGGGCGCGGCGGGTCGGCGGTGTGTCCAGCACAACGGCGTCGTACAGCCCGCTCTCGATGAGCTCCTGCAGGCGCTCGATGGCCATGTACTCGTGGGTGCCCGTGAGCCGGGTGGAGGCGAAGCGGTAGTAGCGGTTGCCGAGCAGGCGCTCGGCCGCCACCTCGGTCTCCGAAGAGCGACGCACCAGGCGGTCGAAGGTGGCCTTGACGTCGAGGACCAAGGCGTCCAGGCGGCCTTGCTCTTCGGCGTCGCCGGTCTCGAAGTGGATACGTTGGGGCGTGTCGCCCAGGTCGTGCAGGCCCAGGCTGTCGGCCAGCCGCCGCGCGGGGTCGATGGTCAGTACCGCCACGCGACGCCCTTCGTGGGCCAGGCGCACGCCAAGAGCCGCGCACAGGGTGGTCTTGCCCACGCCACCAGCGCCGCAGCAGACCAGAATCTGGGTCGTCTTCACCGCGCGCCCCCGGTCGGCTGGGGTGTCGCGAGGACATCTGCGAGGGCTGCGAGGTCTTTTCGGTCGAGGCGGCGCCGGAAGCGATAGGGCAGCTCCAAGACGGGAATGGGCAGGCCTTGCCGCAGGCGCTGCCGCGCGTCCCGCTGTTGGCGTGCCGTAGCGACCCAGTGGTCGGTGAGGGCCAGGGCTTCGTCCCAGGCCGGGTGGCCGAGACCGTCCAGGGCGGGCCTGGCCTGCTCCCAGCGCTCCAGGGAGGCGAAAGGAGTCTCGTGCACCTGGTTGAGCACGCAGCAGACGAGCAGGCTGCGGAGCTCCCCCAGGGCCCGGTGCATCTGCAGGGCTTCGTTTACCGGCAGCGGTTCGGGAAGCGTGGTGAGCACGATGGCGGTCGAGTTGGTGTCGGTGAGCAGGTCGTGCACGCGTCTTGCGTTGGCATGCAAGGGGCCTGTTCTGGTCACGTCCATCATGTTGCGGGGTGCGGTGAGCATGGTGAGCCCATGGCCCGTAGCCGGGGCGTCCAGTACCACCAGGTCCCAGCGCGGTCGGTCGTCGCTTCGCTCTTCGAGCAGATCCCAGATCTTCCCGAGTTGGATGATGTCCGGAAGCCCCGGGACCGCGTCCATGAACGGCCCGATGACCCTGTTTCGGAACACCAGCCGGTAGAGGGAGCGGAGCTTGAGCTGCCTCAAGACGAAGTCCTCGAGGGCGTCGTTGGCCGCCATGGACAGCAGGTGGAGCCGTTCACCGACCGGGAGGACCCGGTATCGGGGGCTCTCGTCACCCACCAGCCGCGCCAGCCCCTGCGCGCCGCCGGTCTCCACCAGCAGCGTCCGCTTGCCCCTGCGCGCCGCTGCCAGCCCAAGGGAGGCCGCCACGGTGGTCTTGCCGGTGCCGCCCTTGCCCGTGACCACTAGCAGTCGGTGCTCGAAGAGGCCGTCCAGCGTCGTGGGACCGGTGCTTCGGGCGGAGGCTGGGGCATTGGTATTCATCGTGGCGGTTCATAACGCTCCGTCGGGCTTGCCAGCAGGGCACGAGTGCTTACAAGGGGAGCGCCAGGAGGTCCAATGCCCATCTACGAGTACGGTTGTGAAGCTTGTGAGCACCGGTTCGAGTTGCTGCAGTCCATCGGGGCCCCTGTACCCGACGCTTGTCCAGTGTGTGGTGGATCTCACGTCCGCAAGCTGGTCAGTGCCACCAGCTTCGTGCTGAAGGGGTCCGGCTGGTACAAGGACGGCTACGGCTCGAGCAGGGGCGGTGGCTCCTCCGAGAAGCCTGACACCGAGGCCGATTCGACCACCAAGAAAGACTCGACCACCAAGAAAGACTCGACCACCAAGAAAGACTCGACCAGCACGTCGGAGTCAGCCACCAAAGCTGCTGCCAAGTAGCGCCGCAGGGGGAAGGATGGCCATCGTCATGAACGGCCGCGCCCTCGCCCGGGCGCGCAATGGGGCGCTGCGAGCGCGTATCGCTGCCTTGACACGTCCTCCGGGCCTGGCCGTCGTGTTGGTGGGCAGCGATCCCGCCAGCCGAGTCTACGTGGGCCGAAAGGGCAAGGTCGCCAATCGGCTTGGACTGCAGCACCGCCAGTACGACCTACCAGCGGACACCCCAGAGTCGGACCTGCTCGCGCTGGTGGATCGTCTCAACGCCGATCCGGTCATCGATGGCATCCTCGTGCAGGTGCCTCTGCCTGGCCACGTGGACCGGGAGCGTGTGCTCGACCGCATCGATCCCGCCAAGGACGTCGATGGGTTCCATCCTTGGAACATGGGTCTCCTCGCCCAAGGCCGGCCGCGCTTCGTGGCCTGTACCCCGAAGGGGATCATGGAGCTGTTGGCCGAACACGAGGTTCCCCTGCAGGGCAAGCGTGCCGTGGTGGTGGGCCGCTCCACCATCGTGGGCCGGCCGGTCTCGCTGCTGCTGGACCGCGCCAACGCGACGGTCACGGTCTGTCACAGCCGCACCCTCGACCTCGAGGAGCAGGTTGGCCGAGCCGAGATCCTGGTTGTGGCCGTGGGCCGCGTCGAGGCCGTGCCAGCGGCGTGGATACGGCCTGGTTCGGCGGTCATCGATGTCGGTGTCAATCGTTCGAGCGACGGGCGCCTGGTGGGCGACGTGGGGCTTGGGCCAGGCCTCGACGCGGCGGGATGGATCACCCCCGTGCCGGGGGGCGTGGGGCCCATGACCATCGCCATGCTGATGGCCAACACCGTGCAGTCGGCCGAGGCGCGGCAGAGGGCCTGAGCCTCCGCATGCCCTGGTGGTTTGTCGACCCTCTCCCATTGGCCGGCGGGTTAGGAAGGGCGCAGGTCAGGGGCTGGCTTCTTGCCCCCGAACATGCTGTCCCCGCGAGGTCGCCATGGCCACGAAGCGCACGCCTTTCTTCGAGTTCCACGTCGCCCACGGTGGCAAGCTCATCGACTTCGGCGAGTGGGAGCTGCCCGTGCAGTTCGAGGGCATCAAGAAGGAACACGAGCGCGTCCGCTCCGGGGTCGGGCTGTTCGACGTGAGTCACATGGGCGAGATCCGCTGCAAGGGGCCCGACGCGCTCGCCGCCGTTCAAGGCCTCATCACCAACGACGCGAGCGCGTTGGAAGACGGCCAGGCCCTCTACTCGCCCATGTGCAACCACAACGGTGGCATCGTGGACGACCTGCTGGTGTACCGCATCAGCGCCACGGAGTTCTATCTGGTGGTCAACGCCGCCAACATCGACAAGGACTTCGCCTGGATGGCCAGAAACAACCCGCGACC
The DNA here is from genome assembly GCA_964626835.1 of uncultured Enterobacterales bacterium. Lineage (GTDB taxonomy): Bacteria > Myxococcota_A > UBA796 > UBA796 > JAFGLY01 > CALDOK01. The sequence goes on from CAZVHW010000299.1 coordinate 3,514, forward strand.
GGCGGGGGCGAGCTTTGTCGACGAGTCGCCGCGCTGGGGCCAGCTCGCGGTCCAGGGCCGCCACGCCCAGGCCACGCTCCAGAAGCTCGTGGACTTCGATCTCGACTCCATCGGCCACAACCACTTCACCATCGCCACCGTGCAGGGAGTCCAGGGCTGCGTCTTGTCCCACACCGGCTACACGGGCGAAGACGGCTACGAGATCTATCTTCCGGCAGGCGGCGCCCGAGCCATCTGGCCGGCCATCATGGAGGCCGGTGCGGAGTTCGACATCGCTCCCATCGGCCTGGGTGCCCGGGACACCCTGCGCCTCGAGGCCAAGCTGTGCCTCTACGGAAACGACATCGATGACGGGACCACCCCTCTCGAGGCCGCCCTGGCGTGGACCGTCAAGCTCGACAAGGCCGTTCGGTTCATCGGCCAGGATGCCATCGAGGCCCAGAAGGCCGCGCGCCCCAGGCGCCGCTTGGTCTGCCGGAAGATCCCCGGCGTGTCGACGAAGATCAACT
>CAZVHW010000299.1:4032-9391 GCA_964626835.1 uncultured Enterobacterales bacterium
GGTCGACAAGCGCATCGCCCGCCAGCACATGCCGATCACCAGGGACGGACAGAACGTGGGCGAGGTCACATCGGGCACGCGCTCGCCCAGCTTGGGCACCAACATCGCGCTCGGCTACGTCCCCACACGCTTCGCGCGGCCTGGCAACACCTTCGAGATCGATGTACGCGGCCGTATGGCCGCGGCCACCGTCGTACGGCCTCCCTTCTACAAGCGCGACTACTAGACCCAGCCCACCAGGGGCTTCCAGGAGTCAACCATGCAGTTCCCCGCCGATCTAATCTACACCAAGGACCACGAGTGGCTCCGCGTCGTCGATGGCGTGGCCACGATCGGTGTCACCGACTTCGCTCAGGACGCGCTGGGCGACGTCGTGTACGTGGACTTGCCCGAGGTGGGCGAGGTGGTGAGCGCCGGCGACACCGTGGCCGAGGTCGAGTCCGTCAAAGCGGTCTCCGATGTCTACAGCCCCCTCAGCGGGGAGATCGTGGCGGTCAACGAAGACCTCGACGGCGGTGAGGAATCCATCAACGAGGACCCGTACGGCGCCGGCTGGCTCTTTCAGATCCGACTGGCGGACCTGGCTCAGCTCGACGACATGATGGACCTCGAAGCCTACCGGGCCTTCGTGGCCGAGCAGGACCACTAGACACGCACGGCGGCCTCCACGCTCCTCGCAGCCGTGGGCTCGAGGCTGGCGGCCCGGCCGTCCTCCCTTCCCAGGAACCCGGAATCCATGGCCGAGACCTCCCACAAGTACATTCCTGCCACGCCAGGCGAGATCCGACTCATGCTGGATGCGGTGGGCTATCCTACCGTCCAGGCCCTACTCGACGACCTCGTGCCCCAGCCCCAGCGCCTGGGACGCCCGTTGGATCTGCCGGGCGCGATGAGCGAGGCCGGGATCCTGGCCATGGGTGCTGCACGGGCAGGTGCCAATCGGCCCGCCGGGCTCGAAGCCAGCTTCCTTGGGGCCGGCGCCTACCATCACCAGGTGCCCGCCGCCATCCACCACCTGGTGTCCCGAGGCGAGTTCCTGACGGCCTACACGCCGTACCAGCCGGAGGTCTCACAGGGCACGCTGCAGGGGATCTTCGAGTTCCAGACGATGGTCTGCGAGCTGTTCGGGCTCGAGGTGGCCAACGCATCGGTCTACGATGGCGCATCCGCCCTGGCCGAGGCCCTGTTCATGGCCCACCGCGTCGCACGAGGCAAGCGCCCACGCGCGATCCTGGCTGGGGCGATCCACCCGGAGTACCAGGAAGTCTGCTGCACCTACGGCTTGGCCGAGATCGTCCAGCTCGAGCACCAGCCCGCAGCGACGGACGGTCGGGTCGATCTCGTCGCCCTCGAGGCACTGCTCGACAAGCGGGTGTGCTGCGTGGCCGTACAGAGCCCGAACTTCGTCGGGCTGATCGAGGACCTCTCCGACATCGCCGACATGGTCCACGCCGCTGGCGCCCTGTTGGTGGTGGTGGTCACCGATCCTCACGCCTTTGCGCTGTTCGAGGCGCCGGGTGCACTCGGAGCCGACATCGTCGTTGGCGAGGGGCAGAGCCTGGGCCTGCCGGTCAACATGGGTGGCCCCTACCTGGGCTTGTTCGCGACCCGAAAGAAGCTGGTTCGGCAGATGCCGGGTCGCTTGGTGGGCCGCACCCACGACGTGGACGGTCGGCCCGGCTTCGTGCTCACCCTCTCCACCCGCGAGCAGCACATCCGTCGCGAAAGGGCCACCTCGAACATCTGCACCAATCAGGGCCTCTGCGCACTGCAAGCCGCGATCTACATGTCCCTGCTGGGCCCTGGCGGTCTGCGGGCCGTGGCCGAACGTTCCCACGCCCACGCGCTGTACCTGAAGCGCGCCATCGCTGCGCTGCCAGGCTTCGAGGTCCCCTTCGACGGGCATTTTTTCCACGAGTTCCTGGTGCGCTGTCCGGTGCCCGCTGCCGCGCTCGTCGAGCAGCTCGTCGAACACGGCGTCTTCGCTGGAGTTGCCCTGTCCCGCTACTACCCGGGCCGGGACGACGAGCTGCTGGTCTGTGCCACCGAGCTGAACACCCGCGACGAGATGGACGGGTTGGTGCGCCTGTTGGGCATCCACACCGCCCCTGTTGGAGGTGCGGCATGACGCGCGCGTTTCTCCCTTCCGGTACCACGGGCCTGGCCCACGAAGAGCCGCTAGTCTTCGAGCGCTCCGTCCCAGGGCGAAGTGGATGGATCCAGCCCGCATCGGACCTCCCCGCGGCCGACGATCTCGATGGTGTCCCGCTGCGACAGGCGCCCCTGCGCCTGCCCGAGCTGACCGAGCCCGACGTCGTCCGCCACTACCACCGTCTGTCCCAGTGGAACTACAGCATCGACGCTGGCTTCTACCCGCTGGGCTCGTGCACCATGAAGTACAACCCCAGGGTGAACGAGGACGTGGCGTCGCTGGCGGGTTTCACGCAGCTGCACCCCCTTCAGCCTGCGTCCACGGTTCAGGGTGCGCTGCAGCTCATGGTTGAGCTCGAGGACGCCTTGGCGGAGATCGCGGGGCTCGACGCGGTCACCCTGCAGCCTGCTGCCGGCGCCCACGGCGAGTACACGGGGCTCGCCTGCATCCGGGCCGCTCTCGTGGCCAAGGGCAACGCCCGTTCCAAGATCCTGGTTCCGGAGAGCGCCCACGGCACCAACCCCGCCACGGCGGTCCTCTGCGGCTACAAGACCGTCACGGTGCCCGCGGGGCCGGACGGCCTGCTGCATCCCGAGGCCGTGAGTGCGGTGATGGACGACGAGGTCGCTGGGCTCATGATCACCCACCCCAACACGGTGGGATTGTATGAGCGCCACTTGCCCGAGGTCTGCGGCATCGTTCACGAGCGTGGCGGCTTCGTGTACGGCGACGGCGCCAACCTCAACGCGCTCATGGGCGTGGCCCGGCCCGGTGACGTCGGCATCGACGTCATGCACATCAACCTGCACAAGACCTTCTCCACGCCTCACGGAGGTGGTGGTCCCGGCGCGGGTCCCGTGGCGGTGCGAGCCGAGCTCGAGCCGTTTCTGCCCCGACCGGTGATCCGCCGCGGTGACTCGCTGGTGTTGGACTGGGACCGCCCCCTGTCCATCGGGAAGGTCCGTAGCTTCTACGGCAACTTCGGCATCCTGGTCCGCGCCTGGACCTACATCCGTGAGGTTGGCGGCGTGGGCCTCGAGCAGGCGACGAGGCTGGCGGTGCTCAACGCCAACTACCTGCGGGCGCGCTTGGGCGAGACCTTCGCGGTGGCGTACGACACGCCCTGCATGCACGAGGTCGTGCTCACCGACCGAAACCAGCGCGAGCATGGCGTCAGCACGATGGACATCGCCAAGCGGCTCATCGACAAGGGATTCCACCCCCCCACGGTGTACTTCCCACTGGTGGTGCCTCACGCCATCATGGTCGAGCCGACGGAGACCGAAGCCCTCCAAGAACTCGACAGCTTCGTAGCCGCCATGCACGAGATCGCGGCGGAGGCGGCCGATGCGCCCGAGCTGCTCCAGGGTGCCCCCCACAATCCGGTGCGAGGTCGCCTCGACGAAGTGGCGGCGGCCAAGAAGCCCCGGCTTCGGTACGACTTCGACGACTAGACCGTCATCGCCAGCATCACCGTCGCTCCGTAGTAGAGCGGCAGTCCCCACAGCCGATTCATCCACTCCTGCTTGACGAACCGGTTTCGCGCCACCGCGATGTCGGAGAGGAAGAAGCAGATCGTGCCGGCGGGGATCAGCCAGTGACGGGCTGGGATGCCCGCGCCCATGGACAGGGCCACCATGCAAGCGATGGCCAGGACGTAGATGGGCACGGCCATGCGCATGGGGCCGCGCAGGTGGGGAGTGAGCCAGCGTAGAATCAGCAGGGCTGGGACCGCCACGATGCCGGCGGCGATGCCTACGATGGGCCAGGAGACACCCATCACGAGGAAAGCGACGCCGAACGCGACATGCCCCAGCAGGAAGCTGCCCAGTCCTCCCAGGAAGGCCGCCCCGACGTCCTCCGGGATGAGCAGCACATCGCCGAGCATGCACAAGACCAGCGCCACGATCACCGTGATGCCGTAGGCGCTGTCCAGGGCGCCGGCCTGAAGGGCCAAGGCGATGAACGCTGCGGAGGCCACCGGCTTGGTGAGCCAGCGTCCTCGGACGGACTCCCGCTTGTCTGCCAGGATGAGGCCGCCGGTGGCGACAGCGCAGATAGCGATCCACGGGAGCAGGGTCATGCCGCCTCCAGGTTTCCAGGATAGGGCGCCCACAGCTGGAGGTCCACGTGAACGACCTACGACTCGTCTCCTTGGCGGTCTTGTCCCTCGTCCTGGGCGGGTGCCCACCCAAGGCGCCGCCCCCCGAGGCCGCGCCTGTCGCGACCGGCGTGCCCACGGCCGGTGTCATCTCGGTCCAGGTCGATCCCGCCGTGGCCGCCCAGGCCAAGACCAAGGGCCCGTCCCGTGCCGAGGAGGCCGTCCTGCGGGCGCTCGACGACGCGCAACCCCGGGCGGTTTCCTGCTACACCGCGGCGTTGCAGAACGATCCCAACCTGTATGGCGACGTGGTGGTCCGGCTGGTGCTCGATGCCGAGGGTCGCGTGACCGAAGCCTCGTCCGTGATGGATACCGTGGGTGATCGGGAGCTGGTCTCCTGCGTCGAGCGGCTCGCCCATGCCTTGAGCTACCCGGAACCAGGAGGAGAAGGCTTGTCCCTGCGATACCCCTTCCTGTTCACCTCGAACCTCACTCCTCCCGAGGTGGTTCGGGCCATGAAGGTCCACCACGGGCTGATCCACGACGAGCCCGGCACCGCCGACATCGAGGCGCCGGAACGCCAGCCCCTACAAGGCACGGTGGAGACCTGGTAGTCAACGGTGAGTGGGCGGGTGTGAAACCCGCCCCTACGTCCCCTGACGTCACTACTCCAGGAACGCGTCGAGGTCCTTGCGGCGCTTGATGTGACGTAGCTTGCGCAGGGCCTTGATCTCGATCTGGCGAATGCGTTCACGGGTGAGGTGGAACCGACTGCCGATCTCCTCGAGGGAGTAGCAGCAGGGCTCGCCGATGCCGAAGCGCATGCGGACCACCTTCTCTTCTCGGGGGGTCAGCGTGGCCAGCACTTCCTCGATTTGTTCGCGCAGCACGGCCCCTTCGATGTTGTTCGAGGGGGCTTCGGCGTAGGGGTTCTCGATGAACTCACCGATGGTGGAGTCGCTGTCGTCGCTGACGGGGGCGTCCAGGGACATGGGCTCACGGGTGAGGCGCATGAGCGCTTCGACCTTCTCGGGCTCGATCTCGAGGCGCTCGGCCACTTCGCGCAGGGAGGGCTCGCGACCGCTCTCCTGGAACATCTGCTTCTG
>CAZVHW010000300.1:0-9377 GCA_964626835.1 uncultured Enterobacterales bacterium
CTGGACCAGCGGCGGGAGGTCGTCCCCTTCCACCCGGCCCGGGGGATCGGACGCGGATCTCAGCAGCTCGGCGGATCGAACGACCAGGGGGTCGCTCGCCGACGACGCGAGTCGGAACCAGGCCGTCGACACCTCGGTGTCGCCATGCTCGAGGGCAGCGAGCCCTGCGACGTAGCTCAAGGCGCTTCCCTTGGGGAGCGTGGACTTCTCGGACCAGGTAGCGAAGGTGCGCTCCCAGGCCAGGTCGCCGGTGACGGCCAGGTCTTCGTAGAGGAGGGAGAGCTCGAGCAACGCTCGCCCTCGCGCCAGGACCGAGCTCGGATCGTCGCCCGAGAACTTCGTTACGGCGGTCGGGAGGTCGTTGCCGTGAAGCGCGATCCACCCGGCACGCGCGGGTTCCTGTGCGAGGGTGGCGAAGAGGTCTGGCTGCTGCACCACGGCGTCGACCCAAGAACCGGACAGGATGTCGGTCTGCAACACGGGAGCTGGAGTCTCCTCGATTGGGCTGCAGCCAAAGACGAGCGCGGAGAAAGTGAGGACCGCTGGTGTGAGCGAACGCACGGGAACTACTCCCCCTCGTAGGCGGCCCCGTTGTTCTGGGCCCGGTCTGGGTACTCACCTGGGTCGATGTTCTCTTCCCCGGCGTCCACGCGGATGGTGTCTTCGGTCATGCTGAGGACCTCGAGCACCAGCTCTCCGCGCTTGAAGTAGAAGGTCGTGGAGGCGTTGTGGAAGCCAGGCTTGAACAGCGCGACCTCGTAGTCCGCCCGTTTCTGGAGCTTGACCCGAGCTCCGGTCTCGTCGCGCAGGTAGTCGATGGTGAAGCGGCCGTATTCGTCGGTGACCAGTTCGACGTTGCCGGGCGCGAGGCTGACCACGACTCGTTCGAGAGGCTCGCCGTTGCGGTCGAGAACGTTGCCATAGATGGCGTGGTGACGCCCGCAACCCACGAGCGTGAGGCCAAGGCAGACGAGGAGGTGAGGGCGGAACATCGCAGCTCCCAGGCGGCTACTGGAGCCGATCCCTGATGTTTTCGAGTTTCTCGATCTCGCGGTTGGCGCGGCCCTGAAGGTCCGTGCGGGACTCAGTCATGACGTGCTCGCGGAACTTCTGCCAGTGGCGAATGGATTTGTCGAGCAGGTCGAGGTTGTCCTCGCTCTTGTAGAACAAGCCTTGGTAGGCGGCGGCCTCGACCTCGTAGATCTCGGCTTTTTTCACGAAAACCAGCTCGGGAGGCAAGCGGGCCCAGTGACGTTCGGCCAGAACCGCCTTGTCGAGCGCGCGCTGGTAGTCGCGCTTGTTGACGTAGTAGCGGGCATACTCCGAGAGCACCACGGGGTTGTATTGGTTCTCGGGACGGAGCGACAGCTCGTCGAGGTAGCGCTTGACGGCCGAGGAGTCACCCTTGGCCTTGGCGTTCATGACCAGCAGCAGGCGGGAACGAGTGAAGGCCGCGTCTTCCGGTTGCACCATCTCGACGACCATGATGTCGCTGCTGCTGAGGGAACCGGTGGAGGCCGTCGCGTTGTAGCGGTCCAGGAGGGTGTTGGAGTCATCCGGCTCGGCCTCGGAGCCGTCTTCGATCGACAGGTCGGTGAGCCCGTCGTCGTAGGAGACCGGATCGGCCTGGTAGGAAGAGCTCGAGGCCGAGCTTCGGCTGGAGTAGGACGAGGTGCTGCCCGACGAAGAGCTGCGTCCGCTGGACGAGCTGCTGCCGCTCGAGCCGGAGCTACGGCTGGTGTAGGAGGAGCCGCTCCCGGATGACGAGCCGCCGCTACTCGAGGAGGAGGTCCTGGGGGTGTAGGAGGAACTCGACCCGCTCGACGAGGAGGTGCCGCTGCCAGAGCTGGTGCGGGAGGACGTGTTGCTGCTGGTGGAGCCGCTCGAGCCGGAGCTGGTGTTGCTGCTGCCACTGCCCGAGCCATCGTAGGCGTCGCGGTCACGGGCGGTGGTGGATTCGGGTTCGGGATCCGGCTCGGGTTCGGGATCGTCCTCTTCTGGATCGGCATCGGGATCGGGATCGTCTTCGGGAGCCACGGCCGCGACGCCGTCGAGGCCAGGGGCGTCGAGGATCTCCACTTCGACGTCGGGGATGTCGTAGTCGGCGAGATCGACGTCCGGTACCGACCAGGAGGCGGCGAAGTAGCGCCAGCCAACCCACAGGCTGCCCGAGCAGATCATCACCAACCCGAGCCCGACGAGGACGAGCATGAACATGGCCTTGCCACGCTTGCGGGGTGGCTCCCAGTCTCCCGTGTCGTCCTCGGTGTCCGTGATCGGCGCTCCGGTGGGGTGGATGGGCGGACCCGCCGTGTCGACCATGGGCGGTTGCACGGCCGCGGGAGGAGCGGCCACGGGGCGGGCGGCCGCTGGAGGCGCTGCCACTGGGGGAGCTGCCGGGCGCTCCGCAGGCGTGGCTTCGGGCGGTCTCCTGCCAGGCGGCGGTGCGATGGCTGCAAGGCGGCTGCTGCGTGTCGAGAGAGTGGACTCACGGGCCGGTGGGGCAGGCTTCTCCTGGAGGGGCTGGCTCGGTGGAGGTGCCACGGCGGCCGCAGCCGGCGGAGATGCGAAGGGAGCCGAAGCCGGTGGCGGTTCGAACGGAGGTGCAGCAGGTCCGGATTCCGGTGCGTACTCTGGAGGAGCCAGGGTGGGACCCGAGTCTGCCAGCGGACGGCCTTCTGCCTGCGCGATGTATGCCGCGGTCGAGGTGGGCTCCGCAGGCTGTTGAGGCGGGGCGCCCCGCGGCGGGGGGAACGATGCGGGCATCGGGGCGGGCGTCGGTGCTGCGGGCTGCTGCTCCTGCTGTTCGCGGGCGGCGCGTTCCGCGAGGGCTTGCGATGCGTAGGCCGCGGTCGTGCGAGGGTCGGGATCGATCCGAGTGGAGACCTTGTCGTCGAAGGAGTCCACCGGCCCTTGGGCTTCCTCGAGCAGCGGCGAAGGCGTGGCAGGTGTGGGGGAGGGCAGGGGGTAGCTCGCCAGGATCGGGTCGAGGAACCGGCGGGTGTCGTCCGCGATGTTGGCGAACGAGTAGCCGGCCATGAGGCCGCGGAGGTCTTCACGGAGCACGAAGGCGCGCTGATAGCGATGGCGCGGGCTGGATGACAGGGCGCGGTAGAGCACCTTGTCGAGGCCAGGCATCACGTCCTTGACCCTGAGCAGCTGCGTGGTGATCTCCGCCCGGCGGAGTTTTTGAAGGGTCTGCAGGGCGGTGTCGGCCTGGAACAAGGGCTGCAGGGAGAGCAGCTCGTACAAGATCGTGGCCAGGCCGAAGATGTCGCTGGCCGGGATGAGCTTCTGCCCGGCGTCGGTCTGTTCGGGAGCGAGGTGGGAGATCCAGCTGGGTTCGATGTTGGGCTCGTCATCGCTGGTCGGCAGGGCCGGGGACCGCGCCAGAGCATAGCCGCCGAGCATCACGCGTCCGTCCAGGTTCACGAAGAGACTGGAGGGCCGCAGGCCCATGTGGAGGACGTTGGGGCTTCCGCTGGCCTTGCCAGGTCTGCCGTGCAGCGCTTCGAGCCCGTTGCAGATCTGTGTCGAGAGGTTGAGGAAGACGTTGTGTGGAAGAGCGGTGCCGTTCTCGCGACACCAACGGATCATCGTGGAGAGGGAGATAGCCTCGACCCACTGCTCCACCATGAAGCACTCACCGCTCGGCGTGAGAAGATCGACCACCGGAACCAGGAAGGGGTGACGGACCCCCATGAGGTCCCGTACCCGGGTCTCGATGGCTTGCCGCTGGGCGGTGTCGGCCAGGGCGGCGGGAATGACCCGCCTCACCAGCACGCGACCTTGCTCGCCTTCGGCCTGGTAGCCTTCGTAGGTCTCCGTGTAGCTTCTCGAACCCAACCTGCGAACCAGGGTGAGCGAGCCGTATTTCGTGGGAAGATTGTTCATCCCGACGTGCCTCGTCACCGCCTCGTGGACGGCCTTCCATTCGCCGCGTAGTACCCGACATGGCGAACCACGCTCGGCTCGGGACGTTACCGTCGGAAGGGAGTGATCGTCAAGGCCCTACACCCCCGACCCAGGCTGAGTATGGACCATTTCACCACCCCTTGACGGCTCGGAGCCCAACGAGGGCGTTCGAGCCACTCTACGAGGCGCGGACACGGACCCGGCGAAGGGGTAGGTTTCTTCCATGGTGAACCTCCTCGAACGCCTTTCAATGTCCACCGCCGTCACGCTGTCCGTGTTTTTTCTCTGCGTGTCGTTTTCGCCGGGGTGCTCCGGCGTGCATCGGGGGATGGTGGAGGTCCAAGAGGCCTCGATCGGTAAGCCGGACCCGTGGCTCGTCATGCCGGACGGGCGTCGACTTCGGCTACGGCTCGACCAGGACGGTGAGCCCATCCGCGCCCTGGGCGGTTGCATGATCGAAGCAGAGGGCAGGGTCGTAGCGCGCTCCATGCTGGTGGAGGACTGGCAGGTGACGGACGCCGGTGACGGGTCTGCGCCCTACGTAGGTTTGCTCAGACAACACGGCTCGAACGTGGTCATCGAGGACCGAAACTCCGGCATGCCCCTCATCCTGGACGACGCCAGCGTCGCAGAGCTAGGGCCATTCGTGGGAAAGTACATGATGATCGTCGGCTACGTCGTGGGTGCCCAGCAGCTGCACGTCGTGAGTTTCAGAATCTTGATAGAGTGATGGCGGTGTCCCGGCACACAGCCGCGGGTGCCCAGGAGGTTCAATGGAGCGAACGTTCTGCTTCGGATGCGGCGCAGAGATGGCTGTCGTTCCAGGCCAAGTCGCCGCCGCCTGTCCATCCTGCAGCGGTCGCCAGGACTCGCCAGATGGCGAGCAAGTCTGGATGGTACGCCACCAGGGTCAGCGGCCCCAGGGTCCCCATACCCGCGAGGTGATCGAAGAGCGCATCCTCCGCAACCTCATCGTGGCCGACGTTCAGGTGGCCAGGGTGGACGGGCCCTGGAGGCGCTTCAACGTCCACGCCGACTTCCGAGCCTGGTTCACGCCTGGTCACCCGTACTTCGAGAAGCGCGAAGATGCGCTGAAGAGCCGGCAGCGGGGACGGTCGGCCCGCGCTTGGGGCAAGCGCGCCAAGGCGCTGGGCGCTGGGGCGGCCATACTGGCCATGGGCGGTGTCACCTACCTGGCCATCGAGACCCGAAGCACCGTGGTCCCCGAGCCATGGATCAATCTGGCCAAGAAACAATGGAGCGAGTTCTCGTCCAAGTTCTTGGACACCGTCGAGGTGGCCACCACCGACGTCGACCAGCGGCTGCAGCGCCAGGAGTTCGTCGACCTGCCCGCCGACGAGCTGCTGAGGAACCTCGAAGAAACGGTGCCCGTCTCGGAGGAGCCGGCACGCCTCCACCTGCTCCGTGGACGCGATCGCCTCATGAAAGAAATCACCGACGCCCCAGAGGCCGCCATCGCCGAGCTGGAGCTGGCAGCCCTGGCCGCACCGCGCGACGTGACGGCACTGGCAGCCCTGGCTGAAATCTACGGCCTCGCGGGCAAGTACCAGCCCGCCAAGGCCGATCAGGCCCTCGAGCTGCTCTCGAGGGCCGACATGCTCTCCCAAAACGTGCCCGCCGTGTTGCGCGCTCGCACCGTAATTGCGATGGGGGCGGGGTCTTACGAGAACGCTCGCCGTGTCGCGGACGAGTGCATCTCCATAGACCCGGAGAACCTCCACTGCCGGTACTACAAGGGCATCTCCCTGCTGGCCCTCGAGCGCTACCCGGAAGCCCAGTCGGTTCTGTCCGACGCCTACGAACGGGCTCCGCACGTGCCTCGGTTCCGGCTGGCCCTCTGCCAGGCCGCCGTCGAATCAGGCAGCTACAGAAAAGCGCGCGACATGATCGGCGAGTTCGTCCAGGAGTACCCCCAGGTGGCCGAAGGCTACGCCCTCTCTGGGCGGCTCGCCTGGCTGACCGCCGAATATCCCTTGGCGTTGAGCGAGGCACTGAAGTCCATTCGGCTCGATCCCGGCGACCTGGCCAGTCGGCTGCTGGCCGCCGAGCTGCTCTTGGCCAAGGGCGACGCCAACAAGGCCGGTGCCACGCTGCGACCCCTACTGGACGACGAGGGCATCCGCTCCCATAGGCAAGCGGCTCGTATCTACACCATCGGCTCTCACATTCTGCGAGAGCAGGGCAAGTACGAAGACGCCGTCGCACTGGCGCGCGTCGCCACCGAGCTGCGGCCTCATTGGTCAGCTCCCGTCTACGCCCTCGGCTCGGCCCTTGCCCAAGCGGGAAACCTGGCCGAAGCCGAGAAGGTGTTCAAAGAGGCGATGGTCGAGGACCTTCGCCCCGTAGAGGCGGGCCGCTTCTGGGTGAAGCTGGGACACATCTACCGGGAGCAGCAGCGCAGCAAGGCTGCGATGACAGCCTACGAGAGCGCCATCGAGCTGTACCCCAACAGCGAGGATGCCAGGCTCGGCATGGTGGAAGTCTACCTGGAGCTGGGCAACATGGCCAAGGCCCTCGACATGCTCCGCACCATCTCCAACACGGACTTCGAGCAGGATCTTTCCCACCCTCCCAACTCCCTCTTGCCTCTCGAGGCGGTGAACGTGAGGCCCCTCGCAACCGCCATGCATCAGTTCATCGTGGTCGAGGGAGCGCTGGCCTACCACGCTGGCGAGTACGGCCTCGCCGAGCATGCCTTGCGCAAGGCGCTGGACGCGGACGACACCGATGACACCTCCCGTGCCTACCTGGCGCGCATCAAGATGCACCAAGGCTCCTACTTCGAGGCGGAAGGCATCCTCACCAGGTTGTTGGCCACGCCTGGCAACGATGGCATCTACGCGGCCATGCTCGGCATCTCTCGCTCTCGAGCTGGGCGCGGGTCTGGGGCTCTGGCGGAGCTCGAGCGCGTGGCCAAGCTGGTTTCCGGCGTTCCAGCGGCCCATCGTCTCTACGCCGAAGCCCTGTACCGGGAAGGGCAGTTGCCGGAAGCCCGCCTCGCGGCTCGCAACGCGTTCGCCCTGGACGACCTGGACCACCAGGCTCGGCGACTGCTGCTCACCGAGGGCCAGGAGGAATACTAGCCCGTGCGCGAGGTCCGCGGGCTCGAGCGAGCGATCAAGGCCCTTTCTCGTCCGGGTGGGGTCGTGCTCTACCCTACGAACACCCTCTACGGCATCGGCGGGCGGGTGGTGGACCTGGCGTCGGTTCGCCGCGTTCTTTCGCTCAAACACCGCGTCTCCGGCGGCCTGATAGTGCTCGCCGAGCGTCCACCGCTGCAAACTCCGTCCGCCCGGGCGCTCGCCCTCGCGTTTTGGCCCGGGCCGCTTTCGTTGGTGGTGCAGGGGTGGCCAGGCCTGCCGGCCGAGGTGTTGGGTGACGATGGAACCGTAGCCGTTCGTCCGCCCCAGCACGCGGTCGCCGCCGAGCTGGTGCGGGCCATGGGCCCCCTCACGTCCACCTCCGCAAATCGGCCTGGACAACCCCCCGCCCTCGAGCCTGGCGACTGCCCGCTGGCAGTGGACGCCGTGGTGGACGTCGGAGTGCTCGCTCCGGCCATGCCTTCGACGCTCGTTGATCCGCACAGTGGCAAGGTGCTGCGAGAGGGGGCGGTGCCTGTCCACGCCATAGCAGCGGTGTTGGCTGGTGTGGACCGCAGGGAGGGGCGGTGAACTCGCGCCTCGACACTACCCAAACCTCGAGGGACCGCCCGGCTCCGGGACTGGTGATCCATCAGCCAATTCGAGGATTCCGGTACGCCATGGATCCCTTCCTCCTCTGCGCGTGGTCCCTCGAGGCGGGTGCCCCACGAGACGTGGTGGACCTCGGCACCGGCAGCGGCATCATGGCGCTCCTGCTCGCCAGGCTCGGTGTGCGCTGTGTCGGCTACGACCTGCGCCCGGAGTGGATCACCCTGGCGCGGCGCTCCGCCTCGGACAGCGGGCTGGAGGTGAGGTTCGAGCACGCCGACATTCGCTCCCTCCCCCCCGGCGATGCCGACCTCGCGGTCCTCAATCCGCCCTACCTGCGGGCGGGGCAGGGGCGGCCCAGCCCCGATCCCTGGAAGGCTGCCGCCCGGACCGAGCTCAACGGCACCCTGGCGGAGCTGATGACGGCGGCGGCGACGCAGGCCAGGCGTGTCTGCCTGGTGTTTGGTGCAGACAGGAGCGACGATGCCATCGAGGCCTTGGGTATCGCCGGGTTGCATCTCTGTCGTCGTTGCGACGTGGATGCCAGCTTGGTGCTGCTCGAAGGGCGACCTAGGGCTCGTGAGCTCGAGTGGGAGAGAGTCTCCATGCGACAAGGCGACGGATGGTCACCCCGCGTTCGGGGCTGGTACGAGCGGCTCGGTGCGCGCTTGAACTAGAACGCGTCAGTGAACCAGCGGAACTTCTTCCTGGTCCTCGTCCTTGTTCACCTGTTCGAGACGCAGGCACAGACGCTGGAAGCGCGCGCGTGAGAACCACCCGCCGAAGCCCGATGGGCGCGGCAGGCCGTCTACCGCACGACGGGTCACCATGGGCATGTCGTCGAGGGGATGGTAGCGGGAACCCAGCAGGTGGTAGCCGTGCCACCAGCGGTTGTCGGGCCACTCCACGAAGACCACTCCGGCCTTGCCGAGGGGGCGCCCCGCTTCTTCGAGGTCCAACACCGCGAGCAACGCCAGGGACTCGACTCCCGGCTGACCGGCCGCAGCCGCCAGGAAGCGGTGCGCAGGTAGGCCGGCGGAGAGCAGGGGGCGAAGGTCGATCATCTCGACGTGCTCAGGGTGGAGCACGACCGCAGCTGGTGGCGGTACACCTCGCTGCAGGCTCTCGTGCACCATCTCGCCCAACCGCTCTCCGAGGGCGTCATCGTCGAAAGGAAACTCGCCGGCTTGGCGCGGGCGCGCGCCAATCCTGAGGCGGATTCCGGGGGGGGGCAGCGGCTGATGCACAGTCACCTCGTGCTCGGTCCCAAGGGTAAGGACGGAGTTGGTCGGCGGCAAGGGCACGCAGAGGGCAAGGTACGATGCCACCCTGCCTAGTGAAGGAAGGCTTCGGTCTCGTTGCCTTCGGCGCTGCCATCGGCATGTCGCCACAGATAGTCGAAGACCTGGGTCTGGTCTACGACGACCTCGTCCCCCGCGACGACCTGGTCCGCCCACCTGGGCTCCGAGCGGAGGACACCGTTCAGGGTCGAGCCGTCCCACGCCACCACCTGCACCCAGAGGTATTCGATGGAGCCATCGGCGGCCGCGAAGGGGGCTTTGACGTAGAGGCTGTCATCGGGGGGCAGGCCGGCATTCCAGGCCAGGCGTACGGCACCATCGAGCCGGGACAGGGAGCTGGCTTGGACATCGAGCAGGGTTGGCGGTGCAGGTGTGGGCTCGGGCAGGGATGTGGGGTCGGGATCGGGGATCTCGCTGGTGGGGGTGGTGGCGGGTGCCCGGGTCGTGGTGG
>CAZVHW010000301.1:0-7063 GCA_964626835.1 uncultured Enterobacterales bacterium
CCAGGTCGCCGCCAGCCAGGTCGAAGGCGCCGTAGTCGCCCTGGGCCACGGCCGTGAAGCTGTAGTCGGCCAGGTCGACGCTCAAGCGCGTCTCGACCGTGCCGTCACAGTCGCTGTCCACGCCGTCGTACCAGACCTCGGTGGCGCCGGGAGGGATGTCGGCGTCGGCGTCGTCGCAGTCGCCACCGGTGGCGATGGCACCGCTGGGTTGTACACATGCCAGCGAGACCGAGGCGTCGTCCCCCCAGCCATCGGCGTCCAGGTCGTCGTACCAGCTGCTCTGGGTGCTCGGGTCCACGCTGCTGTCGTCGTCGTCCACCAGCCCGTCGCAGTCCTCGTCGGTGGAGAAGGGATCGCAGATCTCGGTGGCGCCGGGGTTGATGGCCGCGTCGCCGTCGTCGCAGTCGGTGGCGTCGGCGTTGTAGCCGCTGGGCTGCTCGCAGGCGGTAGAGGTGGTGGCGGCGTCGCCGTAGCCGTCGCCATCGACATCGGCGTACCAGTCCAGCAGCGAGGTGGTGTCCAGGCTGTCGTCCTCCTCGCCCACCAGGCCGTCGCAGTCCTCGTCGGTGCCATCGAGGTCGCAGATCTCGGTGGCGCCGGGGTTGACGTCGACGCGGGCGTCGTCGCAGTCGGTCGCGTCCTCGAGGTAGCCGCTGGGGGCGACGCAGGCGGCGACGGTGGTGGCTGCATCGCCGTAGCCGTCGCTGTCGTCGTCGGCGTACCAGTCCGCCAGCGTGCTCTCGTCCAGGCTGTCGTCCTCGTCGTCCGACAGGCCGTCGCAGTCCTCGTCCGCGCCTTCGTCGTCGCAGATCTCGAGTCCGGCGGGGCTGACGTCGTCGCGGGCGTCGTCGCAGTCGCTGGCGTCCTCGACGTACCCCGAAGGCTGGTCGCAGGCCTGGGCCGAGTCGTAGGAATCGCCGTAGCCGTCGCCGTCTAGGTCGGGGTACCAGGTCTGCTGGGTCGTGCGGTCCCGGCTGTCATCGTCGTCGTCCACGAGGCCGTCGCAGTCCTCGTCCACGTCCTCGTCGTCGCAGACCTCCTGCACGTCGGGGTTGACGTCTTCGTTCAGGTCGTCGCAGTCGGTGTCGTTGGCCACGTGGGCGTCTGGGATCTCGCAGGTCTGCACCGAGGTGTCTGGATCGCCGAAGCCATCGGCGTCGGCGTCCGCGTACCAGTCGAACAGGCTGGCCGGGTCCACGTCCTCGTCCTCGTCGTCCGCGGCCCCCGAGCAGTCCTCGTCCTCGTCGTTGTCGTCGCAGACCTCGGCGGCGCCGGGGTTGACCGCGGGGTCCGCGTCGTCGCAGTCGCCGTCGGCGACGGTGTAGCCGTCGCGGTCGTCGTCAGGGCTGGGGGTGCCCGTGTCGCCTTTGGGATCGCCGCAGGCGGTGAGGAGCGCCGCTGTCAGGAGCAGGGGAGCCATTTGCATGTTGGATCCTCCGAAGGGAGATAAACAGAGATAAACAGAAATAACCAAATTCCCAGCGAGAATGCCGTTGAACATCTGGAAAGCACCGTTGCTGGTCCTCGCCCTTGTAGGCTGCCGCGCTGGAAGCGGCGACTCCGATCCGAGGACCGCGGATACCGCCGATGCCTGGGGCGTGGAGCAGGCCTCCCGTGCACGCGTCATCCGCGCCGACGGCGAGCGCTATGTCGCCCGATTGCCGCTGGCGGGGCTCGAGGCGAGCTTCGACGAGGACGGCGTCGCCTTCGCGACCCCGGATGGCGACCAGGGTCCAGCCCTGCGCTTCGAGGCCTGGGGCCGCGCTGGTGCACTGCTCGAGCACCAGCCCGTCGAGCCGACAATCGGCGAGCAGGTGGGCGCTACGCGGCGTCTGGAGTACGATCGCGGTGATGGCCTGACCGCGTGGTGGCTGGCCATGGACGCGGCCATCGAGCAGGGCTGGACGGTCGAGGAGCCTCCCCCGGGTCGGGGCCCCTTGCTCTTCGAGACCGCCATCGATGGGGCGCTGTGGCTCGAGACGGACGGCGAGAGTGCCTGGTTCGTAGACGCGCAGGGCCGCGACTGGTCCGTCTCCCGGCTGGCAGCCTGGGACGCCGACGGCGTGTCCCTGCCGGCGCATCTCGAGGCGGACGGCGAGGTCCTGCGGGTCGTCGTGGATGCGGGAGGCGCTGTGTGGCCGATCACCGTCGACCCGGTGTACGGGATCGCGGCGACCACCCTCACCGGGGCTGCGCCGTATTACTTCTTCGGCCTGTACGAAGCGACCGCCGGGGACGTCAACGGTGACGGCTACGACGACCTGATGGTCACCGCCCAGGACGGCATGTACTCGTCGGGGACCACGAACGTCTACCTGTACCTGGGGTACTCCGGCGGATTGCTCTCCCCGGCCACGCAGGTGTACAGCAGCTTCAATCCCACCGACTACCTGGGCTACAGCCTCTCGGCCGCGGGGGACGTCAACGGTGACGGCTACGGAGACATCATCCTCGGCGCCATCGGCTCCACGGCCAGCCACTCGGGTCGAGCCTACGTGTTCCACGGCGCGGCCACCGGTGTCGGCTCGTCCGCGGCTCGCACCCTCTCGGGCCTCGGCGGCAGCAGCGGCAGCTTCGCCGTGGCCCTGACCGGGATTCCCGACATCGACGGCGACGGTGACGACGAGGTCGCAATCTCGGGGACCACCAGCGCGACCGCCGCCTACGTCGTCGTCTACGAAGGCTCGGCCACGGGCATCGGCGCCAGCTACAGCCAGGGCTTCAGCGGCAGCGCCACCGACGGCTTCGGTTGGGCCTTGGCCAGTGGCGACTTCAACGGCGACGGCGACGGAGATCTGGCCATCGCCGCGCCGTACGCGGACTACAGCACGAGCACCACCGACAGCGGGAAGATCTACGTCTACAACGCGGGGCCCCGCGGGCTGTCCGCCAGCCCGGACACGACCATCCGGGGCTACGCGGCGAGCAGCTACTTCGGCTCGGTGCTGTCGGGCGGCCACGACATCAACGGCGACGGCTACGACGACCTGGTGGCGGGGATCGGCTACTACTCCGGCTCGAACTACTTCCAGGTGTACCTCGGCAGCTCGAGCGGGCTGTCCAGCAGCGCGTCTGCCACGGTCATCGCCCCCTCGGGCACCTCCTACTTTGGCGTCTCCGTCACCGCGCTGCCCGACATCAACGGCGACGGCTACGACGACGTCGCGGCGGGTTGCCACGGCTACGACTCCCAGCGCGGTGCGGCCTGGATCTACCACGGCTCGTCGTCGGGTCTGGACACCACCGCCGTGCAGGTGGTTGAGGGCGAGAACACCAGCGACTACTTCGCCTGGGCATTGGACGCCGGGGACTACGACGGCGACGGCTACGGCGATCTGGCGTCCACGGCCAGCAGCTGGGGCGACAGCCAGGGCCGCGCCTACGTCCACGCCGGGTACGACGGAGACAACGATGCCGACGGCGTGTTCTGGGACGAAGACTGCGACGACGAGGATCCCTGGGTCGGCGCAGCCTCGGACTGGTACCTGGACGGCGACGGAGACGGCTACGGCGACGCCGGTTCCTCGACCTCCGACTGCTCCGCGCCCTCGGGCCATGTCGCTGACGACACCGACTGCGACGACGGGGATGCGAGCGTCAACCCAGGCGCCACCGAAGTCTGCGACGCTGCGGACGTGGACGAGGACTGCGACGGCCTGGCCGACGAACGGGACGGCTCCACCGACCCAGCAAGCCAGACTGACTGGTATGTGGACAGCGACGGTGACGGTTTCGGCGATCCCAGCTGGACGCAGGCTGCCTGCGAACAACCCACGGGCTGGGTCAGCGACGCCACGGACTGCGACGACGCCGACGCCAGCATCAGCCCCGCCGCCACCGAGATCTGCGACGCTGCGGATGTGGACGAGGACTGCGACGGCCTGGCCGACGACGACGACGCCACGACCGACAACGCCACCATGGGCACCTGGTACCAGGACGCCGACGGGGACGGCTACGGCGACGCTGCGACGCCGCTGATGGCCTGCGAGCAGCCCTCGGGGAGCCTGCTGGACAGCTCCGACTGCGACGACGCGGACGCATCGATCAACCCCGCCGCCGACGAGGTCTGTGACGCTGCGGACGTGGACGAGGACTGCGACGGGCTGGTGGACGACGACGACGGCTCCGTGCTCGCGGTCAGCCTCGGCGTGTTCTACGACGACGCGGACGGCGACGGCTACGGGGACGCCGGCAGCCGCGTGCCGGCTTGTGACGCCGCCGGCGGCCGCGTGGCGGACGCCACGGACTGCGACGACGGGGACGCGGGCGTCAACCCGGGCGCAGACGAGGTCTGCGACGTTGCGGACACCGACGAGGATTGCGACGGGCGCGCCGACGACCTGGACTCCAGCGTCGACACCTCGACCCAGGCCAGCTGGTATGCCGACGGCGACGGCGACGGCTACGGCGATCCCGCGGTGTCCCACGGAGCCTGCGATCAGCCCACGGGCGCGGTGGCGGATGCCACGGACTGCGACGACGAGGACGCCGGTGTCAACCCAGGCGCGGACGAGGTCTGTGATGCCAGCGACGTGGACGAGGACTGCGACGGGCTGGCCGACGACGACGACCCGTCGCTGCTGCCCGGCAGCTTGCTGTCCTGGTACGCGGACGGTGACAGCGACGGCTACGGCGATGCGGCCATGGCAAGCGCGAGCTGCGAGGCCCCCTCGGGCGCGGTGGCGGACGCCACGGACTGTGACGACGGCGATGCCGGCATCAACCCGGGTGCACAGGAGATCTGCGACGCGTGGGGGCTGGACGAGGACTGCGACGGGCTGGCCGACGACGACGACGCTTCCGTCCTCGCGGGGAGCACCACCACCTGGTTCAACGACCTGGACGGGGACGGCTACGGCGATCCGAATGCCAGCAGCCAGGCCTGCGACCGGCCCAGCAGCACCGTGGGGGTGGAGTTGGCCTCCGACTGCGACGACAGCGATGCCAGCATCAACCCCGATGGCCAGGAGGTCTGCGACGCGTGGGACCTGGACGAGGACTGCGACGGGCTGGCCGACGACCTGGACACCAGCGTGGATGCATCGACGTACGCCGAGTGGTACGCCGACCGGGATGGGGACGGCTACGGCGACGCCGCCCGCGCAAGCGAGAGCTGCGACGGCGCCGCGGGCGAAGTGGCGGACGCCACGGACTGCGACGACGACGACGCGAGCAGCCACCCCGGCGCCACCGACGTCCCCGGCGATGGCATCGACCAGGACTGCGACGGCGCGGACGCCACGGGGCCAGCAACCGACGACACCGGCGACCCGAGCGGCGACGACACCGGCAGCGGCGGCGGCGGCAAGACCGGCTGCAGCACGGCGGGAGCCGCACCACGGTCGTTGGGTGTGGTATCGCTGATCCTGGCTGGCTTGGTGCAACGCCGCCGCCGCAAGAAGCGCCGGTGATCCGCGGACCGCGGAGGCAACGATGACAGAATGCGCGGTGTGCGGCGCTCCCATGCGTCCAAGCCAGCTCGTCTGCGCCTACTGCGGCGCTGCTGGGCGGGTCTTCGAGAACGTGGAGCAGGAACTGGAGGCCCTGCGCGAGCTGTCCGCAGCGGCCCAGAAGCTGGGGGCCAAGGGAGACGACGTGAGCACGGAGCTGCTGGGGCGCATGGGGTTCGGCACGAGCTCCAGGGAACGGATCTCGAGCTTCTGGCGCAATGCGTTCGTGCCGCGCACCGTGGACGGCCTCGAACACGCCGTGCTGATGGCCATCGGTTTGCTGAGCACCGGAGCGTGGCAGTCCACCTGGCACCAGCCCACCAAGCAGGCCAACCAGGCCATCCTGGACCGCCTGACCGCCCTCGAGAGCGCCCTGCGCATCGCCGCCAGCCGGGAACCGGAGGCCCAGCGCCGCTGCACGACCATCCGGGACGAGATCGCCCTCGCTCGCACCAACCTGCGCTCGGCCCACGTCAAGGGCGCGCTGTTCTACGCGGCCTTGATGCTGGGCATGCTCTCGCTGCTGGGCTGCATGGGCCTTCTCGCCGTGGCGATCGGGGGCTTGTCCCTGTAGGCGGCTACTCCGCTCAGCTCGCCTACAATCTCGAGGGTTTTCCGACACGTGTCGCACGCTCCTCCAGCCCAAGCCGTGCTTCGATCGGGGTCAGCTGGAGCGTTCGCGTGGAACCGAGCTGGGGTCACTGCAGGTCGACGATGTTGTTCGCCTCTCTGATTCCGCTGTCGTAGGCACCCTGGAGCAGCGCTGGATGGTCCGGGTTGGTGTGTTCGCCCGCGAAGAAGATCCTGTCCATGACTGGGGCCGCGATGTCGCTGCGATCATCGGGCGTGGAGCCGAGCGCGAGGTAGGAGTAGGCGCCCTTGATGTAGGTCGACCTGGGCGTCGCGCCCGAGATGGCGTCCACCGCGTCCACATCGAAGCGTGCGATCAGGGTCTCGGTCGGATCGGGGATGTCGTCGCCGTACATGATCCGCAGCGTGTCCATCGCCCCGGCGATGATCTCGTCGTCGGACTGGTACTCGAGCGTGGTGGCGTTGCCGCCGGCGTGCCAGACCATCAGCGCGTTGCCGCCGTAGTAGTTCCACGAGGCGAACTGACCCTGCGGCTCGCTCAGAAAGCCCTTGAAGTCGATGTCCGGATCCCAGAAGACCTCGGGGAAGATCAGCCACACCTTGTCCATCAGGCCCATGCCCAGGCGCTCGATGGCGTCGGTGTTCGTGCTGGGGAGTGGCGGATCGAAGGAGATGTCACCCGCCTTGAGCACGCCGAGGGAGACCGTGACGATGACCCTGTCGGCGGCGAAGTCCTCGCCCGACTCCGTGCTCACGACCGCGCCCTCGCTGTCGTAGCTCACCGCGGAGACCGGGGTGCTCAGGCGGACATCGAGCCCCTCGGCCAGGTACTCGGGGATGGCGCTCAGGCCATCCGGGAACCACTCGTCCACCCCGATCAGATCGTCGCCTTCCCACAGCGACCAGGCGCGCATGTCGCCCATGTCCGAGGCGTACTCCTCCTCGAACAGCGAGGCGACGCAGTACCCGATCTCGCGGTCGTTATCCAAGTAGGAGAACGCTCCCTCGCTCACCATCTG
>CAZVHW010000301.1:7073-9354 GCA_964626835.1 uncultured Enterobacterales bacterium
CGTCGGGCTGGTCCTCGTAGTCTCGGGATCGCAGGGTCGCGTCGCGGTAGAAGTCGTTCCAGTCGCGGCTCGAGACCGGGTTCTTTGTGCCGTCGAGGTCCCAGCTCTCGTGGGTCCAGGCGTAGTTCTGGGTTCGTATGCCCATCTCCTCGATGATCGGCGTCAGGGAGCTCGAGGTCTTACCCGCGTGGTACTGGGCCGAGGCCTCCAGGATGGTGCCGGTGACGGGCATCTCGAGGGTGGCGATGCGGCCGCCTACCCGGTCTTGGGCCTCCAGCACGGTGACGTCGCAGCACTCGTGCGCGTGCAGTGTCTTGGCCGCAGCGAGGCCGGACAGACCTGCGCCGACGACAATGATCTGCTCCTTCACATCGGTGTCGGTGTCCGCGTCTGCGTCTGCGTCTGCGTCGGCGTCCGCGTCGGCGTCCGCGTCCGCGTCAGAATCACTGTCGCTGTCAGTATCCGCGTCCCCCTCCGGTGGGCCCGTTTCGTCGACCTTCCCGTCGCAGGACACGCCCACCATTGCGAGCAGAAGCGGGAACAAGGCGAATGGCAAGAACGTCAGGTGCATGGCCGGTCCTTCCGCGCGCGGGTCGCCGCTGATTGTAGCACGGCAGCACGGCCCGGCGGGCGAGTCACGGCGCTCGAGGCGACCTCCCAGCCTGTCCTGTACAACAGGCGAAGTCTCTTCCGCACTCCGCCGTGGACGGCGGACCAAACGAGCCACCACCACCCCGGAGCGAGCCGCAGCCCCACGCGGGCTGCTAGCGCACCCGGTGCGCCTGAATGCCCGCCGGCGGCTCGAGCTCCCCATCGGGCCGCCAAGCCTCACGTCCCCACCCATCGGGCCCCTCGGAGTAGACCCAGACCCCACCGTCGTCGGTGTTGTACACCCACAATCGTTGCTCGTCGTCCCAACCCCAGTAGACGTTGAAGCGGGCCGGGAAACCCTCCTCGTCCCGAAACAGGCGCTGGCCGTCTGCAGCAAGGACCTCCGGGCACCAGTAGTTCGCAAAGTCCCGACCCTCGACTGCGAGGATGGGTACCCGCACCGAGACCGTGCCTCCCGGGGCCTCCAGGTCCTGCTGTTGGCCGGAGAGCCCGGTGGGATTCGCGCGGATCGCGGCGGGTGCAGAGCCGGCCCGGTCTGGCGCCGGCTCGTCGCGGCACCCGACCACGGACAAGGCCACCACGGTGAGAAGCAGCATTGTACGGGCAGAAGGGAGCACGCGCACCTCTCCGGGGCTGGCGGATTCGCCGACGAACCTGCCGAACACAACGGGATCCATGTATGGTAGGGGCCCGTCAACGACCAAGCCCGCACTCCGGAGGAAACATGCGCTGGCTCCTGCCCCTCACTCTGGCCATTCTCGTCGGCTGCGAGGACAAACCCGACGACTCCGCCGAGCCCGATGGCGACGGGGACGGCTTCCCCGTCTCCGAAGACTGCGACGACACCGATCCCGACGTCAACCCCGGAGCCTCCGAGCGCTGCAACGGCATCGACGACGACTGCGACGACGAGATCGACGAAGAAGGGGCCGCAGGTAGCGACACGTTCTACGCCGACGCCGACGGCGACGGCTACGGCAGCGAGACAGACACCATCGAGATCTGTGATCTACCCTCGGGCTACGTGGACACGGCGACCGACTGCGACGACACCCGCGACGATGTCTATCCAGCGGCCGCCGAGCTCTGCGACGAGGTGGACAACGACTGCGACGAAGAGGTCGACGAAGACGCCAGCGACGCCTCCACCTGGTACACGGACAACGACGGCGACGGCTACGGGGACGAGGACGACAGCATCACCTCCTGCGACGAGCAGGACGGCTACGTCGACAACACAGACGACTGCGACGACACCGATGCCGGGGTGTACCCGGGCGCCGTCGAAGTGTGCGACGGGATCGACAACGACTGCGACGGGGACGTCGACATCGACGCGGCGGCCCCTCCGACCTGGTACGCCGACTCCGACGGCGACACCTGGGGCGACCCCACCGCGCCGGCGCTCGGCTGTGAGCCGCCCGACGGGCACGTCGCCGACCTCACCGACTGCGACGACACCGACGCGGCGGTCCACCCGGGCGCCGAGGAGGTCTGCGACGGGATCGACAACGACTGCGACGGACTGGCCGACATCGGAGCCGTCGACGCGCCGACCTGGTACGAGGACGCAGACTCCGACGGCTACGGCGACACCACCTCGGTAGTGCAGGCCTGCGAGCAGCCGGACGGCTACGTCGACAACCCGGCCGACTGCGCCGACGACGAC
>CAZVHW010000302.1:0-9038 GCA_964626835.1 uncultured Enterobacterales bacterium
GCTGGCCCAGGAAGCTCTCCATGCCGTGGAAGATCTCGGTGGCTCGCATGGTGCGTGCGTCGGTGCGGAAGTTCGTGACGAAGACCGCCAGGCTGCCTCCGCGCATGAGGAACTGGTCGAGCTGGTAGCGGGCTCGTTCGCCCACCTGCACCTGGGGACCGACCATGATGAGGGCATCGACCTCGTCGGGTACGCCGTCTTCTCCGCCCAGGGGTACCGAGGCGAGGGAGTAGGTGTCGGCCAGCTGGTTGCGCAGCGTCTCGAGGGGTCCCGAAGCTCGCAGGACGTCCACCTCTTTGTGACCGGTGGTGAAGCCGACTACCTTGCCGTCTTCGCCTACGATGAGCCGGTGCATGGTGCGGGCGATGTCATACTCGATGGTGCCGACCTGCGTGACGGCCTCGAGGGCGGTCTGCTGCTCGCCGTAGACGAAGCTGGCACCCATGAAGACGCGCTTGAGCTCGGACCGGTCGCTGCCTCGGTAGGAGTACTGGATGGGCTGGATGCCGAAGCGCTTGGCTTCGTCCTCGAGCTCCTTGTTGCCCGTGGGATCCACCACCTGGAGCTCCATCAGCCCCCCGGAGTAGGCGCGGAACTCCTCGAGCTTGTCGACCAGCAAGCGCTCGTGGTTGTTGTAGGGCGCTTCGAGGCCCTTTGTGAAGTAGACCTTGACGAACAGCGGCCGCTCGAGGCGGGTGGCCAGGCCTCGGCTGGCGTCGGACAGGGTGTAGACGTGTTCGCGGGTGAGGTCGAGCCGCGCGAAGTGGCGGGCGGCCAAGGCGTTGGCCAGCACGAGCACCAGCAGGAAGGCTGCCAGCTGGACCCAGGCGTCGAGGAGCAGTCTCTTGCGCTTGTTCATGTTCCTGCCCCCTTCACTTCAGGCGACCGTGGCGCAGGGCCAGGACGGCTACGGCAAGCCCCATGGCCCCGACCGAGAGGAAGTAGATGAGGTCGCGGCTGTCGAGCACGCCCCGGGCCAGGTTGTTGAAGTGGTAGTCGAAGGACAGGTACTGCACCACGGGCAGGGCGACGGCTGGGACCTTGTGTAGGAAGAACCCCGTCGCGAATGGCAGCAGGCAGAGCACCATGGCCAGGAGGAACGCCACCACCTGGTTCGAGGTGAGTGCCGACGCCGCGGTGCCGATGCCGCAGAGGGCCGCACCCAGGAGCACCAGGCCCAGGTAGCCTCCCACCACTGGCCCCCAGTCCAGGTCCCCGAGAATGGCCATGCTCACCGGGTAGGTGGCCGTGAGCAGCAGGGCAACCGCGAGCAGGGCCAGGGCGCTCAGGTACTTGCCGAGGACCACCTGTGTCTCGCTCATGGGCAGCGTGATCAGCAGCTCGAGGCTGCCGGTGCGCCTTTCCTCGGCGAACAGGCGCATGGTGATGGCGGGCACCAACACCACGAAAAAGAGGGAGGACCAGAAGAAGAAGGTGCGCAGGGACACGACGCCCTGGGCGAAGATGTCCTGGAACCAGAGGACGAAGGTCGCCACCAGGCCCAGGAACACGGGCACGACGATGTAGGCCAACGGGGAGTCGAAGCTGCTGGTGAGCTCCCTCCGAAACACGGCCAGCACGTTCAGCATGGTTGTCCTCCAGCCGACCGGCCATGGACCGGTCGCAGCCGTTAGCTATTAGCCGTTAGCCGTTAGCTTGGCAGTTCAAAGGTGAGGCCCCTCGGCATCAGGGATCATTTCTTGCCCTACTTTCTTCCGTCACTGCTCCTCGTGATCGCCTCTTCGGTGGCCCAGGACGGCTCCCCCAGCGTGGGTGCCGTGCAGCTGGACGACGAGGCGTGGGCCCTGGTGCGAGTGGACGAACCCGACCATCCCGACGCGGTGATCTCGAGCTCGCGGGGTTCCATGCTGGCGCAGGCTCCCTCCGACGGCACGCCGTCTCGCCCGGTGTCCATCCCCGAGGTCGATACGGCCTACGTCGCCTGGGAAGCGGTCGATGCCATGCAGACCGAAGCCTGGGTGGACGCTGGATACGATGGCTCGGGTGTGCGCGTGGCGGTCTTCGACGTGCAGTGGTTCAACGCCGCCCTGCGTCCCGAGGAGCTTGGCGACGTGGAGACCTGGGACTGTGGGGCTCACGACTCCTGCGAGCTGTCCATGGACACCTTGCGGCCTTGGTACTCCTACGAGGAAGGCAGCCACGGGGTGGCCTGCGCCGAGACCATCCGCGATCTCGCCCCGGGTGTCGAGCTGCACCTGGTGCGTGTCAACGGGCTGACCACCCTCGAAAACGCGGTGGCTTGGGCGGTGCGCCACGACGTGGACCTGATCTCGATGTCCATGTCCATGTTTTCGGAGTCGTTCTACGACGGCACTGGAGCGGTCAACGAGCTCATGTCGGATCTCGCCGCGGCCGACACGCTCTTCGTCACCTCGGCCGGCAACTACGCCGATGAACACTGGCTCGAGGACTTCCGTGACGACGACCTGGACGGCTGGCACGAGTTCGACGGCAGCAGCGAGTACCTCCCCGTCTACCTGTCGGGGCCCGGCCGCAACCGCGTCATGCTCAACTGGGACCAGTACCACCACTGCGGCGACACGGATCTGGACCTCTACGTCGTCGATGGCGATGGAGC
This sequence comes from uncultured Enterobacterales bacterium, assembly GCA_964626835.1. Taxonomy (GTDB): domain Bacteria; phylum Myxococcota_A; class UBA796; order UBA796; family JAFGLY01; genus CALDOK01. The sequence continues at coordinate 2,600 of CAZVHW010000302.1, forward strand.
CGTGGTGGGGCGTTCGGAAGAGCGGCAGATCGTGGACGATTCCGGCTGCTACCCCACCGAGCGGGTCAGCGCCTACGCCCAGGAGAGCGGCTGGTACTACATCCGCCTGCGGCGGGCTGCGGGGGATCCGGCAGTACGCTTCTCGATCTTCGCCCGTGGATCCACTCTGTACGAGCCCATGGCGGAAGGCTCCATCTCCGACCCGGGCACCCACCCTTCGGTCTTCACCGTCGGAGCGGTTCGCGCCAGCAACTACATTGGAAACGACGCTGAGTATTTCTCTTCCGAGGGCCCCACCCACGGGGGCCTGAACAAGCCTGACATCGCCGGGCCGGATGGCCTCTCCTCGTCGGTCTACGGCGCCACGGGATTCTACGGCACCTCGGCTTCCACCCCGGCGGTGACCGCCGCCCTGGCGCTGTTGATGAGCGCCGATTCCGATCTTGGGCCCTACGAGGCCTCGGATCGCCTGATGTCCTATGCGGTCAGCGAGCGGGCTACTTTCGATCCCCCGGACACCGCTCTCGGGGCGGGTTATGCGCGCCTTCCACCACTCGAGCTGGTAGCGAGAGGGTGCGGGGATCGTCCCCTCCTGCTTCCGGTCTTGCTATGGTTGCCCTTGGTCCGACTGCGGCGCCGCATGCGCCGTCCGGTCCAGCCCCCACGGAGCCCCGCCCCATGCGACCGACCCCCGCGCTGATCGCCCCGCTGCTGCTCCTGGCCGGGTGCAACCTGTTCCGCTCAGCAGACATCCCCACGACCTGCGAGGACCTCCCCGGGGGTTGTGGCGGAATCGACACCCATCCACCCGACGACACCGACGACACCGCGCCCTGGGTGCCCGACAACGAGTTCGGCATGGGCATGGCCCTCGCCACCATCGCGGGCGATACGGTGAAGGTCCGGGCGTGGGGGCCCGACGGCGTTCTGCTGACCGAGGGCGGTATGCCCCTCGACGACATCGGCGAGGCCGGGCCCGTGGCCTACGACCCTGCGGGTCCCGACTTCTACGTGTGGGACCACAGCGGCCATCGGCTCTGGATCTGGGAGGGCGGCAACGATCCCTTCAGCGCTTCCCTGTCCGAGGGCAGCGACGCCACCAACGTGCGGGACCTCGTGGTCATGGACGGGACCCCGTACCTCGTCACCGCCAATGCGATCTGGTCCTACAACAGCGCCGAGCAGTCCATCGACGAGCTGGGCTCCAACGACTCGCTCTACTCCGTCTCCAGCGTGTTCGTGGCCTACGAGGACAACCTCTTCCTGCTCGATGGCAGTGCGGACGAGCAACCCGATCTGTATCGGTTCACCGTGTCCAGCGCTGAGTCGCGACTGTCCTACGAAGACTTTGACGACGGCTTGGGCCGCGCCAGTCAGGGGTTCAAGGGTCCGGAATCCAAGCCCTATGTCTGCTCGCCGGTCGGGGGCATGTACTCGGTCGAGTCCCTGCAGGGTGGCGACCAGGTCCCCGCGGCCTACCCCGACCAAGACCAGCTGGCGGAGCTGTTCGGCGGGGCCGAGCACCTCGTCGACATCACCGAGTGCGCCTGGGACGACACCGCAGAACTCTACTTGTTGCACTCCACCATCCACGGCGTCATCTCCATGGATAGCTGGGGCCGCCTCGAGCAACGCTACGACGGCGCTGGCGAAGAGCTGGTGAGCGCCTGCTTCTTCGATCCGGTCGAGGACGACAGCGACACGGACTAGCGGGCCGATGGGCGCCGTCCGGGTGGGCGGAGACGAGGTCTGACAGCAGCGGGCGTGCGTTTCGGGCCTGGTGACCGTAGACTGCCAGGTGGAGGTGCCGAATGCGTGCTGGTTGCCTGCTGCCACTTCTGGTCCTCGGGGCCTGCAAGCCTGACGAGGAGCTGATCCCCCTGGTCACCGTCATCGATGCCGTTGCACCCGAGCGTGTCGAGCTGGCTCCGGCGGTGGGCCAAGGCGAGGTGGAGGTGCCGGTGCGACTGCTCAACCGCTATGGCGCGGCGGTCGAAGGCGACGAGGTCTCCGTCTCCGTCAGTGGCGTCACCGCCACCAGTGACGACGACACCGTCACCATCGACCCCTCCGGCTATGGCGAGCTGGATGTCGTCACCACCGCGCCCGAGGTCTTCACCGTGGAGATCGTCGGGGCTGGCGATGCCAGCATGGCCATCGGTGAAGCCGTGGACTGCTGGTCGGTGGCCGACACGCTGGGCGCATGGGGGCTGCGCCCGTCGTGGATATTGCCTTCGGAGCTGGGCGAGGCCGTCTGGGCCGCTTCTCTGCTCGAGGGGGTCGTGCTGGCAAACGACATGGAGGTCTGGTTCCTGGGCATCGAGCCCAACGCTCTCCCCCATCGGGTCCTCACCATGCCCGATCCCATCCTCGAGATCGATGTCGTGCACGTCGACAACGACGGTCTGCCAGACCTGATGGTGCGCAGCGAAGACGAGGTGGTGTTGCTACGAGGCCGGTCGGGCGGTGGCATGTCCTGGGGCGCGGGCTTCGCCGCCGAGGGGTTGCAGCTGCTCGGATCGTCCATGGACGACGTGAACGGCGACACGCGAAACGACGTGGGCTTCGCGCTGCAGGGCAGCGAGGGCACGTTCCTGGTCGTGATGGCCGGGGACGGCGCCTGGGGCTTCGAGGAGCTCGAGGAAGTGCGCTTCGAGCTGGACTACACCATCGTCGACCTGGAGCTGTCCCAGTCGGACACCGACGGGGAGGCCGAGGTGGCCTTCCTCGAGAGCAACTCGGTGCTCATGCGCTACTACTGGAGCGACGACGGCATCTGGGCCGAGACCTTTCCCTCCAGCCTCGAGACCCACCTCGCCGAACCCGCCGTGTTCCTGGGTGCGGCAGACATGGACGCGGGTGGGGCGGATGATCCCGCCATGCTCTCCCACGCCGAGGACGGCGTCGAGCAGAGCGTGGTCTTCTACACCCTCGACAGCGACACGACCCAGTACCAAAAGAGCTTCCTGGCGCCGGCGTGGGCCTTGGACGACATCACCGGCGATGGCAATGCCGACATCATGGCCCTCGAGGGCGGCGACCTTCACGTCATCCACTTCGTGGTGGGCGACGGAAACCCCGACTTTGCCTACCACACCGTGGGATCGATGCAGCTGTTCACCGGCACCGATGTGGACGATGGTCCAGTGGCTGGGCCCATCGCGGCTGGGCTGCTGGACGGGGACCGCCTGCCCGACCTGGCGGTCTACAGCGACGGGCTGCACCTGTTCCCCGGCACCGAGGTCGAGTCGGGCTGGGCCTCCACCGACGCGGACTGGACCCGCTTCGACCTGCAGCTGCAGGTGGATCCCACCTTCGCCGACCTCGACGAGGAAGCCGGCCTGGACACCATGGCCGGATGGATCAACGCCTACGCGGTTCCCACCCTGCGCACCTGGTGGATGCAGCAGGACGAGGACAGCGGAGAGCTGATCCTCGAGCGTCGGGGCGAGATCCTCTTCGAGGACAACGACATCCCCTACGCGGTGTCCATCCACGACGGCTTGGTCTACGGCCTGTGGGACGACGAGGGCAGCCAGCTCGTCCAGCTGGGTCTCGACGAAGCGGACACCTTCGACGAACGGGGCCGTGTCTCGGTCGAAGGCACCCAGCTGGTCACCGGCGCCTTCGCCGACGGGGCCGTGGTGGCGGTGCTCACCGACGAGGGTGTCGTGACCTGGCTGGACGCGGAGCTCGCCACGGTCGGTAACGATGACGTCGGTTCCTTCGGCTGCGTCGCCGCCGGAGATACCGATGGCGATGGCGTGGACGAGCTGCTCACCGCCAGCGCAGATGGCTGCCAACTGCTGCCGGTCGATCTCGATGCGGACGGGGCCGAGGAGGTCGCCACCATCGACGACGCCGGCCTGACGGTCGCCTGGGGCGACGAGACCCACAACCTCGAGGGCGGAGGCTACCTTGGTGCCCACGATCTCGATGGCGACGGCATGCCCGAGGTGTTGGCGGCCCGTGGTGGTCAGCTCTGGATGCACCGTGCCCTGAGCAACGGCTTCGCTCCCGGTACGGGCCTACACGGCGCCACGCTCATTCAGGGTCCGCTGACCATCGACGACACCAACGGAGATGGCCTGGACGACCTGTTGGCGCCTGGCGAGGATGGGACCTTGTTGTTGGTGTTGGGGATGTAGGGGAGAGAATCCTCCGCTGGCCGTGGGCGCCGCAGCTCGCTTGACGGGTTCCTGGTCGAACCAGCAGACTCGCTGTGCTGGAGCGTCCCCTCTTGAATCGTGCATCCCCCCTCGCCCTCCTCCTGGCAACGGCACTCTGGCTAGCGCCGGGGCTGGCGCGTGGCCAGACGATGCAGGCCGACCCGGACCGTGCCAGGGCGGTGCGCGTCACGGCACTGGTCAGCGGGGCTCTGGTGGGCGCGGGAATCGGCGTGGGGACGGTGGCCGACGGCGAGATCTTTGACGCAGGCGCGAGCCCTGGAGCCGTCAGATGGGTCTCCATCGGCTCCACCGGCGTGCAGACGCTCTCCTCGGCCTGGGCCACCTTGTGGTTCGCGGACGTCACGCTCCGCCACCCCCGCGGCCCCTGGCGCAACATCGGTTGGGGGATCCTCTACGGCATGGCGGCCGGCGCCATGTCCTACGGCACGGGCTTCGGGACGCTGATGACCCTTGGCTGGGCGACCGACACGATCTCGGTGGGCGAGGTGGTGGACCGCTGGTGGAAGGTCGTCCCGCTCAACTACGGCGTCGGTTCGGGCATGGGCGCCATCGCCTGCATTCCGGTGGGTGCTCTGCTGGCTCCCAGCATCAGCTTGACCATGCGGTGGTGAGGGGCGCGAACACATCGCCACATCAACACGTGAGCTGCGGGGGGCCACAATGGGAGCGTACGCGAGCCGAGGTGCCTCCATGTTCCCCTCACCCTCCTGCTCGCCCTGGCCACGCCTTGCACCCTGCCGGTGATCCTCGAGTCGGAGACCCTGGCCATGCGCGTGGAGTGCGGCGACGAGGTTCGCGGCCTGGCTCGAGCCAGGTTCAGGGCGCGTAGCGGGGGAGCGTCCGCAAGCGGTGCAGGATGCCGGGGCCTTCCAGCACGGGGCCATGGCCGGGGAAGACCGTGTCGACCTCGAGCCGGCACAGACGCGCCCGGGTGCGTCCGTAGGCCTCGGCGTCGCACAGCAGGGGGTTCCACTCGCCGCCGTTGAAGTTGCGCACCGTGTCGCCGGCGACCAGAAAACGCGCCTCGGCGTGGTAGAGGCACACCGCGTCGTCTGCGTGGCCGGGGGTGTGCAGTACGGTCCAGTCGGACAGGCCGAGCACGCTGTGGTCGGTCTCGAGACAGGGCACGAGCGGCGCCGTGAAGCGGTTCTTGGAGAAGGGGAAGCCGAACTCCAGGCCGACCCTGGAGTCTGCCGTCGGGCAGCGCGGCGCGCCCTGCATCACCCAGGTAGGCGTGGCACGCAGCACGTGCAGCGGCCGCGGGAAACGCAGCCTCCGCCCGGTGGTGACGGCCTCGAATGCGACGTGGCCCAGGAGGATGGGCACGCCCAGGCGCCGGGCGAGACCGTCGATGCCGACGATGTGGTCCACGTGCAGGTGCGTGGGCATCACGAAGCGGACCTGGGACAGCGGGCGCCCGAGCCACCGGATCGCGTCGATGATCCGCTCGTGGTCCGTCACGGAGCCGACGTCCACGATCACCACGGCGTTCGGGCCGAGCAGCAGGTAGGTCACCGAGTATCGGCCCGGGACCGCCATGACGGCGGCATCACCACGGGAGCACACCCGGGTGACGGGGGCGCCGGACTCAGCCGTCAGCCGGGCGAGCAGAGGGGAGCGTGCCCTGGGTGGTGGCAGCCGGCGGATCACGTCTGCTGCCTCAGCCGACCTGCAGGCCGACGAGGGCCCGCTCGAACAGCTCCAGGGCTGCGCGTTGCTGGGAGTCGTCCCGGTACAGCGTGCGGTTGAGCGCCAGGCCGTCGAGCACCGACAGGATCATGCGGGTGAGTGCGCTGACCGTCGCCTCGTCGGCGTCGTGCAGCCCGAACAGCCAGCGGCAGGTCAGCCGGGCCTGGTCGAAGAAGCGTTCGTCCACGTGGCGAAGCTGCTCGCTCAGGGCGGGGTCGGTGCGCGACGCGACGAGCAGCTCCATCCAGGCGTGCAGGGTGGGCCCGGAGTACAGCGCCCACAGCCCGGCGAGCGCGGAGTCGAGCTCGGGATCGTTGCCCAGCGAGCCCCTGAACTCCCGGTGACGCTGCTCGAACAGGTACTCGATGGCCGCCGCCACCAGCTCGGCCTTGGTCGGGTAGTGGTGCACCTGCGCACCGCGGGACATGCCGGCGCGCTTGCAGACCTCGGTGGTGGAGGTGCCGGCGTAGCCGAGCTCCACGATGCAGTCGATGGTCGCCGCGAGCAGCTTTTCCTGGGTGGCGGCGGATCGCTCCCGCTGGGTGCGTCGCTTCCTCTTC